>CAYYVT010000044.1:0-2829 GCA_964475215.1 uncultured Nitrososphaerales archaeon
CTCATGCCTTGACCTGGAGTTCACCTACGACCGTCTCAAGGCGGCCTGCTACGCCATTCAGGCCGGGGCTAGGTACATCGCCACCAACCTCGACCCCTCCTTCCCGGTGAAGGGCGGATTTGAGCCGGGGGCAGGGTCGATAGCCGCAGCCCTGACCACCGCGACCTCGGCGATCCCCGAAGTCATCGGAAAGCCTTCAGGCACCATCGTGGAGGCGGCCCTAAAACGGCTGGCGCTAGATAGGAAGAGCGTGATAGTCGTGGGCGACAGGCTGCAGACCGACATCAAGGCGGCTCGGGCCTCAGGGCTCAGGTCGGTGCTGGTCCTGACGGGAAGCGCCAGCGAAGATCTGAAGAACCCTCCGGCGGGCCTCTTTCCCGATGCGACCATCGACAGCATCGCCGACCTGCCACGGCTTCTCCGGCTGACGAGTGGCTGACAAGCGGCGTCCGCCGTTCCTCCACAGTCCCGATATCTGCTGTAGACTGCACTCCGGGCTAGACGAGCCCCAGCAGGGCCAGTCTCAGCCTGAGCATCGGCCCGAAGGTCAAGGGGATGGAGTGTCTCTCCTTCCCCCACGAGAACTCGTCGGTGCAGTCGGCGTTCGTGCACAGAAGCTGGACGGGCTGACCGGTGAGCAGCTGCCTCGCCTGCTCGTCGTTGACCTTCGTCTTCACCTCGGCGCCGCACTTGGTGCACTTTAACGTGTATTCACCCTGGAGGAGCTCCACGACGCGCTGCGGGAACTGGGCCGTCAGCTCGTCCGCCGTCCTCCTCGCCTTTTCGCTCGAATCCGTGAGCTTGTCCTTCAGGACGGCCACCTCTTCCTCCTTCTTCTTGAGGGCCGATTCCCTCAGGGCGATTATGTCTTTGAGGTGGGCGATCTCTTCATCCCTGGCCTTCAGCTTGTCTCTGTATAGGCTGTCCAGCTCCGACACAAGGCCGAAGATGTGTTCGGCGTCCTTCCCGCCTGTTCGATCCTCTTGAGCTCCTCCTTCGGACACGCGCATCGCTCTCCCATGCCTAGATGGACAGCACAGACTCTAAACGGTTTCCATCGCGGCGTCTCAGGCGGATGGGGCCCGCCCGCCACCGCGTGCCGTTAAATGCTTCAGGAAGCTCTCACTTTGGACCCGGATGGAAGGTCTCCACTATCTCTACGAGTGCGACGGGAGCGGCCGGGAGAAGTACGTCTACTATTGCTCGAGCTGCTCCTGCGTGCTCGGGGTGAAGAGGGAGCTCCGGCCGGTCGGCGACATGATCGACTCCCTCGAAGGGAAATGCCCCGGATGCGGTGGTAAGCTCGAGGGCTCCACCGAATGCAGGCTGGCACAGGTGGCAGAGGACTGGTCCGACATCGACTTTGCCTCTCCAGGCCGGAGAAGCGGGTCGAAGGTCGATTTCCGCCGGGCGTCCACGCTCATGCCCTTCTCCCTCGGCTTCCCGAAGCTCGACCTCATGGTCCAGCCCCTGAAGCCGGGCAAGCTGCTCATGCTTTCCGGCGGGGCGGCGCCTGCGGTGGCGGAGCTGGCTGCGCTGAGGGCCCAGCTGTCTCATGAGAGAGGGGGGCTGGACTCCACGGCGTTGTTCATCGACGGGGGGAATTGCTCGGACCCCTACCTCTTCGCGTCGTTCGCCCGCCAGCACGGGCTGGACCCAAGGAAGGCGCTCAGGAGGGTCGTCACCTGTAGGGCCTTCACCATGTACCAGCTCGCCGACCTGATCCAGAGGCACATCATCAGGGCGGCGGAGGAGAACGCCTCCAGGCTGGTGATCGTCGCCGACCTCCTCGGCACCTTCAACGAGCCCGAGCTGGACAGGAGAGAGGCTTCGCGCCTCCTCGAGGCGGTGAAGGCGGGCCTCGACGAGCTGTTATCCAAGGAGGTATACGTGCTCTGCACCCTCGTCTCCCAGAGCGAGCTCACCGGCCTCGTCGTGCCGTGGGCAGACTCCCTGGTCAATCTGTCGCCTCAAGGGGGCATGGTCCAAGCCACCCTGGTCAGGGGGGTAACCAGGTTCGGGAGCTCCTGCGAGTTCAAGCTGTCCGACCTGCTGAGGTCCGCGGTCGTCCGGGCGGTGGCGCGCTGATGGGGAGGACGGTCCCTTCCTTCCGTATAGCCGAGGTCATGGAGGCGAGCGAATGGAAGGCCTTCAGGAGGGCGCTGCCGAAAGGGGAACGAAGGCTCTTCGACGAGATGCTTGATACCGCCAGGCTCTACACGTCGGCCTCCTCTTCGGCCGTCAGGACCTCTCGCTTCGAAGGCATGGCCATGGCCCTCCTCTTCCACCACTTCAGGGAGCTGAGGGGGCTCATGGAGCTCGCAGGCGAAAGGAGTGGATCCCCATGAGCCTGGACGGCGGGGAGATGCTGAAGGAGATGGAGAGCTGGAGGGGATTCGGGGACGCCCTCAGGGCCGAGGACAGGGAGCTCTTCCATGAGATGCTAAGGGAATGCTACGAGCTCCTCCCGGCCATGGAGGCCAAGTCCTCCCCCTTCCCCAGCGAGGCGCTGTTCATGGGGCTCATCTTCCTCCAGCATAAGACCGTCCTCTGGCTGCAGGAGGAAGTTGAAAGGCTCAGGCGCGAGCCGCGATGAACGGCTGGATCCTCGACCTCCACCCCGGCGGCCCCGGTGAGATGGTGGTGTGGTTCAAGGAGGGGCCCCGCCGGACCAGCCGTCTCGTCGACAGATGGACGCCGTCTTTCTACGTCGCCTGCGACTCAAGGGAGGACCTCTTGGAGTTAGCCCGTGAAGGATGGCTGAACTCAGAAGCCGAGGGGCTGGCCTTCGTCAAGAGATGTGCTAGGATCACCGACCTAGAGAGGACG
>CAYYVT010000045.1:0-3728 GCA_964475215.1 uncultured Nitrososphaerales archaeon
GACGTCTACACCATCACGGGTGTCGGAACTGTGCCGGTGGGCAGGGTCGAAACCGGCGTCCTCAAACCCAACGACGTAGTGGTGGTCATGCCAGCTGGGGTGAAGGGCGAAGTCAAGACCATCGAGACCCACCACACCCAGATACCGCAGGCCGTCCCTGGAGACAACATCGGCTTTAACATCAGGGGCATCGCCAAGACCGACATAAAGAGGGGGGATGTCGTAGGACCCTCCAGCGCCCCTCCGACCGTCGCCAAGGAGTTCGTCGGCCAGATCATCGTGGTCTATCATCCGACTGCCATTGCGGCGGGATATACTCCTGTGCTTCACGCGCACACGCTACAGGTCGCTGCTTCGGTAAGCGAACTGGTGTCGAAGATTGATCCGCGGACCGGCCAGGTCGTGGAGGACAAGCCGAAGAGCCTGAAGACTGGAGACGCGGCCATAGTGAAGGTTAGGCCGCTCAAACCCATCTGCGTCGAGACTTACAAGGACTTCCCAGAGATGGGAAGGTTCGCCCTTAGGGACTCCGGCAGGACAGTAGCAGCCGGCATCATCAAAGAAATAACAGCCAAGCAGGAAGTCCAGGTCAAGTAGGACCTCAAACCCGTTTTCTGTCGTCTATTCAACCTAGCACCGGCTCTACGAACTGGAAGGTCCTGGTGTTCAGGAGGCCCTTGTCGGTCAGCCTGAGCTCGGGCAACACAGTCAACGTGATGAGCGACATCGTCATGAACGGCTCCACCATCCGGCAGCCCATTCTTCTCCAGGCCTCGAGGAGACCCTCAGCCTGAGCGGCGACCTCTTCTACGGGCCTCTCGGACAGCAGCCCTGCCACCTTCATCTGGATGGCACCTTGGACGCGTCCCTCCCTGACGGCCACCATGCCTCCTCCCTGCTCCGTCACCATCTTGGCCGCGAAGGCCATCTCCTTCTCGTCGGTCCCCACCAGGAGCAGGTTATGGGAATCGTGGGCCACGGTAGAGCCCACCGCCCCTCCCTCGAAGCCGAACCCCTTTGCGAAGGCGACGGCCTTCCTGCCCGTCGCATGGTGCCTTTCGACCACCGCTACTTTGAGCACGTCCTTAGAAGTCGATATCTGGGCCTCCCCATCTTTCACCGCCACCTCTTCAATGACCTCCTTTGTTTCAACCCGACCTCCGGCGACGCCGATGGCCCTGACTTCGACCGAGCCCCTCTCCTTCCCTGCCCTTACCACAAAATCTCTTGGAGTGGGGAGGCGTTTCAGATGGATGGAGTCGGTCATCTCCTGAGGGATTGTGCGCTGCGCGATGGGCGCGACCAGCTTGCCGTCTCTTGCTACCACCCTGCCGTCGGCCATCACCAGCGAGGGCCTGAAATCCTCAAGAGATGAAAGGATGACCAGGTCGGCGCTCCTCATGGGGGCGACCGATCCGAGGTATCTGCCCATTTCGAAATGCTCGGCGGGGTTGATTGTGGCCATCTCGATGGCCTCGATCGGGTCCACCCCCTCCTCGATCGCCCTCCGAACGACATGGTCCATATGACCCTGTCGCACCAGGGAGCCGGGCTCCCTATCATCGGTCACCAAGCAGATGTGGCGAGTGTCCACCTTCCCCTCCGTGATGGCCCTTACGTTCTCCTTGAGGTCCAGCCAGGCCGACCCCTCCCTAATCTGCAGGTACATACCCCGACGCAGCTTCTCGATTGCTTCCTCCTTCTCGGTGGATTCATGGCACGACGTGATGCCGGCCGCGACATAGGCCGAGAGGTACCTGTCGCGTAGCCCAGGCGAATGTCCCTCCACGAGCATGCCAGCGTCAAGGGTGGCGCCTATCTCGCCCATGGCATTGCGGTTCCCTTCGATTACGCCTGGGTAGTTCATCATCTCTCCCAGGCCGACCACGTTCGGCCACTTCAGTGCCTTGGCTATGTCGGCGACGCCAATCGACGCGCCGGCGGTCTCGTACCCCGGGAGGGCGGGGACGCATGAGGGAAGCGTAACGTAGACCTTTAGTGGAAGCGAAAGCGATTCGTTCAGCATATACCTCACTCCATCCATTCCTTTTACGTTCCCCATCTCATGGGGGTCGACAAAGACCGTCGTCGTGCCCCTCGGAAGAACCGCCCGGGCGAATTGAGTGGGGGTCACCATAGAGCTCTCTATGTGCATGTGGGAATCGATGAGGCCGGGAGCCAAATATTTCCCGTCGGCGTCTATCACTTTCGTATTGGGGCCGATGGTGTGCTTCGCGTCCCCCACCAGGGCGATTCGGTCCCTCTTCACCGCCACATCCACTCCCTCTTCGACCTCCCCCGTGTTTACGTTGACCAGCCGTGAACGAGTTATCACCGTGTCAGCGTGCACGCGGCCCATCGCCGTATCGACTAGAACCTTCCCTATGGCGCCCGGCTGCGTGCGCCAGCTCGGCGTGGACATTTAGACTCAATCGTCGTCCGTTTCTATTAAGGGTTTACGGTCGTACTTGCAAAGCTTCGTGGGCTTGCCTTCTGGTCTGTTCATGGTATCGATGGGTCTCTGGCGCACCACACTTAAATCTCGGGGAAGCCCATTCAGTTTGATCTGTTTTTGACCGCCAAGCAAGATGTGAATAAGCCATACGAACTAGCGGTAAGATACTCTCAGTTTTATGGGGGGAAGGTAGAAGTCGCCCCCCGCGTCCCAATTACCTCCCTAAAGGACCTCGGCGTTTG
The DNA here is from genome assembly GCA_964475215.1 of uncultured Nitrososphaerales archaeon. Classification (GTDB taxonomy): domain Archaea; phylum Thermoproteota; class Nitrososphaeria; order Conexivisphaerales; family DTJL01; genus DATKKG01. Next base: position 2,698 of record CAYYVT010000045.1, read on the forward strand.
GTATACCCCTGGAGTGGCCCAGGTGTCGAGAGAGATCGTCAGGGACAGGGGCCTTTCGTTCGAATATACCAACAGGTGGAACACCATAGCTGTGCTCACCAACGGAACACGGGTGCTGGGCTTGGGCAATATCGGGCCCGAGGCCTCCGCCCCGGTCATGGAGGGAAAGGCCCTGATCTTCAAGTACCTAGGCGGCGTCGACGCCTTCGCCCTTCCGATCGACGTAGCGGACAAGGAGCGTTTTGTCGAAGTGGCCAAGGTCCTCCAGCCAGCGCTGGGCGGCATCAACCTGGAAGACATCAGGCAGCCCGACTGCTTCTACATCCTCGAGCGGTGCAGGAAGGAGCTGGAGATCCCCGTATGGCACGACGACCAGCAGGGGACGGCGGCCGCCACGGTCGCTGGACTCATCAACGCAGTCAAGGTCGTCGGGAAGAGGATGCCCGACGTAAATGTGGTGTTCTTCGGCTCCGGCGCGGCGAACCTCAGCAGTGCTCGGCTCGCCATTTCGGCTGGAGTCGACCCCAAGAAGGTCATCCTGGTCGACAGCAAGGGGATCCTGCAGCCCGAGCGCGATGACTTCGATAAGATGGCCCTCGAAAACCCATGGAAGCACGAGATGGCCTTGAAGACGAACGGAGAGGGGAGGAAGGGAAGGCTCCCTGAGGCCCTGAAAGGCGCCGACATCCTCATCGCCGCGGCCGTTCCTGGCCCCGGCGTGGTGAAGCCCGAATGGGTCAGGGAGATGGCCAAGGGCTCGGTGGTCTTCGCCATGGCCAACCCCGTGCCCGAGATTTGGCCTTGGGAGGCGAAGGAGGCCGGGGCGAAGATCGTCGCTACGGGCCGGAGCGACTTCCCCAACCAGGTGAACAACTCATTGGTCTTCCCGTCCGTTTTCAGGGGAGTTCTCGACATCCGGGCGAAGACGATAACCGATGAGATGGCGGTGACGGCTTCGCTGGAGCTCGCGAAGTTCGCTGAAGAGGGAGGCCTCACTGAAGAGCACATCGTTCCGAAGATGGTTGAATGGG
>CAYYVT010000046.1:0-2168 GCA_964475215.1 uncultured Nitrososphaerales archaeon
GAATTACGCCGCCTTCGACAAGATCCGAGAGTCGAAGGTGCAGAACGAGATCTTCGACGAAGTCCTTCCCTTCCTGGACATAACCCATTTCGTTCCTGCAAGGCTGTACCGCTCGGCCAGCGACGTGAAGATCTACTTCCCCAAGAAGAAGGAAAAGTAGCCGCCTCAAATCCGCCCTTTTTCTTTCATCTCCTTCGAGGGGGCTGTATGCCCACTAAAGCCAGAAACAGACAGCCCTGGTCGTCAACCCATATTAGCGGGGACGACTCTGACTCGGCTTGTGAGTAAGTCCTCCTCGGCCGACAGTGCGCCGCCGGCGCCGACAAGATTCGGCTCGGGCACGGCCGGGGCTCTGCTGCTCCTGGCTGGGACCGTCAACATCATCTTCAACACGGTCTCCGAAGGGATCTACCCTGGCTATAACCTCGGCAAGAACGCCCTGAGCGACATGGGCGCGATCGGCTCGAAGACCTTCCTCCTCTGGAATGGCCAACTTTTGGTGACCGGCATCCTTTCCTTGGTGGGGGTCGTGCTCTTCCTTCGAAGCTCGGCCCTCCCGATCCCCAACCGCAGGCTCGCGTGGGCCCTATACCTCATTCCTCCCCTGGGGGAGATCGTCGTTTCCCTGTTCCCTGAGAACTCCATCCTCGCCGTCCATGCCACAGGTGCCTTCATGGTCTTCATCTTTGGAGGACTCGGGGCCATCTACGCCTACAAGTTCACGAAGGTTCCCTTCAGGTATCTTTCTGCGCTCCTGGGAGCGGTGTCCCTGCTGGCCATACTGTTGTTCGGAATCCCCTCCGTCATCGGGTTCGGCATCGCGGAGCGCCTGGTCGTCTACTCATTCAGTATATGGGTCATCTCCTTCGCAGGATACCTCATGTCAGGTCCATCGGGAGCGATTGGGCCCGCCTAAACAGGCCGTGGTCAGACATCAACTGCAGGAGCGCTGTCGCCATCTGACTGGAGGAGGGCCTCGGGAGCTTTCTGACGGGGATGCTCCAAGCCTAGGGCCAGGCTGCCCCCTCTGCTCGTATGTGGATTCGCCGAGTCACGGAGGCGAGCCAGTCGAGGTGCCACAGGTGCCGTTGGGGTAGAGGTACACGGTCGTCCCATTCTCCGTGTACCATACGGTGCCGTTTCCGCTCACGCCCATGGGGTAGTTCGTCGGGTCGGCGTCTATGGGGATGCTGCAGGCCGGGAACTTCAGGAGCGTGCCATTCGAGAACGACTCCTCGCCCAGGTTGGGGTAAATGAGGGCCTCGACCCCCGCGCTGTCGAAGAGGATCCGGGTTCCGTTCTCGAGGACTACGGTATCATAGGGCGTCCCCATGATGAGGCTGGGGTACCATCCGCTGAACCCCAGGCTGACCTTTGTCCCGTTCCTGAAATCTGCGATGCCGTCGGGGCCGACGATAAGAGGTGGTCCTGCGACGCAGATCTGACCCCCGTCGAACGAGACCGCCGACACCCCCGGGAGCGTGCCGCAGGGGTTTTCCGATGTGATTGGCGTCTGGAAGGAGTTCGTCGGAACCTGATAAGCGGTGCCGTTCGATGTGGTGAGGGAGGAGGTGGGGTAAAGGTAGCCGGTCGCCTGGATTACGTTGGCCACGAAGGAGAGCCAGACGATCAGCAGGATCGCCGAGGCACCACCGGCCATGGCGAAGACCCTCCCTGCGCTCACCTTTCCACCTGTGATGGCTGGCCGCCACGGTCTACTTAATGCTAAGCTTCAGAACGACGGGCGGATCTCGTGGTGAGCCATGTTTCCTGAGAGCCGACACATTTCTTAAAAGGAAAGGCGCGACCTTGAACAGCAAGAGAGGGAGGAGCTATGTCGAATCCAAAGGACGTGAAGGGCTGGGAGGGCCTTTCGGATTGGTATGACAGGAAACAGGGCGATACCGGGGACCTCTGGCACAGATCGCTCATTGACCCTCCGCTTTTGAAGCTCATAGGGGACTGCAGGGGGAAGGAGGTCCTCGACCTAGGGTGCGGGAACGGATACCTGGCCAGGAGGCTAGCTCGGATGGGGGCGAAGGTCACCGCGGTCGACTCCTCCCGCCGGATGATCAGGAACGCCAGGGCCCACGACCGAGACAACTCCCTGAGGATACGCTACGCCTGCTCGAACGCGAACAGCCTGAGGGGGATCGCCGGTGCGAGCT
>CAYYVT010000047.1:0-8084 GCA_964475215.1 uncultured Nitrososphaerales archaeon
ATGACGGTGAGGCCGTGTATGCTCTGGAAGTCGGGGATCAGCTTCAGCATGTCCATGCCCGTGGGGGTGCTCGCGGTGGCCGCTACGGCGCCCGCGGCGAAGAGCGTAACCACCAGGGCTACGGCTAGCTTCCGCTTGAGCGTCGCGTCGGAGATCTTAGCCAGTAAGCCGGGTCTGGAGGGCCCGTGGTTGACCTTGAGCCTGGGCCAGAAGAGGGAGTCGCCCAAGAGGAGCTCCAGTGAAGGAAGGAGTGTAACGGAAGCCAGAAGGAGCACGGCGACCCCCAGGGCTATCGACGTCCCGACATCGTTGAAGATGGGGACGTTCACGACGGCCATGACGAAGTAGGCCACTATGACCGTGAGGCCCGCCGTGAGCACGGCCTGACCGGCCCATCTGACGGATGTGGCCACGCTCTCCTCCTTGGATCTCCCGTTCGTCCTCTCCTCCTTGGTCCTCCTAAGCTGAAGGACGGAGTAGTCGACAGCAAGTCCGAGCATCAGGAGGGTGGTCAAGGTGGGAGTCAGGAAGGTGATCTGGCCCTTCTGGGCTACGACTATCACAAGGTAGATGATTGCGTAGGCGATGGCGATTGAAAGCCCGCCGAGGCAGAGGGGGAGGATCGCAGCCAGGGGGGCGCCGAAGAGTATGCCGACGATTATTATGGAGACGACGATCCCGGGGCCAACGGTAGTGCCGAGGATTGGAAGGAATGTCTGCTCCACCTGCTGAGCGATGACGGCGACTCCGGTCACGTAGGTGGTGGAGGTCGAGGAGAGCTCGGAGGAGTTCACGTCGGCCTCGAAGGTGGAGATGGCAGACTTGCTCGGCGTAGAGGAGAACGAAAAGAGGACGATCTCCGTCTGGTTATCGGAGCTCACGAAGTTCTGAGTGAGGGTCCTCGAAGCAACCAGGGGGAAGTCGGAGTAGCTCGAGTTGGAGACCACGCCTTCGATGGCGATGGTGACCTGAGAGCTCGAGCTGGCCGGCGTCAGGCTCGAAAGGAGCTGGCCGAGCGACGTAGCGTTCACCGTGAAGAGGGGCGAGTTCGAAAACGCTGCGGCGGTCGAAGAGGCGATGAAGCCGGCAGACAGGTTCCAGACGGCCCCCGGCGAGGGAGACGGGCCGAGGGAGGCCGCCGCGGAGACCAGGTCACTGACGGAGAGCCCCGGGATGGGGGAGGGATATGCGCTGAGTCCGCTCGCGATGAGCGGAACTGCCACGCTGGTGAGCTCAGCCTCGGATGGGGAGGGCCCCAGCTCATAGAGGCTCAGGACGAGGCCCTGAGGCGATACGCCGAGAGATGAAGCGAGGGAGGCAGGCACGTTGCTCGCAAATGCGGTAACGGTGAGGTTTCCGATGCCGTCGCTCTGGTACCAGTCGGTGACGTTGAGCCCGGCGGATACGGTGGAGATCAGCGCCACCGTCTGATTATCAAGGAGCGGGCTGCTCACTATCTGCCCGACGGCGCCGGCAATCGCGGCCGACTCCCTCTGGGTCACGCTCAGGCTGGGGGCCGATTGGAAGCTGGCATCCCAGTAGCCGTAGAAGGCGTCATAATACCCGACGCTTTCGGAATTGCCGCCGAAGGCGCCCGTCTGGGCGAATATGGTGGCGTTTGCCTCTGAGTCGGCCAAGGCCGGGTTAGACTGGTTGAGGGAGCCCCAGATGGTGACGAAGCTGGAGGGGATGCCATAGATCAGCTGGGCGGTCTGGTTGATCCCCTGCTCAAACTGAAACAGGCCGCTGCTGAGGGCCGTAAGGTTCTGATCAAGGGCGAACACGGCCTGGTTGACGGCAGTCATGTTGGAGGCGATCGCGGCCGCGCCCTGGAGCAGGCCGGGCACCGTCGAGTTGAGGAGCTCGCCCTCGGTGGTGAAGACCGAGGTGGCCCCGGTGTAGTTGCCAACGTCCTGGCTCGCGAGGGTCTGGTCCAGCTCCGCCAGGGAGCCCTTGACGCTGTCAGAATACGCCCCCTGAGAGGGGTTCTGGATGACGAGGATGAGCCCGTTGGTCGCTGAAGTGTTCATCGAAGGGAACTGTGCGTTCAGGATGTTCTGGGCGACCTGCGACTCCGCGTTCGAAGGGCCGCCAAACTTGCCCAACGACGTTATGTCGTACGATACGCCCGAGAAGAAGCTGGGGATCAGCGTGACCGAGAGCGCCAGGGCCACGATCCATACGATGACGATCACCTTGTGAAATCGCCTGACGAACGAATTGAACGGGTCGAACCTTGACCGAGACAACCTGTGAAACCCCATGCTTGCCAACAAGCCGAAGGAGGGGCCGACCGCCCCATCGAATCAGGCTCTCGTTGACAAGCTAGGGTCTCATCCGTTATTCATTTAAGCCTTGCCTAGGCGAAGGCGGCCTTCGGGGACGAAGGCGGGTCACAGTCGCGCGAGCGCAAGGGAGGGATGCGCCTCCGAGATCCTGATGAGCTCGGCCAGCTTGCTCATCCTCTCACCCCCTAGGACGCCCGTCTTGATCAGCTCGGCCCCCGTCCCCACCGCTATGTGAGCCAGGTGCGGCTCCCAGGTGTCCCCGCTGCGATGCGAAGCCGCGACGAGGTAGCCCGCCGAATGGGCCTCCCTGGCGAAGAGGACGGCGTCGTGGAGGGGGCCCACCTGGTTGACCTTGAGTATGGCCCCGTTCCCGGCCTTCATGGAGATCCCCCTCCTAAGCCTAGTGAGCTGGGTCACGAAGATGTCGTCCCCCACGATCCTGGCGCCCTTCGCCTTCGCCGTGAGCTCCATGAACCCGTCGAAGTCCTCCTCGTCGAGGGGGTCCTCAACGAAGAAGAGGGAGTAAGCTCGGATCAGGTCGAGTACGTATGAGATCTGCTCGGCCGCGCTCAGCCTCCTCCCCTTCCTTGTGTAGTCGTAGACCTTCCTCCTCCCGTCCCAGAGGCTGGAGGCGGCCAGGTCGAGCCCCATCCCTATCTTGAACCCCAGCTCCCTGGAGACCTTCTCCACGGCCCGGCCCACGGTTTCAAGGGCCTCTTCGTCGCTCATGCGGGGAGCCCACGCCCCTTCATCCCCCTTCCCTCCGGGGAAGGACGGGTCCTTCTCCTCGATGAGCCTCCTCACCTCCCTGTGCACCGCCAGGTTGGCGGAGACGGCGCTGTAGATGTCGGGCGCGCCGAGGGCCGCCACCAGTAACTCCTGTATGTCGGGGGAGCCAGGGCCAGCATGCTTTCCGCCCCCAAGCACGTTGCCGATGGGCACCGGGATCGTGCCCTCCTCCCTCCCCGAAATCAGCTGGTACAGGGGCCTCCCCTCGGCGGCCGACTCGGCGACCGCCGACGCCACGGAGAATGCGAAGGCGGAGGCCCCGCCTATGAAGGAGAAGCCGGGTGTTCCGTCGACCTCCCTCAGGCGCTTCGCCACGCCCTCCAGGTCCGCGGCGTCCAGCCCTACCAGCCTGTCTCGGACGGAGTAGAGGTTCTTGACGGCCTGCCGAGACCCTCCCTCGGGGAGGTGCACCGCCTCGTTCCTTCCGGACGAGGCCCCCTGAGGGGCGACGGCCCTCCCCATGACGCGGCCTAGGTGGACGTCGACCTCGACGGTGGGGTCGCCGCGGCTCGTGAAAAGGGGTCTTGCGAAGAACTGGGTGACCCGTGCCAAGGCCTAGCTGACCCCGGCGTCGGCCTTCCTGCGGCGTTCCGTCGCCTCGTTGTAGGGGATCTGATAGTCCACTATCTCGAAGCCGGACATGAGCATCCTCCTGCAGCAGTACCTCTTGATGCCCATCTCGTCCAGGACCTTCGAGGGCTGCTCCCCCTTGAGGACCTTGTCCTTGAACTCGTAGAACCTGTCCCCGACCAGGGAGCCGCAGGTGAAGCATCTCACCGGGATAAGCATGTGTCTCAACCAACCCACTGGACGGGGAGTTTAAAAGTCTTCCACGATTCGCGAGCCAGGAGGCGCTGGAGGCAGGGCCCGCATCCGATGGATTCGAGTGGAAACAAGGGCGCAGATGGTGGCGAGGTATCCGGTGGCAATGTTTCACATATCGTGGGTCCTTAAATAGCATCTAGCGTTGCGCGTGGGATGCCTTCCTGGCCTCCCACGAAGGGCGAGCTGGAGGAGCTCTACCTCAACGAATCGCTGTCCGCCGACGCCATCGCCGCCCGCTACGGAAGGAGTGGAAAGTACCCCGGCGCCATAGTCTACCATTACCTTCGCAAGTATGGTATACCCATACGGGACAAGTGTGCTTGGCAGAGGCACCTGACGGAGGAGGAGATTGCAACCTGTGTCAAGGAGTACAACGAAGGGAAGAGCCTCTGGGACCTGGCGGACGAGTTCCCCTTTTCCGCCGAGACGATCCGGAAGGGGCTGATCTCCCACGGAGTGGAGACGCGTGACAAGGTGGAGGCCCAGATACAGAAGGTCCAGAAGTACGAAAAGAAGCCATTCAGCGGGGACCCCCACGAGAAGGCGTACCTCTACGGACTCAAGCAGGGGGACCTGTGGGTCACCAGGCATGGCAGGGCGATACGGGTCAAAACTAGCTCTACGCACCCGGCGATGATAGAGTTGGTGGCGAGCTGCTTCCTGCCATACGGGGCTGTCCACATCATTCCGAGACGCTGCAAGAACGGCGAGTTTGAATGGAGCATTGAATGCGATCTGAATCGGTCGTTTTCCTTTCTGGAAGAAGACACGGGGAGGATTCCTGCTTGGGTAGATGACGATGCTTTCGCCCACTACTTAGCCGGCTTCTTCGACGCCGAGGGGTGTGTGATGGTTGCCCCATCTTCAGGAAGCAAGGTTCGAATCTCCATCTCGAACACAAATCTACCCCTGCTTAAGGAAATCAGGTCACGTGTCCGTCCCGACTACGGGGAGTGGAGGTTGCGCTTGGTCACTCCAGCTGGACATGTGGGCCTCGTCACGGCAAAGCTTGACTGCTGGCAACTAGAAAGAGATGCTCGAGGCCCCTGTCTTGCCTTTTTGAAACAGATTCCGTTTAGGCATCCTGAGAAGAAAGAGAAAGCAAGGCTTCTCGTAAACCACTTCGAGAATTTCGAATATGGTGACTTGGTGGCCGAATATAGAAAGCTAGTTGGCGGAATACATTACGATCGGGACACCTTCAAGACGTTGGCAAAGGAGACGCTCGAGTATGGGTAAACAATGACATTGTAGATTGTAGAACTTGCAAGTCTCGACTATATTTTCTCAACGATCTGCCTCAACCGGCCAAAAATCTAGCGACTCCAGGGTCACCGGCAAGTCCGCCAAATGGAGCCCCTTAAACAGCTTGGGCATGATCGCAAGGTTGCGACTACTCGGCGTGTCGATCTTGACGCGGTACGGGTTCGGCAGCCCGTCGCTGATTATGTGGTAGCTCATCATGCCCCTGGCGGCCTCGGTGCGGGCGTAGGCCTCGCCCACCCTCCCCCTCATCTGGCCCTTCATGGCGAACTTGACGGGGCCCGGCTGCATCTTCTTCAGGACCTGGCGGATTATGGAGCAGGACTCCCCCATCTCGTCGAGGTGCACCAGGACGCGGGCCATGGAGTCCCCCTCCTCCCTGACGGGGACCTGGAAGTCCACCGTGTCGTAGAGCGAGTAGGGCTCGTCCTTCCTCACGTCGGTCTTAACACCGCAGGCCCTGGCGGTGGGCCCGGCGAGGCCGTAGGCAATGGCGTCGTTCCTCGAGATCACGCCCACCTTCTCCATCCTCATCTTCATGAAGGGGCTGTCGTAGAGCATCCTCCGGTAGTCCTTCAGGCGCTCCTCCATGTAGGCGCAGGCCTTGAGCGTCCTCTCCTCGAAGCCAGGGGGGGTGTCCGTCCTGACCCCGCCGGGGACTAGGTAGGAGAAGGTCACCCTGGCGCCGCTGAGGGAGGCGGCCAGGTCGATGAACGCCTCCCTGTCGCCGGTGCTCCAGACGAACTGGGTGGAGTGGCCCAGGAAGATCCCCTCAATGGCCAGGAAGTACTCGTGGCTGATGATGCGGTTGAACTCGGCCATGAGGATCCTGATGTACTTCGCCCTCTCGGGGACCTTGTCCGTCAGGGAGAGGAGGTCCTCCACGGCCAGGGTGTAGGGGAATAGGATGCCGGTGCTATCTAATATGACGGGCCTCTCTAGGTGGGGGATGTTCTGGATGTAGTTCCTGTACTCGGCCATCTTCTCGGCGCCCCTGTGGACGAAGCCGGGGTCGGGGATGGCCTGGGTGATCATGTCGCCTTCTAGGGTCACTATAATCCTGAAGTGGCCGGAGCCGGGGTGCTGGGGGCCGATGCTTACAGTGAGCTTCCCCTCCCCGCTGTACTCCTCCACGAAGACGCCGGGTATCTTCTCCAAGCCTAGTCGCCCCTCACCACGAGCCCATGGCGCTCCCTCTCGCCGTCGACCCACCTCTTCAGCTTGTAGTCCTTGAGCAGGGGCGGCCCCTCGTCCCAGTCCTCGGGGAGCCACAGGCGTTTCATGTCGGGGTTCCCGGAGAAGGATATGCCGAGGAACTCCCACTCCTCCCTCTCGTGGTAGTAGGCGGCGGGCCAGACCCCCATGATCGAGGGGACCGTCGGCGCCGACTTCGGGATCCTGAAGTTCACCTGGACGACGTGCTCCTTCTTGCCGTCCTCGAGGGAGCCCACCCAGTAGGAGAGCTCAAATTCGTTCGTCTTCGGCATGTCGGTGGCCGTAATCGTGTGGAGGTAGTTGAAGCCCGCCCCGTCGAGGGCCTTCGCGGTGTCGACGATCTTGTCGGCGGAGGAGGGGACCTTCAGCCTGTGGGTGGCGACCTTGGCCGCCGACAGGCCCAGGGGCTGGAGGGAGGAGGAAAGCAGGGCGGCGAGCTCGTCCTCACTCATGGTGTGCACCCTTGGAGGGGTCCAGGTCCCACTTCTGCTTCTTGGCGTCGATGAGCTCGGGCTTCCTGTAGAGCTCGAGGGGGGTGTAGAAGAGGGAGTTGCGCTTGAGCTCGCTGATTTCTACATCATTTGTCATAAAAAGCGCGTAGAATGGGCAAGCGTCAACGCAATTCGAGGTGGCCAAGCCCATGGGCGCAAACGTGTGGTCCACGTCCACGGTGACGTCCATCACCCGATAGTCCCTGACCTCTTCGACTTCGATGCTCCTTATCGGGAGATAGAGGTAGCTTTCATCCATGTGGAACTTGTCGGCAAACTTTGTGGGCACTCTGGTGGTTTCGACCTCGAAGAGGGAAAGAAGCTTCAGCCTCCATTTGCCAAAGACGTTCACGTGATATGAAGGAAGGCGGTCCTTCTGATGCTCGATTTCGATGAGGGCGACCACGCCCACCCGGGCAAGCATGGCCTGAATCTGGAATGCTAGAACCTGAGAGGTAGTCGTGTAGTTGATGTACTCCTGCCGGGGCTGGTTGACCCTACAGCCGTCTCCGAGCCATTCTCCCTTCAACAGCTGGATGATCTTTTCCTTCTCGGCGAAGAAGACCCAGTCTGAGACCTTCTTGTTGGGCGCGCCCTTCCCAAACTCCGTGAAGAAGTCTTCTGCTAGAGCCGAGTTCAGGATGACGTTGACGCCTTGTCCTGTGTTCTTTCGCAGCTGGGTATGCTTCCCAAAGAACGCGAATACCAGGGAATCCAGGTCGGAAGTCAGATTGACTTCCTTCTCGTGGAAACTGAACTTGACGCTCCTTCCTCCGTCGCAGAATCCTTCAGCCAGGTAGTAGCCTATCATTCGGAAGAGGCCAGGGGTGGCAGCAAGGCGCAAGTGTTTTGTGGTCTTGCCTCCCCTATACATCGGCACGTCCTTCTCAAAGTACTCTGTGTGTACTTCTCTCTTGACTATCGGGCTCAGCATATAGTCCCCGGGTTTGAGCTCGTCTGGCGTGTAGAAGCGGATGGGTGCCGTGACGCGGAGGAGACGTCCATCCTTGCGTCCGGACCTGGGTCTTGAAACGGCCAATACGGGATGATCGCGAGTGCAGACGAGCGGTTCAGGCCTTCCGTAGACGGCGAGCTTGTAAAGAGGTCCTGAATAGGCCATGTCCCAGACCTTCGTTACGGGTTTGTATTCCCCTGTATGCGTGAGCACGAGGTCGCCGACTTGAATCTCGCTGATGGGCTTCAGCCCAGGGTT
>CAYYVT010000048.1:0-2215 GCA_964475215.1 uncultured Nitrososphaerales archaeon
AACCCCCCAACTTTAAATCAACAGAAGAGAAGCCCAATGGCTGAGAGGCCTTGGAGGAGTTCGACTACAAGCAGGTGATGGCCGTGAGGACGGACATCGCCATGGGGAAGGGCAAGCTGGCCGCTCAGGTGGCCCACGCTGCGGTGGCGGCCTCGAGAGATGCCGAAAGGAAGAAGCCCGATTGGTTCAAGGCGTGGTGGAGGGAGGGGCAGGCCAAGATAGTCGTCAAGGTGACCGGCGAATCACAGCTGGACGACCTCAGGCGCAAGGCCGAGGAGCTGGGGCTCCCCACGGCCTTGGTGGTCGACAGAGGCCTTACGCAGATTGCCCCCAACACGACCACCTGCCTGGGAATCGGCCCCGGGCCCACTGAACTCATCGACCGAGTCACCGGCGATCTAAAGCTCCTCTAGGCGAGTCGCTGGCCATGAGGACCACCGTCAAAGAAGAGCTCGCCATCGGCATGGAATGGTATGTTACTGGCCAGAGGGGTACGGGTGGAAGGACCAAGACGGCCCCCGAAGACTTCGTCGTGTCAGAAGTCCTGATGGACGATTCAAAGAGGCTCTTCTTGAAGACGGGCTCGGGAGGGTTCCCTACTTACGTCCTTGGCAAGTGGGACTCCGGGACCATCGAAGCCCGAGAGGAGGTTCAGAGGTCCACGGGGATCCCAATGAACGTGCTTGGCCTGAAGGACAAGAAGGCCTTGACCTATCAATTCCTCTCGGCCAGGAAGAAGGCCGAGTCACCCCTTGAGGCGGTCGAAGCGAAGACCTTCAGGGCGTTGCTTGTGGCAGAGACGATTCGGCCTCTCAAGAGGGTGGACCTGCTGGGGAACTTCTTTAGGGTAAGGATACACTCGTTTCACGGTGGCGTCTCGACGGTGGAGAGGGTCGGGAAGCTCTTGGATGACGGGGGCCTTCCTAACTACTTCGGCTCGCAGAGATTCGGCAGGGACAGGCCAAACCAGCTCGTGGGAGAGGCAATCGTAAAGAGGAGGTTTGCTGAATCCGCCAGAATCCTGCTACAGAGAGAGCTTTCGGACAAAGACGCCATAAACGCCCTTCGGGTTGTCCCCATCACCCTGAGGCGGCTCATGGTGCAGTCGTACCAGTCTTACCTCTTCAACAGGATGCTCAGCAGAGTCCTAGATGAGACGGGATTGCTACCTTCAGAGGCATGGATGTTCATCTCAAAGGGAAGAAGGGTACCCACAGTGCTCGAGCGGTATCTTCGCGACCCGACAGAGGTCGCTGCCGGCCAGCTCCCGGTTCCTTTGGCTCAGCTACCGGGATACGCCTTCAGGGACAGGCACGACCCGTACTCGAAGGCCATGGTAGACGTCCTTGACGAAGAGGGGCTCGCCACGAAGGACTTCTTCATCAAGGAAATGCAGGAGTTGAGCCTTGAAGGGGGCTACAGGCCGGCGTCGATGGTGGGCTGGTACAAGGGCTGCAGGGTCGGCGAGTACGCCGAAATACGATTAGGTCTTTACAGCGGCTGCTATGCGACCGTGTTCCTGCGGGAACTGATGAAGCCTCAAGATCCAGTCTCAGTTGGCCTTTGAGCGCCGGTGGACTCCGGCCCTCTCGACTAAGGAGGTGGCCCGACGCCCTGCGGCGGCGACGATGGCATCTTCATTCAAGGTCAGGACTTTCCTGTTCAGCATCAACGCCCTCCCGTCGACGAAGACGTCGGACACGTCGGCCCCGGACGCAGAATACACGATGTTCGATAGGGGGTTGATGGAGGGAGTAAGGTGAGGACCTCTGAGATCAATCGTAATGAAGTCTGCCCTGTAGCGTTCCTCCACCCTACCAACGACCTTCTCAAGGTCCAATGCCCTACATCCATTGGTCACGGCCATCCGGAGGGCCTGCTGGTGGCCAAGGGCCTTTGGATCAAGAAGGGCTGCCTTCTGTAGCAATGAGGCCAGCCTGCACTCCCTGAACATGTCGTAGGTGTCGTTGCTTGGCCCCCCGTCAGTTCCGAGGGCCACGTTGGCGCCCTCCTTGAGCATCATCGCCACTGGGGCGATGCCTGAGCCAAGCTTCATGTTGGAAGAAGGGTTGTGAGAGATCGTGCTTCCGCCCCTGGCGAAGAGCCTGACGTCCGCCTCGGACAGCCATACGCAGTGGACGTACACCGTCCTCGCCCTTAGGAGGCCCATTCTGGCTAGGAACTTGCCCGGCGTGGTGCCCCTCGCCCTGAAGTA
>CAYYVT010000049.1:0-14695 GCA_964475215.1 uncultured Nitrososphaerales archaeon
TGTAGTTCTTCCCATTGTAATAGAAGGCCACGATGTCACCGCTCGGTTGAATCCACACGGTCAGCGGTGTCGTAGCGCCATTGAGGAGGACGGTGACGTTCACCTCGTACGTGGGACCCGTGTAGACGACGGCGTACGTCAGGTTAAGGTTGTCAGCGGTTCCGTTCTTCGTGCCCTGGAAGCTGACGCTCATCGAACTGAAGGATGAGAAGAATCCGAACATCTCCTGGCCTGCGCTTGTCGAACTCGTAGTGGTGACACAGCTGGACACGGTCGTCGCCGTGCTGGAGGAGGTTGCCGAAGCCGTTGTCGTCGAGCTTGAGGTCGATTGGGCGGTAGATGTCGAACTCGACGAAGTGGGAGTGGTCGAAGAACTGGAGGAGCTCGTCGAACTGGACGAACTCGTAACGGAGCTCGACGTCTGACTGTGCGAGGCACTTGTGCTCGATGTGGTGCTCGTCGTGGCGCCTGTGGTGGGGGTCGGCGTAATGCTCTGAGAGCTGGATGCGAGGCCAGAGGAAGTGGAACTGGCAGGGCTCGAAGTGGTAGCCTGCAGGCTGGATGCAGTCGTCGATTGCGGGGTGGAGCTTGGCGTAACGGTGCTGCTGGCCTTCGGGGCGGACGTCAAGGAGTAATCCGCTATGGCCGCAAGCGCCACTACCACAATCACAATGACTATGGGCACGACCCTGCTGATCGCCCTGTTCTTGAACCTCATGCCTGCTTCGGCCACGACAGCTGACTATTTATGGATTGGACGCATGAAGGGCGGCTGTTTATTTGGGCCACGCGCTGTCAAGACGATAGGCCGAGAATCTGTCTGACCTCCTTCCAGCGAGCGGGGTCGACTCGCGCTTCGCAAAGGTCGGTGACCGCTCTGAACGCCTGGGGCGGCGCGGCCGCCTTGGCCTCACGAATGGTCTTAGACAGCTCTCTGACGTTCAGCGACGGCAGCATCCATCTCAGGATCGCGAGCATCCGGTCAGGAGGAATCTGATTCATAGTGGTGCTTCGCATCGCCACTATCTCGGCATCAGAAAAGTGCTCGCTCATCCAGGGGACGAGCTCGGTCTCCTCGCGATTCATGTGGGCAATGTAGGCCGCGAAAAGCTCATTGGCCGATAGATTCAGTCGTATCCCGGCTTCAACTCGGCCTTCGGGGCTTTGGATTGAAAGGAGGGCGTGGCCGGACCGTGCGAGCGACGCTTCGCGGCGTACCAGGTCGTGGTGCTCCTCGATCAGGGTTGCAACCAGTTGGTTCCCTCTCCTGGCCACGTCGGGGAAGATATCAGCCTCCTCATCCTTGGCGTGCTGGCTGAGCATGCAAAGAGTGCACCCGGCCGACTGAGCAATGGCAAAGTCGTTCTCAAGGTCGTTGACCAGTGACTTCGTCGCGGCCAAGTCAGCGAAGTCGTTGGTCTGGAGGCGACTCGAGAGGCCGTAGAGCATGGAGCGAAGGGCCTTGTGCATGCGTGTGAAAAGGTCCTCGGTTGCTGTCATGTTTCAGGTTCCTCCGTCGAGTTCCGCCATGACATATCTCTTGCTCGAGTTCTTGTCAGCTTGCCGCGCAGTCGGGAGCCAGATGGACGGCGCCAGCTCCCTGCGCCTTCATGATATCTCAAGTTGACTTCTCCTGTGTCATGAACTTCGGATTCATCTGATCATCTAACTGCTTACTGCCCGCTCCCGTTTAGGCACGATGCCCATCTTAGCGGCTCTTGTTGCCTATGAGCTCATTCAGAATATTCCACGGAGAGCTGCTTCTCGACGCCCTCGGCTAGGGTCTCCTCCGCCCCATGTAAGAACCCCCTTTTCCGAGCAGTTCTCAACTCAACCAAAGCTACTCGTTCAAGCTTTCTTTTTGTTTGTGTGGGCCACCGTCTCGTTCATTGTCTGTGGTCTCGAACAATTACCTAGTAAATGGAAGGTTTATAGCATGCTTTTTCATTTTTTCTAACACATGACGTTCACAAGCAACTGCGACTTCTACGTCGCCATACAGGACGCTGGGATCAACCGGGCAGTCCGGCACGTGATGAAGCAGCGCCCCTCTCTCTTCAACTACGGCACAGCGCTTTTGGTGGAGGAGCCGCGGCTGCTCTGCAGCCCGGTCGACGTCGACCCGCGGGTGACGGCGGCAGACAACCCAATGGTCACAGTCCTGCCTCCCTTGCCAGTGCTCATGTCTCCATACAGGATGAACTACGCCGTTCAGCTTGCCGATTTTGGACAGGTCGACTTCGCCCCGAGCAACGTCATCACGCTTCCCTCAGCCCTCAACCCGCCTCTCCCCGACCAGCGCTTAGCGGTCCATCTTCAGGTGTGCGGGGGGTTGGGCTGCCCGGGCAGCGAAGAGACCCCCGGGGTTGCCCCCATTGATGAACAGGGAGTCACCGTTCTCCCCACCCAGCAGCTCGACTGCTTCTGCCTCGACCTGTTCGCGACGGCGGGCTGCGGCATCCACACCGGCTCTACGGGGAACCAGACTATCAGGCCGACCGTTGACGGCATCTTCATCGGGGGCCTCCAGCCCGCGGGGCTTGAAGAGAGCATAGTCTGCTACGCTAAGACCGCCCTCGACTCTGGATTCCTTCCCCTAGTTGGGCAGATTGTTTCTCCGATCGCCTTCGGGCTGCTCACCATCCCCCAGACGACGACGGGGAACATTCAGGTCAGCGGGGACATCCAGGTCTCCGCCTCGACCACCGTTCCCAACAACCCGGCGATCCAAGACGACCAGCTCGAGGCTTTCATCGATCTTGACAAGATAGACCTCAACATCACCACCGGAGGAGGTATCGGAGGACCGGGAAGTAGTGGGGGCACGGTCACAAGGACGACCCGCCCCAGGACAAGGACGGGGACGTTCGACCTCACCGCCGCGGTCTCTGCCGACGCCTTCACCAAGATCTTTGGCGCCTTCATGAAAGGGTTCAGGTTCAATGAATCTGGCTCGGGCTCCTATGGTCCCTTCTCCGTCTCCTACGACGTCGCCGCTCACCTGGAGGCGGGCTCCATCAAGCTCTTGAATACCGGAGGAATAGAGCTGAGGGACCTTGTGATAAAGTGGGACACCCTCTCCCTGACTTTCGGGGTCACCCTTCCGAACGTCTGCACGCCCGGGTTCTGCCTCGTGCCCAATCCCTTCGATGGGTGCGCCGTCTATATCTCGCCTAAGTGCGTATGGTCGACCCCCCCGACTATCTCCTTCACAATAGACCTCGGGGGCTTGCTGGACTCGAAGGTCACTGTCACGGGCAACCCCAAGGTCTTCTACGGGGTCGGGTCCGGGGTGACCAACAGGTGGCAAATCGCCGTCGAGCCGGTCCTGCCCATCCTGATCGACATCATAGACCTCGCCGACGCCGCGTCCAGCCTCTTCCAAACGCTCATCACCAACGCGATAGACAGCCTGATCTCCGGGCTCCCCCAGTGGGCCCAGGACTTGATCAACGCAATCCTTGGGAGCATCGATGACATAATCACGACGGTCCTGGGCATCCCCGACGACATCGTCGAGTGGCTCATGGACGTCATCAGCAACCTGGGGATATACCAGGACCTCGCGGACGCCCTCGCCCAGTACATCTCGATCACGATATTCGAGGTGGACGACCCCTTCCTGGTGCTGCCCCCCCAAGGAGCGCTCATCCCTGTGATGCTGCCCATCGATTACTTGGGGATCTCGGTTAACAGCAACGAGATGGTCGTCCAGGGAGACATGGGTGACTAGGGACATGTCGAGTGCCATGATCAACAGGAACCTCGTCGCGCAGGTGAATCAGGACAGTGGGTTGTTGACCTCGGCCATGACGGTGGTCCACAGGTTCGACGAGCGCGGGGAGTACAAGGGCGTCCTCTACGACCGCCGCGGCGTGGCCGTCGGGGAGTTCTCGGTAAGCGTGGGTGGGGGCGAGCAGGAGAAGTCGGAGAAGCACGACGAGGGCGGCCACATGCGGCGCGCACTTCCGATGAGCGTCGAGGTCGACCTCACTAGCCTCCATCCGACGGCGGCGAGCCAAGCGAGCCCCACCTCCGGCAGGGAAGAATGCGAATGCGAGGACAGGGGAGCTGCTGGAGGCGCAATCAAGGTCGCCTCAGGGGGTTATGCTGTGTTCAAGGTGCCCGCCGGCGCTGCAGGGGGATACGCCGTTGAGCTTTACAAGTCGGCGGAGTCGGGGCGAGGAGAGAGGGTGTTCGACAGCCGCGCCCTCGACCGGAGCGACCTGCTAGCGGTCGTCCTCCTGCGTCCGGGCACGTATTCTGTCACCAACTCAAACAACGAAACGAAGGCCGAGCTGACGGTCACCTACCCTGAGAAGCCCCTCGGGCTCATGGAGCCCGTGAAGGTCACGTGCGGAAGCGCCATCCGTCCGGACGTCATAAGAGTGCGGCCGACACAGGGCCTGGTCTTCAGCTTCGAAACGCCTTCGAGGGTCAAGATAGTACTGGTCACCCCCGAAGATAGAGCAAGGCCCGTCGCCCGTAAGGCGCCACCGGGCAGAGTTTCTTTGCAGGGGGCGGCGAAGCACAGCCGTAGGCTGCAGCTATGGCCCCGCCGCTCGCCCCCGGCTAAAGCGCAGCTCACCCAGCCGTGAAGCCTCGCGATGGCCTTCCATGCGGCGTCGAATACCGGATACAGTCTGCTCGCCATCCTCGGAGTCTACAGTACGTGGCAGTCTCAGTTCCTGTATGCCGGTCTACTGGTGCTGGCTTCTCTAATCGTGACCGCGACAAAGGGGACTCGATTGAGAGGGAGATTGTCGCCAAGATCAACTTCGTAAGAGCCAC
Source organism: uncultured Nitrososphaerales archaeon (assembly GCA_964475215.1). GTDB lineage: Archaea > Thermoproteota > Nitrososphaeria > Conexivisphaerales > DTJL01 > DATKKG01. The sequence goes on from CAYYVT010000049.1 coordinate 4,792, forward strand.
AGCTAGGTGTAGGCACCCTCAAGATGAATCGTGAACGCTACGCCTCGCCTTGGCTCACGGAGCTCCGCTCCGAGCCCACATGAACTCCTAACACATTTGGTCCACAGAGTGTACAGGGCCACCAACAGCGACATCGGTGCTCATAGCTTACAGAATGGTTGGTCATCGAAGCACTAGGGTGGGCGAGACGTTTTCCATACGGCCAGGGACCGAAGACGGTATTCCCCATGTGTTTCAATCTGTTACAAGGGAACAGTGGGGTCACTCTCGGACCGACATCGAGAGGTAATGGCATTGGGATTCGAAGGGCTGCTTCATAGCGGAAGAGGGGGAGAGACTGGGGGACGTTTCTTCTATCGCTTATGGAAAGCTCGGATGGATGGGTCTACCCATGGTGAATCCGGAGCAACGTGGTAGGGGAATTGGTACCGCCCTCGGTCGCCATCGACTAGCTGAGAAGCATGCCCCCATCGACTATCACCGTCTCCCCCACCATATAGTCCGACGCGGAGGAGGCCAGGAAGACGGCGACCTTCCCTATGTCGTCAGGAACTCCCATTCGGCCGGCGGGGATCCTGGCGACAAATGCCTTCGCCATCTGGCTCAGCTGTTCCTCGGTCAAACCCGCCATACCCCTTGAACCCCCCTCCGTCGCTATGCCTCCTGGAGCGATGGCGTTCACCATGATGCCACGAGGCGCCAGCTCAAGGGCGAGGGCCTTTGTGAACATCAATACGCCGCCCTTCGAAGAGTCGTAAGCGGCCAGGCCTACCATCGATGGACGGAAGGCATCTATCGAAGAGATGTTGATGATCTTGCCACCCTTCCCCCTTTCCACCATCTTGGCAGCCGCAGCCTTTGATATGAAGACGAGCCCCTTCAGATTGATCTTGTACACCTTATCGAAGAACTCAGGCGTCATCTGCAACACGGATGACGTCGGATATATGCCGGCGTTATTGACCAGTACATCGACAGAGCCGAAGAGCTCGATGCACTTGGCGACTATCCTCTCGCCGACGCCTTCGGCAGTGACGTCCGCTTGGATGGCGGCCGCCTTGCCCCGCAATCCCGCGAGTCTCGCAACAGCCGCATCAGCCGCGCCTCCGTCGACGTCCGCAATGAGGACGTTTGCCCCAGCTTCGACGAACCGCTTGACGATGCCGAAGCCGATTCCCATCGCTCCGCCGGTGACTATGGCGTTCTTGCCACCGAGATCGAACGGGTCCCACCCTGCTACGTCGTTCACGTCTTCAGACACCTATCATCTTAACCGAGGCGCTCACTATATAGCAGTGCCTCCGGAAAGGCAGGATAGAAGAGAAGAATTTCTCAGGGTCGCCCCGCACAAACCCTAGGGCCGTTGCTCTCTCAACAACGCCGCAGCTCGAGCGATTGACTTCAGCTTCTCGGCTGCCACGCCGGGAGAGTTGAGAGGCCTCTGGGAGAACGTGCCAAAACCGCAATCAGGGTTGAGAAATATCTTCTCGCCTTCGACGTAGCGCGCCGCTTCCTTCACCTGACGGATGATTCGTTCCGGGGACTCGATTTCGGGAGTGCGCGGGTTCACGACCCCGAGGCCCAACTCCCTCCCATCGAGGAGGTCGGCGAGCAGCGCGAGGCCGCCGGCACGAGGCGTGGCAAACTCAAGGACGAACTGCTGGACTTGCATCCGCTTGAGGTATGGAACGAGGGGAGCGTAGGATCCACTCAGCAGGACGCTTTCGTCCTGGCTCCAGTTGCCCCGGCAGACGTGCAGGCCCGTCCGGACCCAGCTGAGGCCAGCGACCACCCGGTTCAGGAGGGATGTGGCGAGCTCGAGTTCTTCGGTTGGATCCTGCCTCGCGGCCAGGTTGGCGCACATGAAGGTCCTCGTCTGGCCTTTGGTGAAGACCAGCTCGGTCAGGACGGGCTCGTCGAACTGGATGAAGTCGACCCCGGCCGCTGCGAGCTCGAGCGCCTCTTCGTGAAGGATTCGGACGACGTCATCCCCTAGGTCCTCCATTTCGGAATACGCACCTCTCGACACTTCCTTGACCCACATCGCCCTGGTGAGGATGTAGGGACCGGGCAGGGTGACCTTTATCGCCCGTCTGGTTTTGCCCCGGAGGAAGCGATAATCCTGAAGGACGAGGGGCCTCCGCCTTCTGATTTTGCCCACGCAGACCGCCGTGCTTAGAGAGGAGGCCGGGACGTCCAGGGTCTGGAGGATGCGCTCGAAGCTCGCCTTGTCCTCGACCACCTCAAGCATCTCCGCCAGTGTCATGAGCCTTACTCCGCTGAGGCTTTCAGCGACGAAAGAATAGAAGTTGTCCCGACGCATTTCCCCGTCGGTCACGATGTCCACTCCGGCTTCCTCCTGGAGGCGCACCGCATCCAACACCTCCCGATTCGCCAGGGAGCCGAACGCCGCGTCGGTCAGCCGTCCCTGGCGCCTGAGCCGCATGGCCCTCAGAAGGTCGGGCGGCCTCGGCCAGCTCCCGACGGTTGTGACCGGGTAGAGCTGATGGGCGCCGGACGGTCGCTTCAGGCGTTCGCTCACCGTCCTTCGACTGAGGGCTCGCTGAAGTAGTTCTGCTCTCTCACGGCGGCGGTCAGGGGTCCATACCCGGAGGTGCGACCCGGAAGCCACGCCTTCAACCCTTCCATCTCCATCATCTTGCGATGGTCGGGATTTTCGTAGCTCATGGAGAAGAGCACATCCGTCCACCGCTTCTCCTCGTCGGGCGAGAAGCTCTCCAGGACGCTGAAGTTGCAATGGTCGAAGGGATCTGTCACGGCGATGGACTTCAGCTCGCCGGGATCCGCCACCCCTTCGCCCTGCCACCGCTCCCAATTCATATCCAGCGCCGCGCATGCGTCGCTCCTGCCTCCCTGCAGGCTCCGGAGCGCCTCAAGTTCGCCTCCGACGTGGTCGCCATGCTTGCCGACCATCAGGTCGTGCCGCAGGACTCGGAAGTCGCGGCCGGGGACCAGCCCCTTCTGCTTCATCAGATGGATCGGGAGGAGGGTGGCCTGGGGGGAGTCCTTGGCTCCCGTGGCAAGCGTCCTCCCCTTCAGATCGGAAAGGCTCCTGACCGGGCCATCCTTCCTGACGATGATGTGCGTGCGCCTGTCCCTGTCCGTGTCCCTCATCGCTACGGGCCTCGACCTGCCGTTGGTTCGACGGACGACGTCCAGCCAGGCGAGAGGCGAGTTCCACGCCACCTGGATGTGGCCGGCCACGAGGGCATCCGTCATGAGGCCGTAATCGTTGTAGAAGACGCAGTCCATCGGGTAGCCCTTGGAGGCGAAGAACTCCTTGATGATATCCCAGATGGTGACGACCTTTGGATCATAGATCACGGCCCCTACGAGGAGGCGCGGCTTCATCCCTGTCCCCTAGAAGAGCGGCATGCCGCAGAGCGCCCTGCCGATGAACTCCTGAAGCACGTCCGAAGTGGGCCCCATTACGGCCGCCGCCCGGGCGTCCCGGAAGTTGCGCTCGACGCTCAGATGCTTGCTGAAGGCCGCGCCCCCGCATGACTGCATCGCGATGTCGGTCACTCGAATGGCGGATTCGGCGGCGGCGCCCTTTGACTCGAGGACCATCAGGGTAGTGAGAGGGCCGGGCTGCTCGACAGAATCGAGGACACCAACGAGGTGGGCACGCGCCCTGTCCGTCTCGATGCGCATCTGAGCCAACCGGGCCCTTAGCGTTGGCAGGTCCGCAAGCTTCATTCCGGCCTCTTCGAACCGCTTGGTGGTCAGGTGGCTGGTAGTGGACTTGATTGCAGCCTCGGAGATGCCCACGGAAATGGCCGCGTTCCCTATGTTGAACCAGGGCAGCACGACGTTCAGCATGGTGGGGAAGCCTTCGTTGTGCTTGCAGAGTGCCCTATCGGCCGGAACGACGCAGTCCTCCAGGACCATGGGCGCGCTCGCATTCCCCCTCATGCCGAGGCCGTCCCATTGCCCCTTGACCTCGAAGCCCTTGTCGCCCTTCAGAACGAGGTAGAGCATGGTGTCCGTGGGGCCGGTCGTTCCCGCGGTCCGGGTTGACACCACGTACCCGTCGGCCTCGCCCGCCGATGTGACCCAGGACTTGTAGGCATTGAGGGTCACCTTGCCATCTGCCTGGACGGCCTGGCTCACCGGGGCCCAGAAGTGACTTCTCGAACCGCGTTCGCTCCAGGCCAGCGTCGTCAGATGCTTGCCGGCCACGGCGCCTGCGATCGCTTCCTTTGCCCCCACCGGGAAGGACGCGTAGGCCGCGCAACCGCAAAGGTGCATCTTATACACCATCGCGGCGGAGGCGTCCCGCTGGGCGATCTCATCCAAGATGGCGGCAGTGACGCGAAGCCCCTGGCCCATCCCCCCCAGCTCCCTCGGGATGTTGAGCCCGAGGAACCCTGTTTTGGCCAGGGCGTTGATGCCTTCCCGTGGGAAACGCGACTTTGCGTCGACGTCCACGGCAAATGGGGCCAAGCTTTCATCGGCTATCTTCTTGGCCAGCTCGACAACGGCCGTCTGTTCGGAATTGAGACGATATACGTTGCTCATCGCAAGACACTCCCGATCAGGGGGTAACCCTCATTCGTAGGGAGATGGCGACGCTGCGCTCCAGCGTCTTGACCAACGGGGAACGGGCCAAGGTCTCGAGCCAGATCACGTTCAGGGCCGATTCATCGGCATCGGCGGTGACGTAGAGGGTCCCTGCGATGGATTGAATCGCGGGACTCCCCTTCGCACCGACGACGTCCAAGATCACCAGTGGGTTTTCGATGCGACCCGAGAGTGATAGCTCGATGGTGTCTATGGTGAGGCCTTTCTTCTCTGCCCGCCTCTCGAAACCGCTCAGGACGTCGGCGCCCAGCGCCCCGAGGAGGTATTCAAGGGCGCTAGGAAACGAGCCTTCAGGCGAGAAGCCAGCCTCCCCCTCAATGGAGAAGGATAGGTTCCTGGCATAAGCCTTGGAGATTCGGCGGCCGGCCAGTGTTACTCTCGTGCTCCATACAAGGCCCTCCGCCTCCTGCGGTCCAGCTGACCCAGCAGGACGTCCCGCCTTCCTCCCCGATATTGCAAGAGAGTCGACCCCCACGTCCGATGGGTCGGGTCCCTTGGATCGCTGAGATTCTCCGGGCTCATGGTAAACGTTAAGATTTACAGATATCGGCAAGCTTGGAGCAGACGCAAATCGCGGACCCAATTAAGCCTTGTTACAAGATTCCAGGGTCGACGACGAAGACCCCCTTTGTGATCGCCTGAGCTCCGGCAGGAGGGGGCGCAACGGCCAATGGCAACGACAGCCGCAGCTTCGTCGCGTCGGGAAACACGTTGTAGGGGAGGTAACGTTGGCAAACTTCATAAGCGAATGGTTGCTGGGGGTGCGAGAGGAAAGATGCCTCAAGAAATCAAATGCGCGTTCTGCGGCGGTATTATAGCCTATGATGCCTATTTCGAGACGATCGGTGGGAAGAAACTGCCCTTCCATGCCAAGGCATGCGCCGACGCCTTTGGGGAGAAGAAGTGCGCCTTCTGCGGCGGTGTGATCGTCTACGCACCCTTCTATGAAACGATCGGTGGTGCCAAGCTCCCGTTCCATGCAAAGGCTTGCGCTACTGCCTACAAGGAACGAAAGTAGAAGGTCCAACGGAGCTGCTTTTTCCGACCACCTAGGACCCGGGAGACCGGGAGCCATCAGCGGTCTCGGGCTGAAAGACGGAGGAACTGGCAGAACGAGGGCCGAAGGTGACGGCCTGTCCCCTAGGCTACCCAATCTGCGTTGAATTCTATCCCGACCTCAACCCCAAGATGGATTTGAGCCGTGATCCTGTGCCGATTGGCCTTGGATGGAAACGTAGCCTGATTCAAAGTCACTTCTTGTACCAATAGTCTTTGTAGTCCATGCCGGTCTTCGTGTGTGACCTCGCGAACTGGAACGCGTGCTTCATGCTCACGCCGTCAACGACATACCTCTTGTAGAACATAAGCGAGAAGATGGCAGCGTCATCCCATCTCACCTCGGTTGAGGGCGCAATGAAGTAATCCGAGTTGAAAGCCTCGGCCATCTTCTTGGTGTTGCTGACGCAGGCGTTGAGGAAGACCAGCTTCGCCCTGTGGTTCACCTCGCTTACCTCCTCCGCCGACACCCTCCAAGTGCTTCCGTTGCCTATCGTCACATCATGCTGCCCCTCCTTCGATCCATGCGCCGAGATATGGATTATGTCGTACCTCTTGCCGGTGTCGAGCTTGCTGAGGAGCTCCGACTTGCTTCTCACAGAGTAGCACACTGCCCTAGCCTTGGCCGGCTTGAAGAGGCGGCAGATGGAGAAGAACTGCTTGAGCAGCTTCCCTTCACTGGGCTCGCCCTTTTGGGTGCAGTCGAGCACCAGGATGGATCGCCCCGTCATCGTCACTGGATGTGCACGTGCCCACTGAAAAGCATGTATTGTAAGGAAGAGCTCATCAACGAAGGGCGGAATCGGAGCCGTCTATCCTGACGCTGGGCTCGTCGGCCGGCCAATCGTCAGGGAAGCGGGAATTGCGTGCCTTTGGCGGAGGTTTCACCTACATCTCCTTCGGTTCAGCATCATAGATTGACCCTTCCGAAATGGCCATGGCCCGGATCAGAAGCCACTTACTTCTTCTTGGTCTTCTTGGCGGCCTTCTTCTTTGCAGGCACTTCTGCTTCGTCGGAATGGTGTGCTACTTGGATATATAAGTCTGAAGTCTTCCGTAAGACGTTGCATACGTCAAGTCGCAAATTGTGAGATATCCGGAGGAAGGTGGTGGCTCCAGCACCAAGTGGAGCCACGCTTCCCTGACAATCGGCGGCTCGACTGCGAAGGATGAACCTTAGGCGATAGGACGGCCTCTGCGTCTCCGGTAGAGGAAGTACGACAGGCCGGCGACGGCGAAGGAGATGTAGTAGCTGAAGTCGGCCCCGCCGAAGGCCCCCGCGAAGGAGCCAATCGGCCAGGGGACCTGCACGGGAGGCACCATAAATGGGACCGATACGAGTATCGATGCGGTGTAGATCGCCAGCGCCCCGACATCCCAATCTCTCGCGTTCAGGCAGTCCTCCACTGCGGTCCTTCGGAGGATGAAGAAGTCGACCAATATCATCCCCAGCCAGGGAGTTATCCAGTAGTCGAGGGTCAACAGGAAGTTCTCGAAGAAGGATTCGAAGTTCGCCCCGCCTACGACTGCGAGGGCAAAGCCGACCAGTCCGCCAGCGACCACCGTGAGCCACCGCTTCGTCCGGATGTCGAGCACTAAGGCGGAAAGGGAGTTTGTGTAGATGTTCAGGGCGTTGGCCGCCATCGCCCCGAGGATTATCGCGATCACGGCGGGGATCCCGAAGCCCCCTGCCAAGGCTTTGAGGGAGCCGAAGTAGTCAAAGCTCTGGGTGATGGAGCCCACCATCGTGCCTAGGACCTCTATCGCGAAGGAGGCAAGGGCGCCCCCGACAAGGGCGAACAGGGTCACCCTTCTCGCCGACGTGGAGGGCGGCAGGTACCTCGAGTAGTCAGAGGCGTAGGGCGACCAGCTCATTATGTACGAGAACGAAACGGCCAGGACGACCCCCACCGACCCGAGGGACGGCACCTGCTGTGCGCCCGCCGGGAGGAAGGCGAGCGCCTCTCCTAGCTTCATCATACAGATGAAGAAGACGCCGAGGAAGAGAAGGCCTAACACCATGGACATGACCTTCTCAAACAGGTGGATGAAGTCGTATCCGTAGATGGCTATCACGACCTGCAGGGCGGCTAGGGAGGCGGCGGCCGGCAGGAAGCCGAGGCCCGGGTCGATGGCGTTGATGGCTTCAGCCCCCAGAATGGTGTTCACCGTGAACCAACCCACCGTGCTTATCCAGTTCGCCGCGCCAAGGACGTAGTTGCCCCTCCGGCCGAAGACCGCCCTAGAAGAGAACATCTGAGGGAACCCCAGCTTCGGTCCCATGGCCGCCGAGAGCCCCAGCAGGAGGCCGCCGGCCACGTTGCCGATGGCGAGCACCGGGAGGCTCTGGAGCACGGTCATGTGGAAGGCGAGGACGCACAGAACTCCTATGACGTAGTCCGCTATGGTCAGGTTGGCGGCGAACCACAGGGTGAAGACCCTCCCGGGAGAGCCATGCCTCTGATCCTCGGGGATATGCTCTATCCCGAACCTCTCGACTCGGGTCGCGCTGTCGGACATCCGCCTTTGCCTGCCAATGGTAACTGAAAGCCTTATCGAACCAAGGTAGGTAGGGCGCGACTTGCCGCTCACACGTCAAGCTCAAGGGCCTAGGGTACCCTTTCGAGCGAGGAGGATGGCCAGTAGGATTCGCCAAGGTCAGGGGTAGGTTGTTTCAGCCCATGGATTCAGCGGAGCCACCGGCCTCTCACGACCATTGGGCGCCTCTGGAGTCCTCGCTTTGGAGAGCGAAGGGACCATCAGCTCAGCCCATACGAATTCAACGAGCCGTAGGCCCTGAAGGTTGAACAAAAACGGCTTGCAAGCGATGGAATCGCCGGCAGTAGTTGGTTACTTCGGCTTGGCGTAGTCGGCGAAGCCCTGGAAGTCCACCACGACCACGGGTTCACTTCCTACGACCCAAGCGTCGTGGCCAGGCGGGACGGACATGACGTCTCCTGCCTTGGTGTCGAATTCGGTTCCGTCGTCCATCACGACATGCATCTTCCCGGAGACCTGGTATTGGAAGTGTGGCGCTTGGCAGCTCTTGGTCTTCACAATCGGTTTCACCGAGGTGGACCACTTCCAGCCCGGCTGGAACTCTCCTCGTCCGATAAGCGAGCCATTGACTTCGACAAGGTCGACTTTGCCCTTCGGGAACTTCCTAGTCTCTTCAGGTTTGTTCAGGTTCTTTGATACCGCTTTGGCTTTCATGAGCTCCACCCACTCTTCGAAGTTGAGATAAAAGACTTCTGGACCAATCTAGGTACTTCGGATGGCACATCTCAGAGGATACGTCAGACGAAGGCAGCTAATTCTAGATTGCCGACCAGCGTGAGGTTGTGCTTGGCCTTGATCACGGGAACCCAAGATAGAGCACGGCTACAGCATTTCACAGCTCACAAAACCCCACGCTCATAGGAGGCTCTCGTGCATCCTAGGGTGGAGATTCTCCGGGTGCACTTCGGGTGGCGGCAATGCTCAGGGTTAGGGTGGGAGATGAGCGCGCTCGCTTTATTAGTGAGACGCCCTGCCATTTGTCTGAGAGTGGGATGGCAGTCAAGAAGATAGTCGAACTGGTGGGAAGTTCGCCCAGGAGCTGGGAAGATGCAGCTGGAAACGCGTTAAAGGAAGCAGCCAAGACGATCAGGAACATCACGAGCCTACATGTCGTGCAGTACACGGCCAAAGTGCAGAAGAATAAAATCGTCGAATACCGGGCGCTCGTGAGGATTGCCTTCACTGTGGAAAGGATATCCGCCTAGGACCGAAGCACGGTCAGCTGCTACAGAGTACAAACCCGAACCGCAAGACGTGGAAGAAAGGAATCGGACAGTTGGTCATTCTGGTAGCGGCAGCGAAATGGCGGTCTACTTCGGATTCGCTCAGCTAACTGCCTACTAGCGGGCCCGCCGGTTGAATTCTCTCATGAGTTGTTCTAAGCGACAAGGTCGAACCGGTCAAGGTTCATTACCTTGTTCCACGCCACGACAAAGTCCTGCACGAACTTCTCCTTTGAGTCCTCACATGCGTAGACTTCGGCCAGGGCCCGGAGCTGGGAGTTCGAGCCGAAGACGAGGTCGACACGGGTGCCTGTCCACTTGAGTTTACCCGTCGCGCGATCGCGGCCTTCGAACACGTCTTTGTCCTCCGAGCTTGCACTCCAGGCGGTGCTCATGTCGAGAAGGTTCACAAAGAAGTCACTCGTCAGTGTCCCGGGATGCTTGGTGAAGACGCCGTGCTG
>CAYYVT010000050.1:0-3239 GCA_964475215.1 uncultured Nitrososphaerales archaeon
CAGGTTACAGCCCAGCAACAGGAGATAACCCAGCTTCAAGCTCTCCTCGGAATAAATGGCACCCATGTGGAGACATCTAGCACGGACCTCGGGCTGCGCTTGAGCTTGTCCATCAACTCAACTACCATCTCAACGAACCAAACTATTGAAGTGGGAGTGTACCTTTCTAACATACTGGCCCACTGGGATAACGTCACTGCGGCCAGCAGCTGGGGCTATCCCTTTCCCCTTCCTTTGTGCGGGATTTACTTCGGGTCCGTCCTGGACTTCGCACCATACAACTTCGCCGTGTTCCCAGGATTCTACTCCCTGGACAACTTCAGCCAGGCGACCAGGGTACAGTACTACTATGAGGAACCTGTGAACGAAACGTTTCACAGCTGTCCTTCCTCTTCGGGACCTCTGGCGTCCATCGACTTCTATCCCGCTGACGGCAAGGCGGTAGTGAACTCCGGAATCCCTGTCTCATTCACTGTCAATGAAACGGGAGAGACCGTCACCATGGGCTCTGGCTACAGCGCATCTGCATGGCAACTGCCCATAACCTTCCTGCCAGGGAAATACACTGTCCTTGCTGGAGACGAATGGGGACAAATGGAAGTTCTTCACTTCACTGTAACTTCCTGATGATGAATGTCATCCCTCGTTGCGGCATAACCTGTTTCCGAACTCTCATTCTTGATTTCAATATATTAAAGATGATTAGCCTATTGAGAGACCCATAACGCCGTTTCCAAGTCCAATATCCTAGCCGTAGCTAATCGGTTTAACTTGAAGCTAAACGCCACGCACAACTTAGAGACTTATAATATCGGAATCCGACGCTGGTGTCTCACAGGGCTCCGGATCAATCAACAGACTCCTTTCAATGACATAAGCTGACGAACCGATTAAGAAGCCCTAAACTCCCGGTGCTTAACGGAATCCACCGTTCGGACCTATCTGGCAGCTAATCCTCCCGGGCCTGCCACTATTTCCAATCTCTTGTAGCTCAGGAATCCGTAACAGGGCGGGCCTTTCTGGCGTCAGGCCGAAGTTCAAGTTTTTTTATCACCCAGTGGAATTCGATTGCGACAAACTCTTTGATCGCCGTCGCGCTTCAGCAACAGGGAGGTTGGACCCCATATGTCCTTCCGGCCTCGCTGGCGGTGTCGGTGATCCTCCTTGCCGTGGGACTTTCCACACTTTACATTGGCCTGAAGACTCATCGAATTGTGAAGATCGGGAGGCCGGGGAGGTTCGTCACGGTCACCATGGTCCTCACGTGGGCCATCTCCCTTCTGGTCCTCCTGTTCGTCGAGGCCCTCCTCAAGAGCATCCCTCGTCAGCAACAGGCGCAGCCCCCAAACCCCATCACGCCCATTACGGTCGCGTCTGGCGTCTGCACGTTCTTCATCATAGCCTTCCTCACCAGAGGCAGTGGCTTCAGGGTTGCCTTGCTCAGCGCATTCGTCGGCACCGCCGCAGCGCCTATGATCTTCGAGCTTCCCTTGGACCTCACAGTGATTTGGAGGGTAAACGCGCCAGCCTACTTCACCCTCCTCTTCTTCCTTCCGTTGTTTCTGGTGGAGATTGCCACGATGGCCCTGCTTTCGCTGTCTTCCCTGACGGGTCTCACGAGATACTCTTTGTTCGCGTTGGCGGGCATGTTCATCGTCTTTGCGATATGGGCTGTCTTCGGCTTTGCCTATCCTTCAGATCCGGTGTCGTATACGCTGAACGTAATCTCCAAGCTGCTATGTTTTGCCACCGCCATACTCCTCTACGTGGACCCAGCGAAGGTCCATCGACCGAAGGCCAGGGCGCCTTGACGAGCTTAGGCCACTCAGGTCTCAATCCGGTTCAGCACCTGCAGGGCCCTCAGGGTGATCATCTTGCTCGGTTCCCCCACCTTCTCCAGGGCGAGCGGCGTTGGGACCTTCGCTGGATGCTTGGAGTACCATTCTGCCATCCCTCCCTCTACGTCGGGGTGGATCGCGTCCAGCTTCCATCTTCCGTCCGAGAGGCGTTTCTTCTTCAGAAGGGAGAGGGCGAAGCCCAGGCGACGGTCGTCACCATAGCCTAGGGCGGTCATGAAATCCAACCCGACGAGCATGTCATAGTAATAATGAACCGGATAGTGAAAGCGATACCATGGGGGATAGTCATCTCCCTGTATGTGCAGTTCCCTCTGGAGGAAGAACTCGGCTCCCTTCTCCACCACGTCGCTCATCCCCTTGGTCCACTTCTGCCTTGGATAGGCCGCAAAGGCACTCATAGGCTCCCATGAGTCGAGGTTCCTCCCCCCTCCCCAGCATGACCATCCGCCGTTCTTGTTCGCGTTCTTCACCATCCATTCGAAGGAGCTCCTTACGCTGGGATGGTCGACATAGCCCATCTTGACGAGGGCCCTCGCCGTGTTCCCCACAACGCACAAATGGCTGCTCTTGGAGCCATCCATTCCGAAGCCCCCGTCCTTCTTGGCGAAGCCCTTGATCCAGCCATCGCAGGCGGCCCTGATCCTTGGATCCTCCCTGGTCATCCCCAGGTCGGACAGGACTAGAAGCATCCAGTTCGTCGAAATATACTTCGGCCTGTACAGTGACTCCGGACTCACCCACCAGCCCCGACGGTCCTGCCTTGAAAGCAGACCCGCCGCCCAGCCTACCCTTCCCATGCTAGCCTTCGCCTCCATGACCTCTTCGTCGCGATTTCCCCTGCCCGTCAACTGAGTCAGCGCTAAGTACCTCACCGAGGGTTCGTCGGCCTCCAGGAGCCAGTCGATCACCGGCTCCCGGGCGGAAGTGTCCGTCAAATTGCCTGTCATTCTCAGCGGGCACACCTTTGGCTCTTTAAGGAGCTCTAGGGATGCAAAGATTGCGACCTGGTCTCCCCTACGACGAGGCGCACCTCGCTGGGCTGCCATCATGAAATGGGGGGAAAGGAGCAGCGCTTTCACTTCGCGACGGAATCTCGATGCCCAAGGTGCCGCTACACCCCGATATTGCTTTATATATCCTCACAATCTAACGGCTGAGAGAAGGCCATTGTCGGAGACCTCCCCCGTCGAAACCGCCTTGAAGAATCTCACATCCTTGGAAGCCTCTCTAGACGAACTCAAAAAGAAGGTGGAGGCCAGGGAGGTGGAGCTACTGAGGCTCGCCCAGGAAAAAGGCGAGGCGGCCTATGGCGCCGCGGTGAAGGAAGTGGAAGGGGAAAGGTCCAGCCTCATAGAGGCCGTCAGGAAGTCGGCTGAAAGC
>CAYYVT010000051.1:0-11447 GCA_964475215.1 uncultured Nitrososphaerales archaeon
AAGGGACCGGCCGAGCGGCCCTTCAACTGACGGACCATCAAGGGCTGCTCAGAGCGGCGAGGGAGCTGGGATATCGACGGAAGAGGAGACCGACGGCCAAATAAGGGCCAAAGTCTAGGCACACTTGGCTTAACCAAAGGCCGAGCAAAGCGCTCTCTGAGTCCCATGCCGGCTGCAGGGACCGATAGAGCCGTGAATGTATCCACGAGCGGATGGCCCTGGGCTGGGAAAATGTGTTCAGGGCAAGTTCATCCTGGACTATTGCTCGGTGCCGAGCTGCTCACTTGGCTTCCTTGTGAGTGGCGATCGCAATCGAGCTCCCAAGATCCTTGGTCTCGATGATGGTTTGACCGGCTCTCCTCGCCCGCACTTGATGACTTGACAGTGGCCTTCAAGGTATCGCCGGCCTTCATCCCGTTGACGGTTGCAATGGCCCTGGAAAGGGGCTCGGCGGATGGATTACCCGTGCAATCAAGCTGCCATCTATGGGATGAAGGCATTCTTGGATAACATGAGGGCAGGTAGTCTATCTTTGAGGGAGGGGCCCGAGGTGGTACCTCGTTCCGTTGCACTCCTAGGCAGAGTCTTCGCGCTTTACTTATTCGTCTGCCGACTCCGTGGTGCATAATGTGGGGAACCGAGAGCACGATACTCGGTGACATAGTCCCTGCGGGCACAGGGTTTCCTTTCCGACACTGTTTCAAAGCCGGGCTGGTTACACCGATCAACCCTATGTAGGGGCCTGGGACTGCAATCTAATCTCACCAACTGAAAACAAGATCACTTTCCTACAGTATGGGAAATGTTTAATCATGTGGTCCAACTGGAAGGCGAGTTTGATTATTGTCTGAATGAAGAACTTCGGCGAGTTGGGCTGATTCCCCTCCGCCGGCCGCATCCCGGTCTCCAGCTTCTCCAGCCTCCTCATCATCTCTTCGTATTCCGACGAAATGGCCTCCCCATCTGAATTGTGGACCCATTCAACTGGAGCTCTTTGAGCGGGGGGCCTAGCCCCCGACGAGGGCCCGGAGAAATCCCAAAGTGCAGTCCCTCATCGAGACGAGGGTGGCGTGCTTGATCTGGGCTCCGGTCGAAGCGAGACGGGAGAGCCTCTCTACCCTGAAGTAGATCGGAGGGTGCGGGTCGAACCTCAGCCAGTTGAGGAGCCTCACGCCCGGGGAGTAGCGTTCGTAGTAGAGCTCCCTGAAGCCGATGTCGGCGAGGGCGTCGGACAGGACGGCGGGCTGGCCCAGGTTCACGACGGACTGCGTGTCGGCCCTGGTCTCCAGCACCTTCCCCACGCCATAGATGATGGCGAAGACCACGATGTAGTACAAGAGCCCCAAGTAGAGTAGCAGCGGAAGCCATAGGTAGAGCCCCCCGACGTAGAGCAAGAACGTGACGGAGAAGAGTATGAGCGAATCTCGCCCCTTGATGTGGCCCATCTCGTGGCCCACGATCGAGGAGAACTCGCGGTCGTCAAGGTCCTCGAGGGAGCCCGCGGTGATGCTAATCGCGGCCCTGCCCGGGGAGACGCCCGTCGCGGCCGCGTTGGCGGCGACTTTGTTCATGATGACAATCCTCGGCACAGGAAGCCGGAAGCGGGCGGCCACCCCCCTCACAAGGCCGTAGACGTCCCTGGTGATTATCTTGACGTCCCCGGGAGATGTTCTGAAACCCGAGCTCGCAAGCGCCTCCTCGACCGCTGCCGTCGCCTGTGATCCGTCGTGGGCATCGGGCGCGAGTGCCTTTTCGAGCCGCTCATTGATGTCCGGCATGATGCTCTTCCCGAATTTCGTGATCCACCTCTGCGTCCCGGGCGGGACGGAGACGCTGACGACGGTCACCTTCGGCCTGTCTGCCGTCGGGCGTACCTTCCCGACCTCGAGAGCCAGGCGGTCCGAGAAGAAGAGCGCCAGGAGCTGGATGCCCATGACGGGAAAGATCGCCATGTCGCCCAGCACGTAGAAGAGCACGAAGCTAACCGCCATGATGAGTAGGTAGAGGTTCACCATATTCCCGCTGAAGATCCTCTTCATGACTTCCTTTCCTATCCCGCTGGACGAAGCCGGGACGTCACGTACGGCCTGACCGGGACCGCTTGGGAAGATAAAGTAGAGGCTGGCCATCTTGGCGTTCGTCAGAAAGGAGGTGACCAGAATCTCGATGTCGTCGGCCACTCGGTTGCATGTCTTGATTCCCTCCGAATCGCCTACGTCCAGGTCCGGAAACGAGATGAAGACGGAGCTCGGGCCAATGGACAGGAGGGCGTAGGTCTCAAGGGCCGAAGGACCGGCCTGGGTCCGGTCGAGGGGCAATGACACCTTCCAGGAAACCTCTACCCTGTCCCCGGCCCCGGACCATCTCTCTTGGTAAGGGTGACCGGCCCGTCCTCGCCCAGCTTCCAGATAGCGGATCCTAACGAAGTCGGCCATCCCGCGCACCTCTTGAATCGATAGACCCTCCTGGACCGGGATCTCTCTGCTGACTGCGGCCGCCGACGTGTCCACCGGGGCTTACTCTCAGGCAATCTGATACACCCGCCTTCAAATACTTCTTCGTGTTTTCTCCGTTGAACTTGTTCCCTCAAGCATGACAGACTGGCTCCCCACAAATCATGTGCTTATGACCTAGTCTGGGCGAGGGCTTGGAGCTGCGAAAGACGGCCATGCCTCCAGTAAACTGAAGACAATCTCACTTTCCTACAGCAGGGAAATTGTCTACCTACCTTATGACTACGGCAGGGCGGTTGCATGCTCGGTAGGCTAAACACCTCACAATCGAACCTTGGACTTCAATACATTGTCGGACTATCTCTTCACCTCAATTACAGGGAAGGCGAGAGAAATACGGACTGAAGCCCCTCGGTTGGACATGTAATCGTCTTAGAGCAAGGACGTCCTCAGATAGCGTGAAAAGGAGACAGCTGACAGTGGAGCCTTCCTTGGTGAGCTGAAGGATCTGATCGGACGGATCTAGCCGAAGAGAGCCGGCTCAGGACCGAGTGAGCCGAAAGCCCTCGCTTGGAAGTTCTCCTTCTAGCCGTGGGGCACTTCTGGCTTGTTCCCTAGTATGGTTTCTATGCGGGTGAGCACGTCCTCCTTCAGTTTGGGGGCAACCTCTATCGCCTTCATGTTCTCCGCCACCTGCTCTGGCTTGCTAGCCCCTGTGATGACAGTGCTGACGTTGGGATTCTTGAGGCACCAGGCTAGGCCCAGCTGGGCTAAGGTGCACCCAAGCTCCTTCGAAATAGGCTCCAACTGCTTGACCTTCGCCACCGCCTGCGGCGTAAGGATCCTCTCCCTTATCCATTGGTATCCTTCGAGCGTGGCTCGCGAGCCGGCTGGTATCCCTTCGTTGTATTTTCCGGTCAGAAGCCCGGACGCCAGCGGGCTCCAAACTGTGGTGCCGAGGCCAATATCTCTGTAGAGGGGAAGGAATTCGGCCTCGACCTTCTCCCTGTGGAACATGTTGTACTGTGGCTGCTCCATCTGTGGCGGGGTCATGCCAAGCTCCTTCGCAAGGCCGAGGGCGCGCATGATGTCGGCGGCGCTCCATTCAGAAGTGCCCCAATAGAGCACGAGGCCCTGGTGGACTAGGTCGTCCATCGCCCTCACCGTTTCCTCGATGGGAGTGTTTGGATCGGGCCTGTGGCAGAAGAAGAGATCCAGATAGTCCAACTGGAGGCGTTTGAGCGAACGCCGGCAGGCCTCGTAGATGTGCTTCCTGGATAGGCCGTGGTCGTTGGGACCCTCCCCTCCCCAGAAGACCTTGCTCGATATAACGAAGCTCTCCCTTGGCCATTCGAGCTTCTTGATGACGTTGCCCATCACCACTTCCGCGTTCCCATGGGCATAGGCTTCGGCGTTGTCGAAGAAGTTCACTCCGGCGTCGCGGGCCGTGGACATACACTTCAGGGCTACCTCTTCTCCGACCTGGCCGCCATAGGTCACCCAGGCTCCGAGGGACAGCTCACTCAGCCTTAGACCAGCGCTCCCTAGCTTTCGATACTCCGTAGGCTCTGCACCATGGGCCGCAACTCTGCCACCAACTAATATGTTTTCGCGGGGACTTCGACAAACGGAGGCTCGGGCTACGGCCCCACCTTCGAGAATTCCAGCTTGCCGCCGCCCGACCCCATGATGGAGCGGATTGCCGAAACCAGCTCGGTGCGGTAGGCGAGGTATACAACCGCCAGAGCAGCCAGCGGTATGTACGAATAGTAGTAGAACGGGGTGGTGGCGCCATATGAGAAGGCCATGGTCAGGAACCCGGAGCCAGTCCCAGGGTAGAGGAGAGGGAGGTCGAGCACCACAAGGGATGCCGACGCGGACCCGACGGCCGCAACCCAGCGGTTACTGTTGAACATCAGGAAGAGGGGAAGCCCCAGGAGTGCAAAGCGAGGATCAAACGCGACTAATGCGAAGGAGAGGCCTGACAGCTTGGGCCTCCCCGATTTGGCCAGATAGAGTGAGAGAAGCAGGAGGAACGCCTCCAGGACCTTGGACTGGCCCTCGGCCCACTGCCAGTAGTAGCTGACGGAGAGTCCCCAGTGTGGGAGGGGGGAGGGCTGCAACAGCACCAGCACCATGGCTATCCCTATGAAAATGGGTTTCTCGCGTTTCAAAAGCCACCAGAGCAGAAGGGCGATGAAGGGTAGAAGCAGGAACTGCAGAAGGTCGAAGGCGATGAGGGCGTCATGGTAGCTAAAGGCCAGCAGGGGAATCATCAACAGCAGGAAGGACGGCATGTACTTGAAGGACTCCGGCGCGGGGGGCGTGGCCGGCTCACCGTCGTTGACAGCTCCCCGCCGGTATATGGAGCCGGGGTCGTTCAGGAGCCTCCACGCCCCCACGTAAAAGGCTGAGAAGTCCTTCGCGAGGAGGAGGTCTGAACAGCAGCCACCGTCGATGACCGACGTCTCCGGATATGCAGCGACGAACGTCATAGCATTGAGGAGGATGAGCACGACGATGGTCAGGGTGAGGAGCGCTTGTCGGCTCAAACAGGATCTCTCGGAGAGGTGTCCTGCGACCTCACGAAAATATAAACTCCGCGACGGCGCTGTCGCCTCCGAACCCTTTTTAGGCGCGCAGGCGAACCATCTCCCTCTATAATCTAGGAGAGGATGCAGTGAAAGAGGCCGCCATCGAGGCCGATGCCAAGTCCCTGAATCGCGAGGGCCTCCTGAGCCTCTCCGTCGTATATGTCGTCTGGAGCAGCACTTACCTAGCTATACGCGTAGCCGTTCGCCCCGGTTCGGGCTTCCCTCCGTTCACGCTGGGGGCCACTCGGCTTCTGGTGGCCAGCACGGTGCTGATCTTCGTGGCCTTGGCCGCCAGACAGAATATGCGGGTTTCCCGCAACCAGTTGATGGTCACTGCTGCTTCGGGCCTCCTCCTATGGGTGGGTGGAAACGGATTGGTGAACTGGGCCGAGCAGACCTCCCCGTCGGGCTTCGCGGCCCTCATGCTCGGCTCCATCCCCCTTTGGGCGGCCCTGATTCAGTCGGTTCTGGACCGGGAGAAGCCTACCCCCATCCTCAGCGCGTCCCTGGCTTGCGGCTTCCTGGGAGTGGCCGTCTTGAGCGGACCAAGCCTCATTGAGGGTGCGTCGATAGGGCTCGTTGACTTCGCGGTGCTCCTGACAGCGGCCGCCAGCTGGGGGCTTGGCTCCGTCCTGCAGACGAAGATGAAGCCGGCGGCCCCACCTCTCGTGAGCTCCGCCTATCAGCAGCTCTTTGGTGCCGGGGGGATGTGCGTGGTGGTCCTTATCTCAAATGAACAGGCAGCAGCTCCGACGGCCGATGCCCTCTTGGCCTGGGCGTACCTTATCGTGTTCGGCTCCATCCTTGCATTTACCTGCTATGTCACTGCGCTCCGGCTTCTCCCCACCAGGATCGCCATGACTTACGCCTACGTCAACCCGATTCTTGCGGTCGTCCTGGGGGCCGTGCTGTTACATGAAACCGTGACGCTGTGGGTTGTGGCCGGCGCAGCGCTCATCGTGCTGGGAGTGGCGGGTGTGTTCAGAAGCCACCTATCCTGATTCTCAGCTTTCTCAATATCGTTCATATCCGCGAGCGGAAATCCAGCGGCCATGCGCAAGGAGATAGGGGATGCGGCCACAGCCTTCGGCTTCTTGCTCCTTGAGGTAGCCCTTCTCTACGACTGGGTCTCGGGAACGACTGGGGGGACAAGATATGAAAACTCGCCCCTCTACGTGATAGTCCTTTTGGGCACCCTCCTCATTTCCCGCTCGGCCGTCTCCGTCGACAACTACTTCGAGTTCACATTGAGCCTGATTTCGGTGGGCTCCTACCTCCTTGCAATCGTGCTTTCGGTCGTTTCGTTCTGGCGCCGCCGGGTGGCAGGCCTTGCGGGCGCCCTGGCGCTCGCCACCGTCGTCATCTGGATTGGCCTCTTCCTGAGCTTATCTCAGTCCCTTCAAATCAGTATCGACGCGGGGATGTTCCTTGCAGCCATAGGTGGAGGTCTTCTCCTCGGCGCCTACTTCTTGAGGGAAGGGCGGTCAGTGGAGGGGACGCCCTCGCCATCCGCGCCATAGGTAATCTGGGGAGGGATGGCTGCCAACCTGTAGTCCGCGAAGGCGATGAGCCAGGAGCAATCACCGTCTCCCAGCAGATGTGATCTGACGATGCAGTGACGTTGGAAGCGCCTGAAGAGGGCGGTGTTAAAGTCGCCGTCGTCAACATCGGAACCGATTCCGGGCCCAGCTACGACGTACTCCCCGCACTCGCTGCACCTGATGTAAGCCACAATATTGCATCTAGGCCCTCCTAATATGGACCCCCTTGCCAATGGGCGGCAAACCCCCAGCGGCGCGCTGACTCAGGAAATCATGACGCCCCGGCTCCTCAGTCTCCGAAGCAGGTCCTCGAAGGCTACGTCCTTCATGCCGATCTCCTCCGGAGTCAGGATCCCCTTTCCCTCTATCTCCCCCTGTGCCACCATCTGCGCCACTATGGATGCCGTAAAGGCGGTGGTCCGGGCCATGGCGGAAATACCATGGGCCTTGTCGCAGTAGTCGAGCAACGTGTACGAGAGGTTCGACTCGGCGCCGTCTCGCCTTCCGTAGACGTCTACCTTCATCGCCAGCAGGTCGGCGGCTGCCGGAACTCGGAGGCGGCCCTCAAGGAGCCGCGCAGTAAGCTCACGAGGGATGACCCTGACCCCATCCAGGTCCACGGGCGAATCGTCGAAGCACCCCAGCTCCTTCAACGACCTCATGGCTTCGACGTGGCCGGGGTAGCGCATTGTCTTCTCCCACATTTCTCGCACCGGCCCCACCGTCCGGAACAGGGTCCTGGCTCCGTCCGTGAAGAACGCCTCGAGAGTTCCTACGCCGGGGAACTCGATGGTCTCCACCCCAGACAGGGCCTCCACTTCCTTGCTTGCCCCATCCTCGATTATCCGGGCCTTCCTGGTGTACTCGTCGATGAGGCCTTCGACTGACCAGGTGACGACGTAGCCCAGAGGAAGAGACCGGTCGACGGGGAGGCCTCCCACCATCACATGGATCTTCTCGACGCTCTGAAGCTGAGAAACGCCATGGCCGACTAAGGCGTTGCTCAGGCCGGGAGCTACACCACAATCAGGGATCACTACGACCGCCTTCTCCATCGCTGCGTCGCCCAGGACGAATGGGTCCTCAGGAGAGAATGAAACGTCGATCAGATTGCGGCCAGCTTCGACCGAGGCCCTGGCCGCGTTGAAGCCCACGCTGCCGGGGAGGGCGCTGATGACGAGGTCAAATCCCTTCAGGAAGGTCACTAGATCCTCGAAGCGCCCGACGTCGAGGGCGGCGGCAGAAAGGTTGTTCCCACCATAACCTGCCGAAACCCTCTTCGCCCGCTCTAGAGAAAGGTCCGCCGAAGTCACTTCCCAACTAGGCAGCGATACTGCGAAGTCAGTCGCCACCACGCTTCCGATGTTGCCAGCGCCCAGAACCGCCGCCTTCAAGCTACGACGTTGCAATCATGTGGCCTGGGCTCTTTAAGCAGTCGCAGACGGATGCATCTGATTCGAATGTGGACGGCGGCGAGAAGGGATCGGGCGCGCCTAATTCGACGCCGCAAACTTGGCCTTGGTATAGTTGAGCAGTCCGCCTTGAATCAGGATTTCCCTGTCCCTTGCGGTGTAGTCCGCCTTGACTTCGAAGCTCCGGTCAGCGCAGGTCACCTTGAGCGTCTTGTCTCCCCGAGCCAGGGCATCCGTCACACCATCGAGGTTCAGCACCGAGCCCTGCTTCAAACTGTCGTAGTCGACCGGGTCCTCGAATTCGAGGGGAAGGATGCCGAAGTTGATGAGGTTCGCCCTGTGGATCCTAGCGAAGGACTTCGCCACGACGGCCTTGATCCCCAAGTACATGGGAGCCAGGGCAGCGTGCTCCCTGCTTGAGCCCTGGCCATAGTTGCCCCCTCCGACGATGAAGCCGCCGTTCTTGTCCTTGGCTCGCTTGACGAACCCGGGGTCCACCCAAGCGAAGACGAACTCACTGATCGCGGGTATGTTGCTGCGCAGGGGAAGGATCTTGGCCCCAGCCGGCATTATGGCATCCGTGCTGACGTTGTCCCCCACCTTGATCAGCACTTCACCCCTGAGGGCCGCCTCGAGGGGGCCGCGCCTTGGGAGGGGCTTGATGTTTGGACCCCTCACGACTTCGACGGCATTGGGAACGGCCGCTGGCGGTAGGACCATCGAGTCGTCCACCACGAAGTGCTCCGGCCATTCGACGTGAGGATACTCCCCCAGCCTGCGCGGATCGGTTATGGCTCCATGTATTGCAGTGGCGACGCAGACCTCGGGGCTGGTCAGGTAGACCCTATCGTCAACCGTGCCGCTCCTGCCCGGCCAGTTCCTGTTGAAGGACCTTACGCTCACCCAGTCCGTCCCCGGAGCCGAACCCATTCCGATGCAGCCATTGCAGGCGTTCTCCAGGAGCCGGGCCCCAGAGAGGACGATGCTGGACAGGCCTCCATGCTGCTCCACCGTGGCCAGTACCTGTCTGGATCCAGGGTTGACCGCCATGGTCACGTGGGGATCGACGGTCCTTCCCTTCAGGGCTGCTGCGACCACCATGAGGTCCTGGAAGCTGGAATTCGTGCAGGAGCCTATGAGGACCTGCTGGGCCTTTGTGCCCTCGACCTCGGAGACCCTTTTGACGTTGTCTGGGGCTCCCGGGCAGGCTATCAGGGGTTCTAGCGAGCTCAGATCGATCTCTATATTTTCGTCGTAACTGGCGTCTTCGTCTGGGAGGATCTTCGACCAGTCTCGCTCCCTCGCCTGGCGCCGGAAGTAGTCCAGGGTGACCTCGTCGGAGGGAAATATCGAAGTCGTAGCACCCAGCTCAGCGCCCATGTTGGTTACGGTTGACCGGGCTGGGACGGGGAGAGTCGACAGGCCGGGGCCATAGTATTCGAAGATCTTCCCCAGCCCGCCCTTCACCGTAAGCCTCCTCAACATCTCCAGTATGATGTCCTTCGTCGAAACCCACGGCCCCAGCCTCCCTGTCAGCTTGACGCCAACGACTTTGGGCATCTTGAAGTAGAAGGGGGCGCCTCCCATGGCGACGGCCACGTCCAGGCCACCGACGCCGATGGCTAGCATCCCCGCACCGCCGGAGGTGGGCGTGTGGCTGTCTGATCCGAGGAGGGTCTTGCCTGGGATGGAGAACCTCTCAAGGTTGACCTGGTGGCAGATCCCATTGCCGGGCTTGGAGAAATATATCCCATGCTTCGCGCCGAACGTCTCGAGGAACTTATGATCGTCGGGGTTCTCGTAGCCCACTTGGAGGATGTTGTGGTCGACGTAGATTATCGATAGCTCATTCCGAACCTGAGGGATGTCCAATGCCTCGAATTGAAGGCATGCCATGGTGCCCGTGGCGTCCTGCATGAGCGCCCTGTCGACCTTGATGCCGATTTCGCTCCCGGCTTCGGCCCTTCCATCCACCAGGTGGCTTTCGATTATCTTGCGGGCGAGAGGCTTCCCCATCTCACTCAACCATCTGGTCTTCAAGCTTCGTCCTTAAAATTGCAGCGCCACATCTTGGGCAATTCCCGGCATATATGTCAAAGGCCTTCAGCTTTGCTCCATCCCTGATGCAGGAACCGTCGAAGCTCCTGTCGCTGATGTTTCTGTAGACCCATCCCTTGTGGGTGGGACAGGTGAAGACCTTGAAATAGGCGAAGTCCTCGTTCAGATCGGTGTAGGACTGGTCTCCCCCATACGACCCCAGCTCAACCGAGGCGTTCTCCCCGCACCTTGGGCATTCGAGCCTCCATCTTTCCATTTGAGGATGACGGGGCTCTCTTCTCTATAAAAGCCGACTCCGAAACCCTCTCTCCGCAACGTAGACAATGTGTATAAAGAATCGCGAGAGGCTTCCATTAAGGCGAGGATAGATGTCGTCGGTCGAAAGGCTTTGCTCGAAGGACGAAGTGCCACCTGGGAGTATGAAGTACTTCAAGGTCAGGGGAAGGGAGATAGTCCTGGCGAACGTGGAGGGAAGCTTCTACGCCCTCCAAAACTGGTGCACCCACGAACAGGGAGACCTGTCAGCTGGGACGTTGAAGGGGAGCACCTTGAAGTGCCCCGAACACGGAGCCGAATTCGACGTCAGGAGCGGAAAGGTCCTCCTAGGGCCCGATGGGGAAGACCCATCGACAATCGATCAGGATACGAAGTTCGAGACCACCGTCATCGGAAATGATGTATGCGTCACCCTTTAGGCGCCTTGACGGGGGCCGACTTTCGGTAGGGGCCCCTCGTCCTCTTCCTAGCCTTCTTCCTCTGCTTCTGAGCCCTCTCAAGCTCGTCTTCGGATTTCGCCATGCAGGCCTATTGCTACAGCAGGTGCGAAATAAGTGCACTGTTCGAGAAATGCTTTTCAAGCGATATTCACCCACCAGATTGGAATGAAGCATTCGGTCAAGGACATCTCTCTGGCACCAGCCGGGGAGAA
This sequence comes from uncultured Nitrososphaerales archaeon, assembly GCA_964475215.1. GTDB lineage: Archaea > Thermoproteota > Nitrososphaeria > Conexivisphaerales > DTJL01 > DATKKG01. Next base: position 10,987 of record CAYYVT010000051.1, read on the forward strand.
GAAGATGGAGTGGGCGCGGGCTAGGATGCCGGTCATCAACGCCCTCAGGTCGAGGTACGCAGAGGAGAGGCCCCTGAAGGGCGTACGGGTGGGCGCCTGCCTCCATTTGGAAGCCAAGACCGCCGTCCTCTGCGCAATTTTGGAGGAGCTTGGAGCTAAGGTGGCTGTGACTGGCTCCAACCCTCTGACGACACAGGACGATGTCGCCGCCGCACTGACGAAAAAGGTGAGCCATGTCTTCGCCTGGAGAGGCGAGACAGCGGATGAATACGAAAGGAACCTAGGGCTCGTGTTGGACACCCGGCCCGACGTGTTGGTGGACGACGGGGCCGACCTTTCGGTGATGTCCATGAGGAGGCGGATGGCGAAGGACATGATCGGTGCCACTGAAGAGACGACGACTGGCGTCAGGAGGTTCAGGAATTTAGAAAGAGACGGGAGGCTCCCCTTCCCTGTCATCG
>CAYYVT010000052.1:0-1644 GCA_964475215.1 uncultured Nitrososphaerales archaeon
CTACTTCACCACTTCCCCCTCTTTCTTCGCAACGGGAGGCGCTTCCTCCTTCTTGGTGTCGCGCCACCTCAGGGCGAAGAAGGCGACCCCCGCCAGCAGCGGAATCCACGCGAGCCTCACCCACTGTTCGGCCGTCGAGACGATCCTGTTCGTGGCGGGGTAGGCGGACTTCACCACGGTGACATCCGGCGCCGCGGAAAGGGTCTTGAACTCGTCAGCTGTGAGGACGTAGAACGTCGAGGTGTCGTTCTGGTAGTACAGAGTGGCTCCGTTGCCGAGGGTGGAGGCCACGTTCTGGCCCAAGGTAATCATGTCGGAGGTGGATCCCCAGTTCTTCGCGAAGGTCGTCAGGTTGGCCGCCTTAAGGGTCGCGGCCGCGACGCCGCCTCCTGGGCATATCTGGACGCAGAAGGGCTTTGTGGTGCCGTTCTCCGTGAGGGTTGAGCAGTGGTCGCACTTGAAGATCTTTCTGTTGGCGTTGTCCGTCGTTATCGAGTTGAACGGGCAAACGGTGGTGCACAGGTAGCAGCCGATGCATTTGTTGGCGTCATATGTCACGGTGCCTGAAGGCAGCTGCGTGAGCGCGTGCGCCTGGCAGACGGTCGCGCAGGGCGCGTTATCGCAGTTCAGGCAGTTCTGAGCGATGTTGAGGTATGGGTTGGTCTGGTTGCCGGTGGCGACCTCCACCACCTTGGTCCAGTGGTTGCTGGTTGGATATTGTCCCCTGAAATTGCTCAGGTTCGGTGCAGACGCGCCGCTGTGGTACTGGATGCAGGCTTCGACGCAGTGGTCACAGCCGATGCAGTTGCCCACTACGATCAGCATCGCCCTTGTGGGGGTGTTGGCGTGGGCCAGCTTCGGGGCCGTGGCCGCGGTGACCACGACGAGTCCTCCACCCGCTGCGGCGGTCTTCAGGAATGTCCTTCTATCCATCTTCATCTTAACTCCCTCCGATGACCTTCTGAACGCCTCCGTCCGCGTCCACAAGCTCGATCTTCAGCGCCTTCTCAAGGTGCGTAGCGCAGGATATGCAGGGGTCGTAGGCCCTGATGACGAGCCCAACCTCGTGCCAGAGGTTGTCCTCGTTCACCTTCCCCGGGCTGACGTTGCGGTTCGCGGCGCTCCAGAGGGATGCCTCGAATCCGTTGGCGTTGATCACGGTCGGGGTGATGATGTTGGCCTTCGTGATGAAGCCCTGGTCGTCCCATTCATAGTTGTGGATGACCGTGCCTCGGGCCGCTTCTGTGCTTCCCGCCCCCTTCCCTGCCTTCATCTTGAAGGACGTCTTGAGCTCTCCCTGCGTTATCGACGGGTCAGACAGGAGCTGCTCGAGACGCTCTGCGGCGTAGACCAGGCAGACGTACCTGGCCAGCGCGTACTGCAGGGTTCCGTGGACCGGAGAGCCGTACTTCCTCTTCAGCTCCTTCAGGAGCTTGTCGGCCGTCTCGGTCCCAGCCTCCTTTGCGACGTTGATGCGTGCCAGGGGTCCTGTTCGTATAAAGGCCCTGTCCTTGGGCTGACCCTTCACGGTCACGCTCTTGCCGTAGGAATATGGAATCGGATCTTCTACGATCTGGTTCATGTAGTCGGACGCCTTGAACTCGGAGATCTTTGCGCCGGTCTTGTCCACCAGGGAGACGTTGC
>CAYYVT010000053.1:0-2091 GCA_964475215.1 uncultured Nitrososphaerales archaeon
GGATGAGGAGGATGACCCTCCTCGGGACCCCCTGAAGAAGCCGATGCTTGAGAGGGGCGGCCGCTTCCGGCTCAGAGGTTCCCGTCGTCATCGAAGTTGCCACCCACCTGCGGGCAGATATGCGTTTAGGGCGCCGACCTCGTTAGATGAATTGCCGCAACGAGTGGGACCGGCCATCAGAGAAGGTTTACGACGAATCCCAAGACGAAGCCCAAGAACACCCCACCGTGAGCCAGCTCGAGCTTCCTCGGGTCGGCGTCCTCCCTGGCCTCATACGCTGGGGACACCTCTCAGCTATTGCCCATCTCTTGTGCTCGCCTTAGGAGGACTCCCCCAATCCGAAGGCCTATCCCCTCGAATCGCTTCTCCTCCCCTTCCTTGAGCTTGGCGCCGCCTACGTTCCCTCCCTCCATGAACACCGTCGCTGATTCTCGAGGGGAGATGATCCTGAAGCCCAGGCTCCTGAGCTCCTTTTCTATCGGCTTCGCGGCGCTGCCTGCGAGGGGCCGATCGAGCTTCGTATCGAAGGCGAAGCCGAACTTCCCAGCTACGTCCTGGCGATGGATAGCTCTGAGGAACTCCCTGATCGGCCTATACGCTGTATGCCACTCGGTGGGAGCCCCAACGCATATCAGGTCGCTCTCCCTGAGGGAGTCGCTGCTCACATCTTTCGCGTTGAAGCAGAACGCGTCTATCCCGGCCCCCTTGAGGCCGCTTTCTAGCGACTTCGCGATCTTCAGGGTGTTTCCGTAGCGCGTGTCGAAAACCACGCAGGCTTTCATGTATCGCCTTCGTACCATCATGTGGCCCGTAATAAGTCAAGATGACAAATCATTGACTTCGCCTGCGGCTATGCTGCCCCTCCGTCAGCTTATCACCCTCCTGAACTCGAACAGCGTTGCCGAGATGGTTACGATGGCGATGAGGCCTATTACGGCGACGGCGGGGGCCAGCGTGTTCCAGGTCAGGCCTCCCTGAACCAGGTCTCTGGTGACGTTAGCCGCGTAGCTGATAGGGTTGTACTTCGAGATCGTCTGCGCCCAGGAGGGGAAGAAAGAGGAGGGGAACATGGCGCTGCTCACGAAGATCAGGGGGAAGAACACGGCGTTCCCGATGGCTGAAATGGTCTCAGTCTTCCTGCTCTTCATGCCGACGTAAAGGAAGAGCCCACACAGGGCGAGGTCAAGGAGCGCCGCCGTGGCCACGATCAGCACGGCCCCGGGCACCCCCGTGACGATGTCCACCCCCATCAGCACGGCCACGGCCAGAGTTATGGCGGACTGCACGACCACGACCGTTACGTCCGTCAGAAGCCTCCCTGCTAAGATAGCCGCCCTGTTCACCTGCGTGAGGAGCATCTTAGAGAGAAACCCAGAGTTCAGGTCGTTCACGATCGAAACCCCCGAAAGGCTCCCCCCTATGAACGAGCACATGACCACGATGCCGGGCGTAAGGTACGCCAGGTAGCTTCCGGACACACCGGGAAAGATGTTGAGCTTCTGAAGAAGCTGAGAGAAGAGGACGAGGAATAGTATCGGAGTCAGCAGGTTGGTCCCCAAGAGCGTGGGGTTCCTGACGAGCTTGGTCAGATGCCTTCCATAGACGGAACGGACGTCGTAGAGGAAGCTCATTCTCGTCGCCTCACATGATGAAGGGCTCGGTCGTCTTGCGCCCGAGCTCCTCCCCCCTGATCCTCCTGCCCGTCTCCTTCAGGAAGATGTCATCCAGGGTGGGCGTGGCCATATTCAGATAGCCGGGGCGTATCCCCGACCTGTCCAGGGCCGTCACGACGTCGACGATCACCTCCCCCGCATTCTTCGCGTAAACGACGATCCCTCCGTCCGATTCGACCACGTTCGTCACCCCGGCCACGGACTTGAGGATCTCCACTGCCTTCGACCTTACGGCCGCTCCACCGTTACTGAGGGAGAGCGAGATCGTCTCCCCCCCGACGGCCTCCTTGAGCTCCGTTGGGGTTCCGTTGGCTATGATCTTGCCCTTGTCGATTATGGAGAGCTGCCGGCAGAGCCTGTCGGCCTCCTCGAGGTATTGGGTCGTCAGGAAGATGGTCAAGCCGTCTTCCTTGTTCAA
>CAYYVT010000054.1:0-4671 GCA_964475215.1 uncultured Nitrososphaerales archaeon
CGACTTGAAGTTCTGCATGAACTGCGGGAAGGAAAACGAGGATCAGGCGGCCTTCTGCGTCGGCTGCGGAACGAGGTTCCCCGACTCCGCGGTGGCCGAAACCGCCCAGTCCCCTGCGCCAGCTCAGGCAGGGCCCACCATGGCCTTCACTGCTGAGATGGGGGCCGGCGCACACAAGCACATGTTCACCGATGTCTACCTTCGGGACTCCGCGGGAACGCTGCTCATGGTGGCTAGAAGGAGCTCCCTCCTCCATGAGAACTTCACGATCGTAGACCCAAGCGAGAAGGCCATAGGATACCTTGAGCACAAGGAGCATCTGGGTCACTCGTCGCTCATGGCACAGGACGAAAGCCACAACCCGATGGGCTCCTTCCAAGTCAGCAACGTCCGTAAGATGGTCCTTGGAAGGGAAATGCCGCCGAGCTGCTGGCTCGAAGATGCGGGCGGCAACAAGACCGGGACGCTGGTGTTCACAAGCGGCCTGCTGGGGTTCTCCGCAGTCAGGCTAGATGGCTCGAAGATCTTCGACGCTTCGCTCTCCGGCGGAGGAGGCTTCAGGCAGACGATGTCCGCCATGGAGCACAGATCCTACGCCATCAACCTCGTCGACCCCGGGTTCTCCCCGACCTGGCTTCTTACGGTCATCGCCGCCATTGACCACATTTCGTTCACGTAGCCCTCAGCCGCCGCCTACCTCCCCATATCCCCGGATTCGCGAGGCTCTGACGCGAAAATCCTAATTCGCATTAGAGGAAATGCAAAGACAAAGGAAGATGTAGGTCACTCTACGGGGGCGCCGCAGGAGCCGCAGAACTTCGCACCGGGTTTCAGCTGCTTACCACATGTGGTGCAGAACGCCCCCCCTGAAGGACCGGCGGGCGGTGAGGGCGGCGCCGAAGGCGGCGCGGCGGGAGCGGAGGTCTTCGTGAAGTCGAAGCCACAGCTGGGACAGAACTTGCTGCCGGCGGGCACCTGGCTCTTACAGTTAGGACACACCACCATCGCCATGCCGCCGCCATAGCCCTGCTGACCGAACATCTGGGGGAGTATCACCGCGCCTGCGCCGATGGCGGCGCCTCCACCCCCGCTCTTCCCGAGGTCTTCCGCAACCTTGGTGACGGTCTGCATCCTCAGGGTCTCGGCTGCCGTGACGCCTTGCTTGATGTAGTAGATCCGGTCCCTCCACTCTGGAGGAGTGTCAATCGCTTCGAACTTGAGGTCTATGAGCTCAAGGCCGGCCCGCTTGAACGTGTCGCCGATAGAGGTCTTGACCTTGAAGCTGGTGTCGTCCAATGCCGTGTAAACTGTAGCTAGGTCGTAGTGACTCAGGTCGGCGATTATCTTTTCGTTGACGAAGCCACGGAGATATTCGCTCACCTGCTCCGTCGTATAGATCGACTGGCCCCCTACGATCTCGTTCACGAAGAGATTGGGGTCGGTGACCCTCAGGTAGTACCTCCCTCTCGATTGGAGCGGAGCCAGCTCCGAGGACTGCGCCTGCAGGCCGAAGAGCCCTTGAAACTGCTTCAGGCCCACATAGATGACGGCGGCCTTGAATGGGGTCTGCTGGAATCCTGCTACCCTGGTCAGCAGCCCCGTAAGCAGCGGCAGGTTCTGGGTCGTCAGCGTGTGTCTTCCAGCGTTGAAGACGTCGTAGGCCTTCCCGTCCCTAAGGAAGACGGCAGCCTCGAACTCCCTGACGACGAGCTGGGCCCCCCATGTGATGTCCTCTACGGGGTACTTCCAGACTATGTCATTCTCTCCCGGCGTCGGCCATTCAATTACCTGTGGCATACTTCAAGCACCTCTACGGGTTCTTCAGGAGGCTCTCCCTGTCCTCCAACACGCCTTCGATCTTCTGGATATCCCCCAGCACAGTGGACGAACCGGCCCTGAATGCATCCACGGTCGGCGAAGGGACGTCCAGTCCCTGACAAGCGGTCAACAGCGCCTGGGCGGCCTCAATCAGGTTGCCGTCCAGCTCAACGAGCTTGTCCAGACGTGGCTCCATCACCTTCACGGCGTCGAATATCCCCGAGTAGCCTGACACGGCCCTGGCCGTCCTCTCCCGTACCGTATCGAGGCGGGCCATTATGGAATCGGCGGAGTCCCTGTCGGGCGCGGGGAGCGTGAGGAACAGCAAGGGGCGCCTGTATTCTTCAAGGGCCTTGGCCATGAGCCCCGACGCGGTGTACCTCACGAGCCGGTCGGTCTCCCTTCGTATTTCCTTCTCCTTGTACCCGTGATAACCGGGTATGTATGAGGCTACCTTCTGAAAGAGCCCCATCTGGTCCTTAACGTTCTGGACCTCGTCACTCATCAACTCTTACCTCCATAGGCTTCTCCATAGAGGACGAACAGCCCGATTAAAACCATTGCTACACCAACAACATAGATCACTAGGGAGCTGCCGACGGCCGGGTACGCCAGGACGGTGATTCCGGCGAGGGCGAGCACCGAGCCCCAGACCATTCGAAGCCTCTTGGATGACGCGTCGGCGTTCAGCATCAGGCCATGAATCGCGAAGATGGCCCCGTCCACGAGGAGGACTACACCCACGACCTGGGCCGCATCGACCTTGCCTGCCGCCAGCAAGAGCAGCATGAAGCCGGCCAAGAAGAGCGTGATCGAGCCCAGCAGAACTCTGAATTCCATTCCAATCTACTCCTCCAGCTTCTCTCCACCCCGACTCGGCTGCAGGCTCCTATAAGCGTATGCCACTCCAGCGCCCGCGATCCCTAGAGGGAGAGGTGTGAGGTAGGCTAGCGGTGCACCTTGCAGCAGGAGAAGGGCCGCAACGGCTCCACCAAGGACCATGTGCACCGACGCCACTCCAAGGAAGCCGGCCCTTTCCCTGATGTCGGGGGGGTACGTCGCGAAAATCACACGTCCTGTGGAGGCGTCGACGAGGGCCCTGTAGGGCTTCCCCCTGAACGTGTAGCCGAAGATCCATACGGGAACCAGTATGTAGTAGGACTCAACCAGGTCCAGTGAGTCCTTCCTTGTGTCCACTCTCTCGACTTCTCGACCGATCAGGAGGGAGAACTGCTCCTTCGCGGCGTCGCTGGCCATCTGCTCGGCCCGTTGTCTGTCGAGGACCCCCCCGTGTAGTATCCCACCGGCCTCCGCAACGAGCCCCGCGCTGAAGTACCTCCTGGCCCTGCTTGGAATCTGATAGTCCTTTAGCTCCTGAGGGAAGTCCTTAGCAGCAGGGAATAGGAGCTCGAACCTGCGATTGAAGGTCCCCTGTTCCGGCTTGAGGAACGTCCTCATCTGCCGGTAGGCACCGCCGTCGGGCCAGGAGAATTCTGCGTCCTCGCCGAGACCGGTGAAGGTGGTGGTCCCCTCCAGTGAAATCACCCAGAAGGGATAGAAGTGCAGCGAGGCCGAATCTAGGTGAAGCAGCAGGGGAGCGCTTTCGTCATAGCCTCCCTGCTTCTTGGCCCAAAGCATGAAGGTTTCAAAGCAGGCGCTGCTGCCGTAGTATGCAGGCATCATGTACCTCTCCTCCCCCTCAAGGGTGAGGAAGTCGGTGTTACAGTAGGGGCAGTGAACCGCCTTCTCGCCTTCGGCTACGTCCGTCTGCTTTCCGCAGACGGGACAGGCGTATGAGGTGGTCAACCTACTTTGCCTCCAGCCTCCGCTGTGAGCGCGTGGCCATCAGGGTCAGGAACGTCGTGAGGCCGAAGGCGGCGGCCGCCACGGCTCCTGAGACCCAGAGGGCAACAGGGACCGTATCCACCGCCGCAATGGCAAGGGCAAGTTCATACGAAGCGCCGGCGAGCACGGCGGACAGGCCATACCCGGCTAGGAGGAACTCGACCCTCTGACCGCGGGAGAGCGGGACCTCCGCTTCAAGCACGCTCGCTTTCGCCGCGTCATAAAGGAGCCTGTAGGTCCGTCCCTTGCTTTCGTAGCGGACGGTGTAGAGAGGATAGAAGGACAGCCGGCTCGATGGGATAGAAACATCGGTGTAGCACTCGAAGACCTTGGTGCACATCGCCTCCACGCGGGCCCTGTGTGTGTCGCCAACAACTGTTTCGGCCCAGTGATTCGCTTCGTCTGCGCCTATGCTCGAGGAGAGGAACTCGCATGACTTTGCGAGGGGCTTCAGCTGTTCCTGGGTCAGCTTGGCGGGGGAGGACTGGCGGACGGCCTCCTCCGCCTTTTCCAGGGCGAAGATCCGCTCGTGGCGGCGGGCAAAGAGGGTTAGGGGCAGGTCCTCGTCGATCACGCCCCTGACTGGCCTATAGACGGTGTAGGACTCCGTGTGGGCATCCTTTCCCGAGCCCACGGTCCGGCTCCGGGTCTCCTTCCTGTATCCATTGTAGATGGTGTGGCTATGCGCGGTGATCAGCCAGAAGGGCGCCATCATCAGCTTCCGTTCTGAAACGGAGTACTCCCCGCCTGTCCTCTTCCTGAGGAAGGCGTCGACCGCAGACTCCACCTGGCCGGGGTCGGAGGGCAGGACCCCCGTGATGTCGACCTGCTCGTTGGTCACTAGACCGCTCCAGCCGCAGTACCTGCAAACGTAGATGACGGAATCGGGGGAGAGGTCCAGAGAGGCGGCGCAATTGGGGCATTTCACCGCTAGCCCAGATGCGACCGCTGCTGCCAAGGAAGTGGACCCCTGCGCTTTATCCGCACGGAGTTTTTATCCTTTCTTTG
>CAYYVT010000055.1:0-1995 GCA_964475215.1 uncultured Nitrososphaerales archaeon
TGCAGCGCTTTCGATGCCGCCGCCTGACCTCCTATCGTCGCCCTTGAACGGCCTCGGTCTGGACTTCATCATCGACTAGCTCAAGGCTGCGGCCTGTTTGTCCCGCCCTTGCTTTCGTCTAGATACTGGACTTCGAATTCGAACGCTTCCGTCTGGTTGGCAAGGTTGGAGAGAAGCTCCCCAACCATGTTCCCGAGGTATATGTTGTCGACCCAGCTCGCCTTCGGTTTGAATGTGATCATGTATTTGTAGGTCTCGGTCAAGACGCCTACATGTGGCGCGCCGAAGTTGAAAAGGGTTTGCCGAAGGGCCGTCCCCTATCTCCGTCTCGTCGACTCCTACTTCGACGGTTTGTAGTACGGAGGAGGTTGGATGCCCGCGCAGTGAACGACGCCTTTGACGCGACGGAGGAACGATGGACAGGTAAAACACACGAGGAAGGTGACTTCGTCGTCGACGACCGGGCACTTGACGGCTTCCTTCTTCATTCCGGCGATCATCTTGGCGCTCACGGCCCCCTTCAGCTGCCCGGTGACCTCCTTCGGCACCTTGGCAGGCTTCTCGACATCATAGATCGGGACTTCATACTTGGTAGGAGGAACAGCCAATCTCCATCCCAGCTTCCATCAAAGAGGAGGGATTTATCGCGTTCGGTTCCACGTTTCTCGGATGGGAGAGCCATGAGAAAAAGGGTCCGCACCGCAATAGACGCGGCTAAAGGGTCTTGCAGACGTCCCGGCAGGTCAACGAGTTTTGATTAACGGTATCACACTTTGGGTGCGATATGTTAAAGTAAGGCAGCTATCCCTTGATAATTCGTCCGCGCGCTGCTGATGGTGATGTGACACGGGCCGCCGAAGAGCGCTTGTGCACAGTCCGGCCTCCTGATCAGAGGTCGGATGGGTCGAAACCGGCTCATAAGGCGGCCAGTGAACCAGGACCATCGGCCTTGGCGCGAAAGCCTGGAAGGCCCTAGGATGGGTGAGGAACGGCGGACACGTGCGCCACGGAGGGGCTTTGCCCCGAAGAGTCGCATGTCGAAGTCGGGAATCGCCCAAACGAAAGCCCGAAGGGTGATCGAGCTTGGGTTCTTGCGCGCGGGCCGGAGTACCCCCTAGCTGAAGCTAGGCCTATGCAAACAGCCTAGTCGACTTCGATCTCAAATTCGCAGGTCTTCGCGCCCACTCCCATCCCTTCGGTGAGGCCCTTCACCTTCACGGACCTGCCCGTCTTCTTGTGAAGTGCGGCCTCCAATATCCCCTCCCTCAGGGGGCAGGTGACCCTTCCGCCTTCGAAATCTGGGTCCTTCTCGCAGCCCAGGCAGTTCGTGACCTCGAGCACCAAGGGCTTCCAGCTCTTTACTCGAGACTGGCCCAAGTCCTGCACCTCCAGCATCTTATTCAGGGAGTTCACTACCTCAGGAAGCTTCTCAGATTCGATCTTGTCGGCAAGGATTTCGCCAAACTCCTTACCCACCAGCTTCACCACCTTCGAGGATGGGAGGCCCGTCAAGTCCTGAAGGTTCCGAAGGGCGACGGCGTACACGTCTATGTCCTTGTCCAGCCTTTTCTTTGGCATCCTAGGGTCTTGACGGGGTTCTGCGAAGCCAATCTAAAATGCTTAGTGGTGATAGTTACGATGGTCTTTCAAGTGTGGGCCTGGCCCTTGGATTCGGTCGAGCGATTTAGAGGGCAGAGGGGCCCAGGAATCGGACGCCGCATTCTAGCAGTCAAAGCCCCCCAGCAAACGACCCCCACTCACTACTGGGAAACGCGTCCACATTATGAGCCACTGGCCAGCTAGGCTTCAGCCGGTCTTCCCGCAGATCGAGGAAGATCTATGAAGCGGACTCTGCCTCCATTCGACATATCCTCGAGCGCTGCCCTAAGCGCCCCGATGTCTATGCCATGATACTCCATGCCACCATAGCCACCGAGCCTTGCGTTCGCCCTTCCCACCATAGATAGCGCGACTTCCTCCTGACCCTTCTGCATG
>CAYYVT010000056.1:0-32185 GCA_964475215.1 uncultured Nitrososphaerales archaeon
TGGAAGGACAGGACCATCGAGCTTGATTACGGGGTCCTGACTGGCCCCTTCGGCATACCCAAGAAGGAGATCACTTTCGTCGAAGACGTATGGCTGGGGTACGGCGCCTTCGGCTACTCACTAGAGTATTATGTGAAGGGGCTGGAGATGGGCAACGCCGTCTTCACCGAGTTCGAGGGCTCGCCGGAGGACTACGTCACCATGTCCCACCCCATCGTGGACATGGGCGCCGGCTTGGAGCGCTGGGTATGGATTACGCAGGCTACCTCCACCAGCTATGAGGCGGTCTTTGGGCCAGTCTACGAGAACGCCGTGAAGAGGCTCGGCCTTCATCCCGACCAGAAGCTGATGAAAGAGTACTACACCCTGGCAGGCTCCTTGGATATCACGGAGGTTCCAGACCCGTCTGCCGCGAAAGGGGAGATCGCCAAGAAGCTGGGCCTATCTTCCCCCGAAATGGACGAGAAGATCGAGCCGCTGGAGGCCGTCTTCTCCATCCTCGACCATGCGCGGACCCTCCTCTTCGCCATCGTCGACGGGGCCCTTCCCAGCAACGTTGCCGGTGGCTACAACCTCCGAGTCCTGTTCCGCAGGGCGCAGAACTTCATCGATAGGTATGGCTGGAACGTGACACTCTCGGAGCTGGCCGCCCTTCACGCCGAGTTCCTGAGGCCCATGTTCCCCGAGCTCGCCGAAGGGATTTCGTCTGTCGAGGAGATCTTCGACGTTGAGGGGAAGCGGTACGAAGCGAGCAAGGCCCGAGTCACTTCCATAGTCCAGCAGATTCAGAAGTCGAAGAAGTCTCCGTCTCTGGACGACCTGATCCGCCTTTACGACAGTGAGGGCGTCACTCCGGAGCTCCTGAAAGAGAGCGGCCTGGCCATCTCCATCCCCTCCGACTTCTACCTAAAGGTCACCGAGAAGCACATAGTGCAGAAGCAGGCGGAGGAGAAGCCCCTATACAATACTACGGGCCTGCCCGGGACCAAGCAGCTATACTATGAGGAGAGAGAGCTCTTCGACTTCGACGCGAAGGTCATCAGGTCCTTCAAGGACGCGGTGGTCCTCGACCAGACGGCCTTCTACCCCAGGTCGGGCGGTCAGGAGCCCGATAGGGGGACCATCGACGGAAGCGCCGTCAAGGACGTAATCAAGTACGGCGACGTCATAGTCCACATCCTCGATGGGAAGCCCCCGGCCGAAGGCGAAGTGGTGCACGGCAGGGTCGATCAGGAGAGAAGGGGGATTCTTATGCGGCACCACACGGCCACACATCTCGTCAACGGTGCAGCGCGGCAGGTCCTCGGGCCCTGGGTTTGGCAGCATTCGGCCTACAAGGACGTGGACAAAGCCCGACTGGACATAACCCATCACAGCCACCTCACCCGCGAGCAGATGCTCAAGATAGAGGACGTCGCCAACCAGGTCGTCAGGGAGAACATCCTCGTGGACCTTCAGGTGCTCCCGAGGAGCGTCGCCGAACAGAAATACGGTTTCAGGCTCTACCAGGGAGGGGTCATCCCGGCCAAGGAGCTGAGGATCCAGAAGATAGGCGACTTTGATGTCGAAGCCTGTGGAGGAACCCACTGCCACAGGACCGGCGACGTGGGTTACATCAAGCTGCTCAAGGCAGAAAGGCTCCAGGACGGGGTGGAGAGGCTCGAGTTCGTAGCGGGTGGCCCGGCCGTGAAGCACATGGCCGACCAGGAGTCCAGGCTCCTGGAGGTCGCGGAGCAGTTCCAGACCCAGCCAGCGCAGGTCGTCTCAGTCGTAGGCTCCCTCAAGGACACCAACGACCAGCTCAAGAAGAGGTACAAGAGCGTCTCCAGGGAGCTCTCGTCGCAGCTGGCGGCCAACTTGCCCCAGATCTCCGAAGACCTGGGAGGGGTGAAGTTGCTCTTCCTCGACGCCGACTACTATGACGACCAGGCTCACATCGCGATGGGAGAGCAGGTAGTGGAGAAGAGGCCCGAAGCCGTGTATGTCGGCGTGGCGAAGCTCAACGGTAAGTGCCGCATCATCATCTTCGCGGGGGAGAAGGCGAGGGCCGCTGGCGTGGACGCCTCAAGGCTGGTCAAGGAGTCTTCGAAACTCTTGAACGGCTCCGGCGGCGGCTCGGCGAAGATGGCCCAGGGAGGAGGCGACCTCCCCCCTGCGTCTCAACCCTTGAAAGACCTTATAACCCGCCTCATAAAAGAGGCATCCGAACGGTGACTCAGCCTGGGCGGGATAGAGCCAAAGTGGGTGAAGAGATGGGAGGAAAGCAGGGCCTTCGAGGCCGACCCTGACCCCTCGAGGCAGAAGGTCTTCGTAACCTTCCCCTACCCGTACATGAACGGCCCGCTTCACCTCGGCACCGCCTACACTGCCCTCCGGATAGACGTGTTCGCGCGATACAAGAGGATGAAAGGGTTCAATGTGCTCTTCCCCTGGGCCTGGCACTGGACAGGGCAGCCCATAGTCTCGGCCGCCAATCGCCTCGCCAAGGGAGATCCCCTGATCGTCCATGAGTTCCACGACATCGACGGAATACCCGAACCGGAGCTGCCCAAGTTCACGGACCCGGTGTACATGGCCAAGTACTACACCGAGCATAACCGGGACGCCGTCAAGCTCCTGGGGCTCTCCATCGACTGGCGAAGGGAATTCCATACGTCTAGCGAGGAGCCCACTTTCAGCAAGTTCGTGGAGTGGCAGTACAAGAAGCTCAAGGAGCTGGGCTACGTCGTCCAGGGGACCCACCCAGTGGTCTGGTGCCCCCACGATAAGAGCCCCACCGGAGACCACGACAGGCTCGAGGGAGAGGGCGTCGCCCCCGAGGAGCTTACCCTAGTCAAGTTCAAGCTCGCCACGGAGGACAAGTTCCTAGTGGCCGCCACCTTCAGGCCCGAAACCATCTTCGGCGCAACCAACCTCTGGGTTCATCCCGAGGGGTTCTACTCCGAGGTCGTGATCGACGGAGAGAACTGGATCGTAAGCGAAGAGGCGACCATGAAGCTCGAGGAGCAGGGGCGGGCTCTCCGGGTGATTAGGAAGCTCGATGGCCATTCCCTACTGGGTGTCAAGTGCGTCGTGCCCATGGTTGGGAGGACCATCCCCGTGCTCCCCGCCCTCTTCGTGGACACGGATAATGCGACGGGGGTCGTCTACAGCGTCCCCGCCCATGCCCCCTACGATTGGCTAGCCCTGAGGGACCTCAAGACGGGACATGAAAGGCTTAGGGCCTACAGGGTCAAGCCTGAGGACGTTGCTGGGACCTCCCCCATTTCGATAATCAGCCTACCTGGCTATGGCGCCTTCCCCGCCGTCGACGCCGTCAACGCCATTCAGGCTACCGACCAGCTGGACCCCAAGGGCGAAGACGCCACCAAGGAGATCTACAGCAGGGAGTTCCACCAGGGAACGATGAAGGAGAACTGCCGAGCCTACGCCGGCATGAAGGTCTCCGAGGCGAAGGAGGCCGTCATTCGCGATCTGCTAAAGCAGCGGCTGGCGGACAAGATGTATGAACTCACGCAGACGGTGATCTGCAGGTGCACCACCAAGTGCATCGTGAAGGTACTCCAGGATCAGTGGTTCCTGCGCTATAGCGACCCGTCTTGGAAAGAGAGCTCACTGAAGTGCCTAGAGGCGGCAGCGGTCTACCCTGAGGACGCTCGCCAGTGGTTCGTCGAAAGCATAAACTGGATCAAGGAATGGCCCTGCGCCCGAAAGATAGGGCTCGGGACGCCGCTCCCGTGGGACACCCAGTGGATCGTCGAGACGCTGAGCGACTCCACCATCTACATGGCGTTCTACACGATTTCTCACATGATTCGCTCGCAGGCCATTAGCGCCGAGTCCCTTACCCCCCAAATGTTCGACTTCGTATTCCTCGGCACGGGAGATGCCACCTCCGTTTCGTCCGCATGCGGCATTCCGCCCAAGACTCTGAACGCCATGAGGTCGGAGTTCCTCTACTGGTATCCCGTGGACCTCAGAAACAGCGGCAAGGAGCTGGTCCCCAACCACCTGACCTTCTTCATCATGCAACACGTCGCCCTGTTCAAGCCCTCGCAATGGCCGAAGGGCCTGGGGGTCAACGGAATGCTGCTTTCGGAGGGGGTAAAGATGTCCAAGTCGAAGGGCAACGTCATCCCAATTTCTGTGGCTCTCGAAGAAATGGGGGCCGACACAGTGAGGGGGACCTTGCTATCGAGCGCCGAAGGGATGGACGACCCCGACTGGCGCGTCAAGAACGCCGAGGACATGAAGGCCAGGATCCTCGCCCTGATCCCCTTCGTCGAGAAGGCGCTCTCCTCATCCGCCGATATCGAGGAGCGGCCCATCGACATGTGGTTGATGTCGACTCTTCAGCTTCGCGTGGCGGCTGCCTCGAGAGCCATCGAGGAGATGAAGAACCGGACGGCCTTCCAAAGCGCGTTCTTCGACGTCTGGAACGACCTCAGATGGTACCTCAAGAGGGCCGCTCCTAGGAGGGAGACGCTGCGCTCCTACGCGCATGTGTGGTCTCTTCTGCTGTCGCCCTTCCTTCCATTCGTGGCTGAAGAACTGAACGCCAAGCTCGGCGGCAGGAGCCTGGTCTCCATGTCGCGATGGCCGGAGGTCGATGAAAGGCTCACCGATCCTGGCGCCCTGCTGGGCGAGTGGGACGTTGAACACGCCATCGAGGACGTGAAGGGGATACTCGCGGTCGTGAAAGGCCAGCCCACGAGGGCCTCCATATTTGTCGCCTCAGCGGAACGGCTCGAACGATTCAAGAAGGTGGCCGAAGCCTTGATGAGTGGAAGTAAGGACGGAGACATCATCAAGGAGGGGCTCGCTTCGGTGCCACCTGCTGAACGTCAGACTGCCGTTTCATCGATCCAGTCGACCATCAAACTCTGCCGCGATCTCGGCGACGAAGTCCTGGGTCGGCTCTTGGCAGCGGGCTCCTTCGACGAGCTGAAGGCCCTTAGGGCAGCGTCGGGGTTCATCGCCTCGGAAACGGGGCTGAATTCCGTGGAGGTCTTGGCATACACCCCAACGGCAGGCGCCGGAAGGAAGCCCATGAATGCCCTTCCTCTCAAGCCAGCCATCGTTCTAGAGTAGGGCGTTACCCTAGCAACCCATTAATGGGGAATCAGCCGCCGGAAGTGCGTTGAAGGCTCTCTACCTTGAAGGCATCGGAAGGGAACTGGTGCTAAAAGAGGTGCCCATCCCGTCAGAGCTGGCTCCTGAAGAGGTCCTCATCCAGACCGAGCTCACGGGCATCTGCTATAGGGACATCCTGACGACAAAGGGGTTCTTCCCGAGGACCAAGCTGCCCATAGTGCTGGGCCATGAAATCGCCGGCAAGGTCGTCGCATTGGGTCCCTCAGTGACGGGCTTCAAGGTGGGTGATAGGGTGGCGTCTCTCATCTACGAGCCCTGCGGGAAGTGCGAATTCTGTCTCTCCGGGAGAGAGAACCTCTGCCGATCCAAGAAGACCTTCGGGGAGGACCTGGACGGTTCCTACGCGGAGTTCGTGAAGGTGAGCGCTAGGTCCCTCGTGAAGGCTCCGGAGGGTATCTCAGCGCCAGGACTCGCCATCTCCGCCTGCGTCACGGGCATGCTCATTCACGCCTTTAGGAAACGGGCCGCCCTGGCGCGAGGTGAAACCGTGTTAGTGACGGGGGCAGGGGGAGGTGTGGGCATTCACGCTGTCCAGATTGCTAAAGCCCTGGGCGCGAATGTCATAGCTGCCACATCTTCGGAATGGAAGGCCAAGAGCGTCAAGGAGGCGGGTGCGTCGGAGGTTATCGTCTGGAGCGACGGCTTCAGCGAGCAGGTCAAGAAGGCCACTCAAGGCAGGGGAGCTGACGTGGTGCTCGAATCCGTGGGTGGACCCACCTTCGGCGAGAGCATGAGGAGCCTGGCCCCTGGGGGGAGGCTTGTCGTGGTCGGCAACGTACTGCCGTCGCCGGTCCAGTTTCAGCTGGGAGTCCTGATCCTGAAGGAGCTCTCCATCGCCGGGAGCATAAGCTCGACGAAGGTGGACGTCGAGGAAGCCCTTAGGCTGACCGCCGAGGGACAGATCAGGCCCGTCATCCACGATGTACTACCTTTGGCGGAGGCCCAGAGAGGCCACAAGCTGCTGTCGGAGAAGGCTTCACTCGGCCGAGTGATGCTTAAGCCCTGACACCTCCATCAGGTAGGCGTCCTCGCCATCAGGGTAGTAACGAGGGAGAAGCTTTACAATGGAGAACCCAAACTCGCGGTAGAGTTCTTGGGCGGCGGTGTTGGTGACCTCCACCTGCAACGTTACGGAGTCGCCCCTCATAGAAAGACGCCTCAGGGCTTCCGCAAGCAGCTTGGTGCCAACCTTTTCCCTGCGGGCGTCAGCTCTGACCGCCATCGAAACGACCAAGCCCCTGCGGCCATATTCGAAGATCACGTAGCCCAGGACCTCTTCGTCCCTCTCGGCGACAAGGAAACCATCATATCTCGAATACTCGACGCGCAGCATGTAGGCCTGGAAGACGTCCAAGTCGTAGGGATGAGAGAACGATGTCCTCTCTATCTTATACACGGCTTCTAGGTCGCCCCGCCGGCAGACCCTAATCACCACGTCCATCGACGCCGCCTTCCCACAATTGGGCCTTTCACCAACGTTATCTTTAAACCGGACGGCACCACGACCCTTTGCGTCGAAGACATGTTAGTCCCGTTCGCTCTCGGTGGCACGGAGCTGCTGATCGTGGTCGTAATAATAGTGGTCCTCATCTTCGGAGCGAGCAGGATTCCCACCCTCGCCAAGTCGCTGGGTCGCGCCCAGGGCGAGTTTGAGAAGGGAAAGGTGGAGTCCGAAATCGAGCTCCAGAAGCTGAAGGAGTCACAGGCAGGCTCGCAGGGCTCGGACCACGACAAGCTCCTGAAGGCCGCGTGGCAGCTGGGCATATCGACTGAAGGGAAGACGGATGTCCAGATCCGCGACGAAGTCAAGAAGGCCCTAGGATAGGCTGGGAGTCCGCCTTCCGGCGGTAGGCTTCTTGCTTGGCCTCTCTCGTTCTCTAGCCTTGGGCTAGAACCTCAGGCGATGGCGCTGGTTGACCGCGGTCTGGTCGACCTCAAGACCATTCCGTGTGGAAGCTACCGGGCCTGTCGGTCCTCTCATATGTGTGTGCGCCAAATATGTCCCTGAGGGCCTGGATCAGGGAGGCGGGCAGCGTCTCTCTGCGGTATCCATCATAGTAATCCAGCGCAGAATCCATGCCGGGCGCCGGAACGGCGAGCGATTTCATGATCTGCGCCATTTCCCGCCAGTTCGCCTCAGAGCTTCTTAGAGTCGAGCCCAGCGCACGGTCGACCAACAGGTTGTCCAGAGAGGGCTCGGCTGAGAGCGCGGCCTGAATCCTGTCCAAGAGCTTCGCCCTGATGATGCAACCGCCCTTCCAGATGCGGGCGATCTCCCCCATGGGGAGGTCGTACCGGAACTCCTTCGATCCCGACTTCAACAGTGCAAATCCTTGGGCAAACGAGGCTATGAAGGAGCAGTACAGGGCGTCGCCCAGCTTCTGGCCGATCGCCTCCCGGTCTCCCGTGTACCTTAGGGCTCCGCTTGGATGCAGCCTCGAGGCTGCGACCCTTTCCTCCTTGTAGGAGGAGAGGTTCCTTGCAGCCACTCCTGCGTCGATCGTCGGCACGGGGACTCCAAGGTCCAGGGCGGTCTGTGAGGCCCACTTCCCGGTCCCCTTCTGCTTGGCCTTGTCCAGAATCACTTGAACGAGGGGACCGCCCGTGTATTCGTCCCTCCTAGAAAGGGCCTCGACGGTTATCTCCATCAGGTACGACTCAAGCTCCCCCCTGCTCCATCCCTTGAAGTTGTTCACCACCGCCCCGAACTGCATCCCTAGCCCCGTCACCTGCAGGTCGTAGGCCTCTGCGATCAGTTCCATAAGGGCGTACTCTATTCCATTGTGCACCATCTTGGCGAAGTGGCCGGCGCCCCCTGGGCCCAGATATGCGGAGCAAACCCCTGACTCCGTCCTTGCGGCGATGCTGTCGAACATGGGTTTCACTTGGCGGTAGGCCTCCTCCGGACCGCCTACCATGATGCATGGTCCCTTCAGTGCCCCCTCCTCGCCTCCGCTGACGCCCACCCCCAACAAGGCGAGGCCGTCATCCGCGGCCTCCCTAGCCCTGCGCTCGGTGTCCATGAAATTGGAGTTGCCGGCGTCGATCAACACGTCTCCACTGGAGAGCAAAGGCCTGAGCTGCTTGACGACCTGATCTACTGCCTGACCGGCCGTGACCATGAGGAGAACTTTCCTCGGCGTCTCCATCGACTTGACGAATTCGTCCAGGCTATAGGCCGGCAGGATGGGCATCGTTCCGCCCACCCTATCGACAAGGTCGTTGGTCCTTTCGGTCGTCCGGTTGAAGACTGCAACAAAATGGCCCTTCCCAGCAAGGTTCAGCGCAAGGCTTTCGCCCATGGTGCCAAGACCGAGAACCCCGATCTGCGCCTTCGTCAAGTCCAGCTCCATCCTACAGTCTGGCTATGGTATCCTTTTCTATGTTGCTGCAGGGCTCCGTAGAGGGATCAAGCCTCGCCGAGGACCGTGCAGGGAGCGCTGTCAACCCCCTCGACGAACAGGGGCACCACCAGGACGCGCTTCAGGTGCCTAGGGACATGAGAGAGGTCCATGTCTTCTATGATGAAGAAGTCTCTGCCTGTCAGCAACGTCCTGTGTGCCCTCCTGCCCTCCTCCCTGTTCTGGACGGCAGATAGGGATATGAAGTCGAAACCCAGCGCCCTAAGTTTCGGAAAGCTTGAGACAACATAGGCAGCTGCCTCCGCCGAGACCCCCGGGTTCCTATTCATGTACCTCTCTCGCCCATCCTCCCGATACTTCTGGAACCCGGTGCGTATCAGCAAGAGGTCTGCGCTACGGATCTTCTTCGATTCATTTCTCAGATTATCGGCCGTCACCATATCCGACTCCTCCTTTGGAAGTTGCAGAACCACCGGACATGAAAAGATGAACGAGGAAAGGGGGTAATCTGCCACCCCCCGTCCCCTGTCGTCAGAATGTCTAGGCGCATCGACATGCGTTCCAAGGTGGTTGGGAAAGGACAGGGTGTAGCTGTTACTCGAGCCTCCGGTCCTGATTTCCTTGATTGGAGAGATGGTCAGGGATGGCCCGCCGGCAAACGATGGCGTCCCGACCCCAAGCTTATGAGAGAGGATGACCCACAATCCATCTTCTTGTTACCCTTACAGTATTTTTGGATATCTGTTGCAGCAAGAAGGACCCCGAAATATCGTTTGAGAAGGCGCGTGAGCTCGGACCTGCTCCGGGTCGCCCGGTGACCATGGCAAATGGGAAAGGGATCAAGTCATCTGGCTCGAATTCAACAATTCCTCAAAGAGGAAGGAAAATCCAAAGGTCAGGCCCGTCTCATATGGAGCAAGCCAAGCTACTTACGCTATTTATTCGACATACGGAGCATTAATATATTGCGGAGCCCAGTAAATAAAATCGATTACTATGAAGTCCCGCCGCGCAATATCAAAGACGGTAGCTATGGTAGCGCTACTGATCGTCGGGCTCGCCATAGGCTTCTCGGGAGGGTGGCTGCTTCAGGAGCAGACCATTGTGAAGCTGACCAACGCAGAATCAAGTCAGGCGATATACGTCGACTCAGCAAGCAAAGAGGTGATGATTCAAGCGACCGTGAATGACGTAGCATTTGTCAATGCCACCATGCATGGCCTGAATTGGGAGGGAGGGAGTATAGCTGATCAGGCCGCTTTCACGACCGTCGTGACCCCACACCAGCTTTACGATGCCTTGGTGAGCTTGGGCGCCACTCCGTCCAACAATGTCCAGCTGACTTCGCCTGCTGGAACGCTGACCACCGGGCCTAAGGTCACCGTCTATGTTAGTTGGGGATCTAACAAGTACCTACTGACACAGCTCTTCAACAACTACACGCTTGCGCAAGGAGACGGCACGTTCGGGTTCGGAGGAAACCTCGCCACCAACACGAAGGTGGGTACAGGGTGCATGTGCTGCCTCTTCTCCTGCGCCATTGGGATAGTCAGCAGCAACACCAACGGCTGGGAGTCGAGCTCGATGTGGACCCTGAACTCATCCTTGATACCCCATGGCCAGAACGTAACATTCATCTTCCAGCTCTCATCCTAGCACCACCTGAGACTTCTTGATCCCACTCATCGAGTGGCTTCCGGGAGGAATTTCTTTCGTAACCCTCCCGAGCCTTCCTTTTTTGGTTGTTTTTAACGTCGCTGACGCATTGGGGGCAAGGAGGATACTCTCGAGATTGCTCTTCTTCTCCGTCGGTGTCGCATTCATCTTTCCTTTGAGCGTCTCAGCGGTCAAGGCCTTCCCCGGTTTCTTCATTCTGGACGCCAGTTATCTTGACATCATCTGGGCTCTCTTCATAGTCTGGCTGGGCTATGCGGTGTTCAGGAAGCGGGAAGCTTTCGTCATCCGCGCGGCCAGGGAGAACTTCGCGGCTTGGTGTTTTGGGACCTTCATGATGGGATCCCTCTTCGGGGCCATTTGGATAAACTACCTCTCGACCCATGACCTGACTGTGGAGAGGATCTATGAGCAGATCCTTACGACCACCAGCGTCTATGTAACGGCCCTGGACTCGGCCGTATATGCCACCGGCCTGTGCTTAGGGATAGTGGCGTTGAGCTTGGTTGTCTATTTCCTTGCTCACTTTGCCAGCTCCTTCCTCCAGCGACACAGGATGGAGGTCAAGATGGTCTGCGGCTCGGTGTTCGCACTTCAGGCGGGATACTTCATCTTCAATGACGTATGGAAGCTGCTTCTGGCGGCCGGGTTGGTGATATGACATAAAGCCGGATGAAGCCAGAGTCGTCGAGCACTTCCGCGACTGCAACTCCTGCTTCGCCTGCCTTAGACATTGCCCGTCCTATCAGGGGTTCGACAGGGGCTTCATCAAGGACCTCGCGAGGACCTTGGAAGAAGGGAGGATAGGCGTTGATGACGCCTTGATCGCCTACAGGTGCACGCTATGCGGGTTCTGCGAAACCCAGTGCCCTTATGACGTGAGTGTCAAGGAGCTAATGGACTCCGCCCGCTACAGCTACGTGAGAAGCGGGCAGGGACCATTGGCGGCTCACACACCGCTCTACGTCAACAGGGCGGTGAACTTCTTCAGCCTCTTGGACGGCTCATCGCACAAGAAGAAGGAGTACCCCAGTCACGCAGACAGGATCTTCTTCCCTGGCTGCTCCCTGAGGGGTTACCGCCCCGAGTTGATGAGTCAGGTGGCTCGCCTGCTGGGAGCCCCATACGTAATGGAGAACGAATGTTGCGGCAAGCCTCTCAAGGCGATAGGAGATTGGGACCAATACGAAGAGCATAACGGCAGGATCCTCAATCTCCTTGAAAGAATGGGCCCTTCTGAGATCATCCTTTCATGCCCGAACTGCTATGGGACGTTCAAGTCCGCCATCAAGTTCGCAAAGGTGACGTTCGCCGCCGAAGCCCTCTTGGAGACGGTTCCGCCCAAGGAGGGGCCTGGCCGCGAGGACCTGGGGACGGTGGCGGTCCACGACTCATGCCCCTACCGTCAGAATCCTGAGCTCTTCGATATATCGCGGAGGTTCGTCGATACGTTCTATGGGGGGAAGAGGGTGGAGATGAAGTACTCCAGGGAGAGGCTCCAGTGTTGTGGAGCGGGCGGCGCGGTGAGCTATTCGAATGAAGCGCTATCGCAGGACACGGCTCGAATGAGGCTGAAGGACGCGAAGGACTCCGGCGCCGACACAGTCATCACCTTTTGCAATTCGTGCGGCGTAAACTTTGGTCCGACGTCAGGGGAGGTAGGAGTGAAGGTCCTCCATGCCTTTGACCTTCTGCTGCCCGAATCTTCTCCCGACTACGGAGCTCTTTACAAGAAAAGTCGAAGTGTCTTCTCCGGTGTTTGCCTGCTGGAGAATCTAGTTAGGTTGGCTGTTCAGGTGTGAGGCTCTCTCAGATTGTCGAACTAGGGAAGTGGTCGGAGCGGCCCGAAGCCGCCGACATAACCGCGGTGATGAGGGGCTACGACGCGCTGATGAGCAAGGTATACGACTTCCTAACATGCTGGTTCATGGCACCGCTGATTCGGGGCTCGCATCAGACCCTGTTAGAGAACATGGGCCAAGGCGGCGGGACGACGCTTCTGGATATCGGCTGCGGAACAGGGACGCTGATGGTCATGGCAGGAAGGAGGGCCCCTTCAGACCTGATCGTGGGCCTGGATGTTTCCACTGGGATGCTTGAGAGGGCTCTGAGGAAGCTTGAGAAGTCGGGCCTGAAGAATCGGACCGAGCTGGTCTTGGGGGACGCTGAGGCCCAACCCTTTAGGGGCTCGTCCT
This sequence comes from uncultured Nitrososphaerales archaeon, assembly GCA_964475215.1. Taxonomy (GTDB): domain Archaea; phylum Thermoproteota; class Nitrososphaeria; order Conexivisphaerales; family DTJL01; genus DATKKG01. The sequence goes on from CAYYVT010000056.1 coordinate 12,386, forward strand.
TCGGCGCCTGCACCTGCACGGGGACCCTGAGGTTCATCCCGGACCCCGCCCTGGCCCTTCGCGAAGCCATGCGTGTGCTTCAGGAGGGAGGGAGCCTAGGCCTGAGGGAGATGGCGAGCGGCAGGGGACCCATGGTCATACGGCACATCCCGCTGCCCTTCAAGTCCAGCTTCGTAGTATGGAGACTGCTTCCGGATCATTGGGTGGAGACGTTGCTGCGTTCGGCGGGGTTCGACGGCGTGACCTCCTTCAGGAGCGGGATGGTCCCGCAGTTCGTCATCGCCATGGGGCCTCCGGTGAGAAGGTACGCCTTCTTCTTCGCCAGCAAGCCCTCTATGCGAGTCAACCCCCCACACGAGCACCAGGCCATCGCTCTCCATATCAGCCAAGGGGCGACCGTTCGGCGCATATCTCGGGAGGCATGACGTAAGGGGATGACGTCATTGAGAAGCGTGGGACAGGGGCCCCCGGGGAAAGAGGCCACCTTCAGCGTCTGCCCTGTCTGCCTTGCGCCAGTGGAGGCGAGGATCGTGGAGGAAGCGGGGAGGATCTATCTGGAGAAGGAGTGCGAAGACCACGGTCGCTTCAAGGCCCTCGTGTGGAGCGACAGCGAGATGTACTCCTCGTATTACGACATGTTCCACCTCGGGGAGACTTCCGTGCTGAAGAACGCCTGCCCCTTGGAGTGCGGGCTTTGCACGGGTCACGCTGAGGGGACCTGCGTCGCGATCGTGGAGGTGACCAACCGCTGCAACCTGATATGCCCGGTGTGCTTTTCATATTCGGACAACGCCAGCCGGCCTGAGCCGACCCTGGAGCAAATCTCAGAAGAGTTCAAGACGATAATCGAAAACGGGGGCGCCGCCCGCCCCGTGCAGCTTTCTGGAGGGGAGCCGACCACCAGGGGCGACCTCGTCCAAATTGTGAGGATGGCGAGGGAGATGGGCATTCGTCACATAGAGGTCAACACGAACGGCGTGAGGCTGGGGGAGGACCCCCGGCTTTCCCGCCTTCTGGCCGAGGCAGGCGTCAGCGCGGTCTACCTCCAGTTCGACGGCCTCGACGACGGCGTCTACCTCGCCCTCAGGGGGAGGAAGCTCCTGGAGCTCAAGATGAAGGCCCTGGACAACTGCAGGGCCAGCGGGCTCGCGGTGGTGCTCGTCCCGACGGTGGTCAAGGGGGTGAACGACGGCCAACTAGGCGCGATCATAGACCTGGCAACAAGGCGGGACGAAATCAAGGGTGTGAACTTCCAGCCGGCGGCGTTTCTCGGAAGGTTCCCGGATGACAGGAGGAATCCCGACGACCGCACTACCATACCGGACGTCGTGAAGGCCATCGAGAGGCAGACCGGAGGCTCCCTGATGGCGAAGGACTTCTTCCCCATACCCTCTCTCCACCATTCGTGCTCCGCCGTGACCTTGGCGTTGGCGGCGGACGGCCTCCTCATGCCGCTGTCTCGGGTGGTGGACCCCATCGAGGTCGTCGGCCGGTTGAGTGACCCCCACTGCGCGGTGACCAAGGCGATCCCCAGGTTATGGGACGTGTCCAACGAAAGGGAGACGTTCGGCAAGCTACGAGAGTACCTCGGGAGTCTCGGCCTTGAGGTAGAGGGAGGCGACTCGACGAAGATACTCTCGATTTCGATGATGGCCTTCCAGGACGCTTGGACGTTGGACACCGAAAGGATGAGAAGGTGCCGAGTGCACGTCGTCAGACCAGGAGGGCAGCTGGTGCCGTTCTGCGCCTACTACCTTACCAGCGCCGACGGCAGGCGCATCTACTGACTAGGCTGCTGTAACGAAGGCAAATGCAGGGCCCGCTACGGTTTCCTTGCGCTGAAGGTCAGCGAGACGAGCCTGATGTCCTCCCCCTCCTCCTTCCACATGCTCTCCCCCCTCTCCCTGTAATCCACGAAGCCCACCGCCTCCAGAGAAGAGCGCAGTTCCTGTCTTGTCAGACAGCCGGCTTCGCATCTGGACCATAGGTCGAGGTCCTCCTTAACTCGCTGAGGTAGAGGTTTGTCCGCAATGACGTCGGATATGGTGAGGGAGCTCCCATGTTTCATGACCCTAAAGGCCTCGGCAAAGGCCTTCCGCTTGTCGGGGACGAGGTTAATGACGCAGTTGCTCAGGACGATGTCCACGCTATCGTTTTCGACAGGGAGCTTCTCAAGCTCGCCTTGGCGGAACTCGACGTTCACGAAGCCGAGCTGGGCGGCCGCCTCGCGGGCTTGCAGTATCATCTGCGGAGTCGAATCGACCCCTATCACCTTCCCTGAGCCCAACATGCGTCGCGATGCTGCGAACACATCCACTCCGCCTCCACTCCCAAGGTCCAATACGGTCATCCCCGCCTTCAGGCCCGCATATCTCACCGGGGAGCCGCATCCGAGCGAGAGCACTCCGGCGCTTCGGGCGCCAGCCCCGGGGCCACAACAGCATGACCCGCCCTTGCCTACCTCGGAGTAGTGAGCCTTGACGGCGAGCTTGATTTCGGCTTCAGTACGCTCTGGCAACGGACTTGCAGCCTCTATAAGAGAGCTGCCGCTTGATATAACTAGCGCATGTCGGAGGTTCTGTCCTGTCATGGCCACCTCCCAAGGGCGCCGCAAACGGGAGGGACTGCAGCAGCGGGTTTCCCTGACAACCGAGAATCCTTCCGACGGTCCTCATGGATGTCTACCGCCGTTGGAAGCGAGAGCGGTATCCTACGGCGGGAGCTGAGCTGCTAGCCGAACTGTCAGGCGTCAGTTTGCCTTGGGTTCAACTGCAGCCCGACCCTTCTTTCTCCCCTTGGACTTCTCGGCTTCCAAGATCTTCTTGAGCTCCTTGACATTTGTCCTGAAGTACACTAGGTCGGAATGAAACAACGCCACTCCTTTTCTCAATCTCGAAGATTCATGAGAGAACTGTTCAGAACCTAACAGCTGCTCCAGAGATTCAAGATGTTTCATCAACGGTTCAATTCTCAGCTCCGTCCAATCTGTTTTGGAGCCAAGGCCGGCGAAATCCTCCCTCAGTTTCTCAAGAGTTTTCCTCAGCGCAGGTAGTTCCGCCTTGTACACCCTATCCACCATAGCTAGGACGCGCGATACCAGCTCTAGTTATCCCTTGCTCATTGTTTCGTCAGCAAGAATCACGCACCGAATGGTTTGTCGGGCTTTCGCCGAAGCTTCCGACCTGGCGCGGTTTCGAGCAGCCAGCAAGCGAAGTCTTATTACCCGAACACCCAGTAGTGTCTACATCTCGTTGATCGACTACGACAAAGTTGCGGCGGACTACGCTAGGCTCAGGCAGGTCCATCCCGGAGTTCTGGGCGGGCTCTTGACGGAGGGTGGCCTAAAGAGGGCATCAAGGGTTCTTGAAGTGGGCTGCGGCACTGGCAACTACATTGGCGCCATAGCCCAACAGGTAGGTTGCAGAAGCTACGGCATCGATCCATCGGAGAGGATGTTGGGCGAGGCCCGTGAGAAGGTCGGGGTCAGGGTTCGGCTTGGGAGGGGAGAGAAGCTCGAGTTCAGGTCGACCTTCTTCGACCTGGTCTTCACGGTGGATGTAGTTCACCATCTCAGCGACCGAATGGCGTACTTCCGGGAGGCCTACCGCGTGACGAAGCCCAGTGGCAAGATTTGCACCGTCACCGACTCCGAGTGGATCATACGCCATCGCAGGCCCCTTTCTTTCTACTTCCCCGAGACGGTGGAGAGGGAGCTGGCGAGATATCCTTCGATTTCTGAACTGAAGGTGCTCATGGAGAAGAGTGGGTTCGTGAGGATTGCCGAGAACATGGTGAAGTTCCCGTACGACCTGACCGACATTGAACCCTACCGCAATAAGGTCTTTTCAGCGCTGCAGCTCATTCCTGAGGAGGCCTTCCAGGAAGGGATCGCTCGCATGGAGAGGGACCTAAAAGATGGCCCGATTAGGTGTGTGTCTCGATACACGCTCCTCTGGGGTTCAAGACTGTAGGCTTTGGCGGTCTGTGGCGCTCATCTCGTGCCATATAGTCGTCTGGTAGGCTTCTAGAGGGGCCCGAGCTTGCAGCCGCGCGGGGATTGTCGAGCTGCCGACCTCTGCAAGACAAGGAATTAATACTTGGACGAGCTACTGGAGGATCGTGAAGCAGCTTACTCGCAGGCAGGCGATCATCCTCGGCTGCTGGTGCGTAGGCGTGGCCCTTTGCGCATTGGGCGTCGTGCTTTGGGTCCTGACATTCCTCCAGTGGCTGTCACCGGCTGGGAGTTTCAGCTGGATCCCCGACAGCCGGTTGGCCATTCTAGTGACGGATAGTGGGATCATCTTCGTCATAGCGTTTCTCTACCTGCAGAGGGGCAGCAAGCCACTTATCGAGCTCTTCCATCGCCCGAACATATGAAATAGCGTGAGATCATCGTTACAAACCATCCTCTTCATAGGCTGGCATTGTGAGAAATCGGATAGATCTATCTTCGAACTTGCCCAGCCTGAAGCCGAGTTATCTTAGCCAGGGCGCGGAGCGCCCCACATCTCCGATTCAATAGATTCTCTAGTGCGTCAGCCCTATCGCCACGGAGCTACGACGTGGGTCGGCTCGATCTTGATGAGGACACGTCTCTGCGGCTGGCGCTTCTGGTACTTGTCTTGTCCTAAGTACTTCTTCGCCATCTTGTCGATGTGCTCCTCCGCCCCCGTGAACGTCACTTCGCGCACGAGCCCACGTATGACAGCCAAGTTATAGGGATTTGTCGGGTCGCATACGTCGAGGGCCACCTTCGGATTCCTGACCGCGTTCCTGTGCTTCTGGCTTCCCTCGAAGGTGTTGATGAGCACGAGGTCCCCTTCATGGTCAACCCAAGTCTGAGTGACATGGGGGGATCCATCTGGCATCAGGGTGGCGAAGTTCGCGAAACTTTTCCCTTCGATTAGCTTCTTCACGGAGTCCGGGAGAGGTTTCATTTCGTTCGATATACGCTGGCTGAGGTTTGTAAACATATCTCGGCTTGTAGGCGCAGGCCTTGAGGCCAGCAGCTGGAATGAAGTCCACGGCTGGTCTAGCTTATCCCTGGCTGTTGCGTCCAGCTAATCTCCGATATCTCCAGACGGCAACGGTCAGCAACGCGGCAGGGCCGAGGGCGAGCAGCCCTAGGAGTGGACTTAGCCCGGCGGCGCCGCTTGGTTCCGTGGCCATCGGTTGCAGATTTCTGGTCACCGAGTCTGCCGATGGCCCCGACGTGGGTTCCGTGCTGGGCAGGGTAGATGGGGGCGTCGTGACCATCTGGACAGCTTGCGTCGTCGTCTGGGGGCCAGCAGTTGGATCCACGAAGGGCGAAACTACCCACCGTGGATCGAAGGGGTGAATGAGGATCTGGACGACGTCACCGGGTATCAGGATGTCCAAGTTCTCCCTCAAGTAGTCCAGCTGCCCGTCGACGTCCGACAGGAACGAGTACTCAGTCGGCGCGAAGGCCGTGAACGGAAGATACTCGGCTGAGACCACTCCAAAGGGTGTCAAGTTCTCCTCTCGCTCGAAGTCGCCGCTTTCGTAGAGGTAGTTGTAGGTTCCCCCATGTGCAGAAACCGTTTCGATGTCGAAGTACTGTCTCAGGAAGGCGATGTTCTGGCCGAAGAGCTCCCTCGCCATGTCGACGTCGGCGGGCCTGGTGAAGCCATCGGTTGTCTCGTCCATGACATCGTAATGATATCCAATCTCCATGCTCCCATGCTCCACGAACCACTGCCACATCGTGGCGACGTCTTGGATCAGGTACTCGGGGGGCGCGGAGGGGATCAGGTCCGAGTAAACCCTCAGGTAGTTGGTGCTCCTAAAGCCCATCCTGTAGTCCATCTGCACCATATCCAGGCCGTCCGCATAGTCTACATCGTGCCTGAACAGGATGTTGATCTTGTCGGGGTCGTAGGCGCTGTCGTATTCCTTGACCGTGTGCACGTCGTAAACGTCTCGGTCTGAGATGAGGTCAAGGAAGTCCGAGTAGAGCGGGAGGTCAGCGGAATCGAGGGGGGACTGGCTAAGGTGATCTGATTGGACGGGCGCAACGTGTATCATATCCAAGTCTGATTCCTTGCCAACGCTCCGAGGCGCTGGAGAACGAGGCTGTTGATGGAAGGGCCTCAACGAACTTCGACCAACGGACCTGTAGCGCTCTCCGCCCGTTATTTTGCTTTCGGGGACAGACCAGCTTCTGTCAGGGCCTGGGAAGAGTGTCAGAGAAAGGCGACTTCGATGTACCTCGACTAAAAGCATATCTACCCATCGGCGCGTGGAAAGCTCGTGCCTAAGCTGAGGGTGGGGTACTGGGCGGCAGCCGAGCAGCACAACCCTGACATCCTCATCCAATACGCAAGGGAGGCCGAAGTCGTCGGTTTCGACATCATCGCCGTCAGCGACCACTTCGCTCCTTGGCGGGATTCGGACGGCCAGGCCGTCTTTCCGTGGGTTTGGATGGCGGCCGCCGCGAGCCAGACTCGAAGCACCGAGCTGGGGACGGCAGTGACTACGCCTACGGACCGCTACCACCCCGCCATCGTGGCCCAGGCCTTCGCCACCCTTGACTACCTCTTCCCGGGGAGGATCTTCATCACCCTAGGCACGGGGCACAAGATGAACGAAGTCCCTCTCGGCTTCGCATGGCCCAAGGCCAGCCAAAGGATAGCCCGGCTGGAGGAGGCCCTTGAGGTGATTCAGCTCCTCTGGAAGGGCGACTTCGTCAACTACGACGGGAAGTACTTCAAGCTGATCAACGCCAAGCTCTATACCCCGCCGAAGAAGAAGATCCCCGTCTACCTAGCGACGGCCAACGAGAAGGTCGCAGCCATGGCGGGGCGGCTGGGCGACGGCATCCTCACCAACCCAAGAGGACTGGAGAATCATATCTCCATACTCAAGTCGATGCAGGACGCGGCCCTAAAGGCCGGCAAGGACCCCTCGAAGCTGGGCACCTGCTTGGAGTTCAAGGTCTCATACGACGTGGACTACGACAGGGCCTTCAAGTCGGCCTCGTACTGGGCCCCCACGGCCATCCCCAAGGACATAAGGGAGGGCATCTCTGACCCGCGCCAGCTCGAAGCGAACGTGGGGCCCGAAGCCATGGACGGGATCAAGAAGACATGGCTGATCACAGACGACTCCGACGACATAATCAGGAAGCTGGGCGAGTTCCTGAAGATGGGGTTCAACCGCGTATACATTCACAGCGCCTCCCCCAACGAGCACAGGTTCCTTCACCTAGTGGGCAGGGACATCCTGCCGTGGATGAAGGAGTACTACGAGAGCCTCACCGATGTGGAGAGGATGACCCTGCCCCTGCGGACGTCTCTCGACTAGGATATTACCGACCTATGCCACCGGAGGATGTTCTCCGGGAGCTTGAGCCCCCTCTGCTCTACGCGCTCCACCAGGAAGATGGGGAGAGGGCTGAGCAGGTACGCCGCCTTCATGTAGAATGAGCTGGGCGTCCCCGCCTTCCAGTCCCCCTTTAGCAGGTATGTGTAGTCCGAGAGTGACTCGATGGTGCTGTCGGGCGTCCCAAGTATGGAGGCGATCTGCCCTCCCATCTTCTTGAAGTTCCTGCACCAGCCAGCGACTATCTCCGTCTCCCCGCTCATCGAGACCACGATGATGGTGTCACCGGCCCTCGGAGGGGGGATGTTCGAATCGCCAGAAACATAGACTAGGTCGCCGAGCGCCCTCTTCACATGCCCCACTCTTACGGCGGCCATCCTCACGACCTCCTTGCTGCTCCCCAGGCCGGCGAAGAAGCATGTGTTCCTCGCCTCCAGGGAATCTATCAGGTGCTCGAAATAGTCGGACCCCACGAAGTCATCCATCAGGGTCGAAATCTCGCCCGAAAGGTCCTTCACGATTGGGAGTATCATGGTCGCCGGGGCTTCCCTCCACATGGCCTCCACCATGCCGTGGGCTAGAAGCCCGCTCGCCAGCGAGAACATATCCTCGAGGATCCCGTAGCTCTTGAACTCCTTCGCCTCGACGAGGGTGTCCGACTCCTCCTTGCTCTTCAGCACAATGATGTTCCCATACTTTGCCGAGAGCTTGGCCATGGGGGATTCCATGTCAGATGTTATCAGGTCGATCCGGAAGTCTCTCGCCTGGCCCGTGTTCTCGAGGTAGATCCCCAGCTTCTGGGCGTCAAGGAGGGGGGTCAGCGACTTGCCGCTGCTTGAGTTGATGAGAAGGCATACCTGGCCATACTTCCTCCTGAGTATCGGCGCCGCGAGGGCCATGTCGGTGGCGGGAAACCCGATGTCTCCTCTATCTAAGACCCTCTTCCCATAGCTCATCTTGGCCAGCTCGCTGCAGGCGATGGAAATTGCTCCCTTTGACCTCCCCTCCCCGCTGGGGATGATCACGCCAGCGCTAGTCAGATCGTGATAGAAAGGCTCGACCTGCCCGACGTCCACGGCGTCCAAGTTCTCGAAGATCCGGTTGATGTAGTCGACCTTGCTCAATGAGATTCGTCTCCGGGGGATGTCGCCAACCTTATCGACGATGTCCCTTCCTCGGACGGATTATAATAGGTTACTTGGGTCGGCTTCGAATGACCCTGTTGACCTGATGGAGATGAATTGATTTGAAGCGGGCCCGGTGGGATTTGGACCCACGGCCTAACGCTTAGGAGGCGTTCGCGCTATCCATACTTCACCCCATCTTGAATGGGACTGCGCTACGGGCCCGCAACGCACGAGTCGGAGAAGCTTCTTTATTAAATGATAGGAGGCCGCCGATCCCTACACGGAGGACTTCGTCTGGACTTTTTCTTGAATCGTCGCCTGGGCGGCCGCCAGCCTGGCAACTGGAACCCTGAACGGCGAACAGCTGACGTAGTCCAGCCCCAGGGAGTAGGCTATGGCGATGGACTTAGGGTCCCCTCCATGCTCTCCGCAGATGCCCAAAGTCAGATCGGGGTTCGCCTCCCTACCATCCTTCACAGCGATGCCCATGAGCCGCGCCACGCCGTCGGGGTCCAGAGACTCGAACGGATTGGCTGGGAGGATCTTCTCGCTGAGGTACAGAGGCATGAACTTCCCCTCCACATCGTCCCTGCTGAAGGCGAAGGTGGCCTGGGTGAGGTCGTTTGTTCCAAACGAGAAGAAGCCGGCGTACTTCGCTATCTTCCCGGCCGTCAGCGCCGCCCTAGGGGTCTCCACCATGGTGCCTGTGCGGTAGTTGATCTTGACCCCCTCCTTCTTCATGACCTCTGCTGCCGCCCCGTCGACGATCTCCTTGGCGATTCGCAGCTCCTCCGCCTCGGCGACCTGCGGTATCATTACTTCCGGCTCCACGTCGACCTTCACCTTGACGAGCTCAGCCGCCGCTTCGAAGATGGCCTTGACCTGCATCTGGTAGATCTCAGGGAACGAAATGGCCACCCTAACCCCCCTGTGGCCCAGCATCGGGTTGTGCTCCTGGAGCTGGGTCACCCTCTTGAGCATCCTCTCCTTCGCGGGCAGCTCGGGCGAGCCAGGGTTCGACATCCTCATCTGCATGACTTCGGGGAGGAGCTCCTCATACTTCGGCAGGAACTCATGCAGGGGGAGGTCCATGAGCCTGATTGTGACCGGGAGGCCCTCCATAACCTTGAGTATCTCCTTGAAGTCCCCCTTCTGAAGGGGCTTCAGCTTGTCCAGGAACGCCTGCCTCTCCTCCTTGCTGTCGGCGAGTATCATGGACTGCACCAGCGGAAGCCTTTCCGGAGCGTTGAACATGCGTTCGGTCCTCGTCAACCCTATCCCCTCGGCCCCGTTCTTCCTCGCGGCGATCGCCATGGTGGGGGTGTCGGCGTTTGCCCTTACCTTCAGCTTCCGAATCGAGTCCGCCCACGAAAGCAGCTTATGGACCGACGGAGTCAGCTCCGGGTCGACCACGGGGACCGTCCCCATGAAGACCAGGCCGCTTCCGCCGTCCATGGTGATGACGTCGCCCTTCTTGACACGCTGCCCCCTCGACGTGAACGTCTCCTTCTCCAAGTCGATCTTGATTTCTTCGGCACCGGCGATGCAGGGCTTGCCCATGCCCCTCGAAACTACGGCGGCATGGCTCGTCTTCCCGCCCCTGCTGGTCAGCACGCCCTCTGAAGCCACCATCCCCGCTATGTCCTCGGGAGCGGTCTCGGGCCGGACGAGGATCACGGCCTCTCCCCTTTCCTTCGCCTTTACGGCCTCCTCGACCATGAACACCACCTTGCCCGAAGCGGCCCCCGGCGAGGCGGCCAGCCCCTGGCCTATCGGCTTCCCCTTGAAGTTGGGGTCTATCTGCTTGTGGAGGAGCTGCTCGAACTGGGCGGGGTCAATCCTCCCGATGCCTTCCTCCTTAGAGATGAGCCCCTCTTCGACCATGTCGGTGGCCACCTGGACGGCTGCCTGCGCGGTCCTCTTGCCGGTCCTGGTCTGGAGCATGTAGAGCTTACCCCTCTCTATGGTGAACTCGATGTCCTGCATTTCCTTGAAGTAGTCCTCCAGCCTGCGTGCTATGTCCACGAGCTCGGAGAACGCCTGAGGAAGGCTGTCCTTCAGCGTGTCTATGGGCTGGGGCGTCCTGATCCCCGCCACCACATCCTCACCCTGGGCCTTCACCAGGTACTCGCCGTAAATCCTGTTCTCCCCGGTGGACGGATTGCGAGTGAACGCAACCCCCGTCGCCGACCTGTCGTCCATGTTACCATAGACCATGACGACTATGTTGACGGCCGTCCCCAGCTCCTCGGAGATCTTGTATATCTTCCTGTACTCCGCGGCCCTGGGGTTATACCACGAATCGAACACCGCCGCCACCGACATGAACAATTGCTCGACGGGCGCTTGGGGGACCTCCCTCCCCGACCTGACCTTTATCAATGCCTTGAACTGCTGGCAGACCTCCTTCCATGAGTCCGCCGGGACTTCTATGTCTGTTCCGACACCTGCTTTAACCTTGGCCTCCTCGATCATCTTCTCGAACTCCTCTCCAGGGACCTTGAGGACTATCTTTCCGAAGAGCTGAAGGAAGCGCCTATACGTATCATAGGCGAATCGCGGGTCGCCCGTTATCTTTGCCAGGTCTTCCGCGGTCTTGTCGCTCATGCCCAAGTTGAGGATCGTGTCCATCATGCCAGGCATCGAAAAGGGCGCCCCTGACCTCACGGAGACGAGCAGAGGGTCCTTCGGATCACCAAACCTCTTCCCAGTGAGTTTCTCGAGCTCCCTGACCTTCTCGTTCACCTTGGCCTCGAAGCCTTGAGGGAACTTCCTCCCAGCGCTGAAGTATTCCTTGCACATCCCGGTGGTGATTACGATGCCGGGTGGGACGGGCAGACCCAGCTTGGTCATCTCGACTAGTCCGAAGCCCTTTCCTCCCAGCTCGAACTTGGACATCCCCAGCGTCGAGGCTTCTCTGAACGAATAGACCTGCAGGGAATCCGCTTTCAAGGTTACACCCTACGGGGGAGTTTACAGACTTGGCTTAAAGATTTCGGCGTCTGTTCCGTCGAGACCTTACCCTAAGGCCTGTCTCTGCTCTTCTATTCGACCGCTAGCATGGTGAGGGTCGAGCGCACCTTGTTTAGGCGCCTTACCTTCCATGTTATGAGCTCCTTCAGCTTCTCCGCCGTGCTGGCCTCAATCTTGACCACGGTGTCATAGACCCCATAAACACGATAGGCCTCCCTGACCTCCGGGATGGTCTTGAGGGACTGCAAAACCTCGTCCTCGCCCCCCGGCTCAACATTCAGTAGCACGAAAGCTATTGGCATAGCAAGCGTTAATCTGACACCACGGTGATATAAGACTTGTGAGGTAATGGGTGGGTCGTCGCCTCCCTGACCCCTCGGGCATCAAAGGATGAGCTGGGAGGAGATGGCAGCTGCCATCGGAACGGCGGAGATCGAACTAGTCGAAGCAGAAGGCCCCCTGCAGAGGACGTCCGCCACTGCATCCTTCGGGGCGTCGCTGTACCGAGCGACGATCGAAGCGGCCTTCTCAAGCTCTCCCTCACCATGCTCCCCTCGGAGGAGGCCGACGGGTCCTGGGGTCTTCGCAACCTCCAGTAGGATGTCGCTCCCCCGGGCAAGGCCCGTGATTTCGCCGTTTTCGAGCACATCTCTCCCGACGACCAGCTTTGCCGTTGCGTTCAGGCGAAAATGGCGACCCACCTTCAGGAGGTCGATGTCATTCTGGTCCGGATGATCTTGATGCTGGAACAGATCCTTGAGGCGACGAGCGAAGCCCTTCTCGGTCAAGAGACACCCGCCCGATGGGTTGGGATACTCCTTCCAGCCTATCGCCTTTGCCATCTGTATCTGAGCCCTCCGACTCCTTCCCTCTATGGCTAACAACTTCGTGCGATCCACCCATCCCATCTTCTCAGGGATTGTGGGCTCGAGGAGCTGGGCCGAGAGCGGCCTCAGTATCAGCCCTTCGAGCCCTGACTCCTTTTCGATCACCCGCAACGCCTGGCGATTCTGGCTCATGGGCCTCTGGCCAACTACCTCTCCTGTGACGATGAAATCGGCACCCACCTCCTTCATCATCTCACGTGCCCTGCTGTACATCATCACCCGGCAGTCGACGCATGGGTTCATCGCGCTCCCGTAACCGTGGCGCGGGGCCTTTACGATCTCTAGGTACTCCTCCCCCAGGCTCACAGGCTTCCACTCGACCCCATACTTCAGGGTGGTGTCGCCGATCTTCCCGCCACAGGCGCCGCTCCCACAGTCGAAGTTGCAGAAGGGGGTCTTGAAGCTCACCGCGACCACCTCCACGCCCATCTCCTTCATCATGGACATGGCTAGGGTACTGTCGAGGCCGCCCGAAAGCAGCACCATCGCCTTGGGTTTCTGGCCATCGAGTCCGGGCATGCGACGCCAATCACTCCGGTGGAGCCGATTTAAGCGTTCGGCGATTGTCCGGAGGGTTACGCTTTTAAGCCCGCCAGTTGTCCGGTAGCCCTACATAGGTATGCTCTCCGGCGACGTCGAAGGTTCCGCTGGGCCTAAGGTCTCCGTCATCGTACCTGTTCTGAGATGGTCAAGGACGTTGGAGGATACCCTGCGGAAGCTGACGGCTGACCGCTACCCCAAGAGGGAGATCATGGTGGCCATCGACGAGCCATCGCCCTCTTCGATGGATCTGGTCCGGAGCTATGGCCGTGACGTTGAATTCAAGCTAAGCGACCGGCGCAGGGGGAAAGTGAAGGCCATCGATGACTGCGTCAGTTCGTCGACGGGGGACGTCCTCGTCTTCCTCGACGCCGACATAATGATCAAGACGGAAGAAATCATCACGAAGGTGGCTGCCGAAATTAGCGGGTACGACATGCTTGAGATGAAGAAGAGCGTCGTCCTAGAGGGCCTCCTTTCCAACGTCATCTACTACGAGTACGTCGGGTTCAATGCCGCCAACTGGATCATGGCGAGGAGGATGAAGAAGACCCTGGGCGTCAACGGCGCTGGCTTCGCCATAACGAGGGAGGCCTACGAAAGGATTGGCGGATTCAGGACCGTGGTCTCAGAGGACCTGGACCTGGGCCTGCGAGCCTACCTCAAGGACCTCAACTTCAAGTATGCAGAGGACATCAGGGTCGACACCTTCTCCCCCTCCACCATTAGGGCCTGGTGGGCCCAGCGCAAGAGATGGTCCTACGGAACGGCCCTGTGGTTCCATGACAACTACAGGCCCCTCTTCTCGGCTCTCAAGAAGCACCCAGGGATCTTCGGCACGGCGCTCATGATGATCTTCCCCACGGTCCTCAGCGCCATCTTCAGCCTGACATTCAAGAACGTGGCCACCTGGGACATCTTCGCACTTCTCGTCCTTTCGCTTTCATCGAGGTCCTTCCCCATCCTCCTCCCAGCATTCATCCCCTACAGCGCCCTCCCCAACCTGTTCAACGTCGGGCTGGCCCTGCTGGTGGGCCTCGTGGGGTATTCGGCCGTGTATTTCGCCTTTGCCAGACGGCTCGGCTACAGATTCAGGCCCCTTTACTTCATCATCTACTACGTCATCTATTCTCCCGTGTGGCTGGCAGCCATGGTCTGGGGGCTCCTCACCGTCTTCGTCCGAAAGGAGACGGTCGACATAGACTGGAAGGTCTAGCTGCCCTACTCCTTCACGATGCCCCTCTGCGTGATCCTGTAGGGGTCGAGGACCTTGGCGATTTCTTCGTCGGTCATCAGCTTCTTCTCCTTGATGACCTGCCGGACTGAAACTCCCCGCTTCATGGCCTCCTTGACTATCTCGGCCGTCCTGTCGAACCCCAGGTAGGGGTTCAGCGCCAGGGCTATCCCCGAGCTCGCCTCGACGAGACGTCTCTCCTTCTCCACATCGACGGCCATCCCAACGAGCAGCTTCTCCCTCAGCATCTTGAGGCCAGCCCTCATTATCTCTAGAGACATGGTGAGCTCGTAGGCGATCAACGGCATCATCACGTTGAGCTCCATCTGACCAGCGTGCGCCGCCTCCTCGACCGACCTCTCGGCTCCCATCACGTGGAAGCAGATCATGTTCATGCATTCGGCGATCACGGGGTTCACCTTCCCCGGCATTATGGAGGAGCCGGGCTGAACCGCGGGCAGCGTGATCTCTCCCAGGCCGGTGACAGGGCCCGAGTTCATGAGGCGAAGGTCGTTGCAGATCTTAGAGACATCGACGGCCAGGGCCTTGAGAGATGACGCAGCCCATAGCAGGTCGGTCATCGAATGAGTGACGTCGATGAAGGAGGCGGGGGTCCTGAACCGAAATCCGGTCTTCGATGAAAGGAAGAGCAGCGCTTCTTCGACGTACTTCGGCTCTGCGTTGACCCCTGTCCCGACCGCCGAGCCGCCCAAGTTGAGCTCGGTCAGCATCTCTCCCGCCTCTCGCAACCTCTCGCCGTCCTTCGAAAGGGTCCGCCTCCATCCTTCAAACACCTGGCCGTAGCGAACGGGAGCGGCATCCATAAGATGGGTGCGTCCCGGCTTCACGTCTGAATCGAACCTTTTGGCCAGGTCTCGTAGCGAAGCCAAGAGGGCGTCCAGCTCAGAGGTAAGTTCCCTCATCAAGAGGAGGGTCGTGACCCTGATGACCGTCGGGATGAAGTCGTTTGTGGACTGCCCCATGTTTACGTCATCGTTTGGGTGTACTATCGTGTACTGGCCCTTCTCGCCCCCCAGAAGCTCGATGGCCCGGTTTGCGATGACCTCGTTGGCGTTCATGTTATGAGACGTGCCGGCGCCGGCCTGGAAGACGTCCAGCACGAACTGGTCGAGAAGCTTCCCCGAGTAGACCTCCTCTGCGGCCCTGCAGATCGCGTCGCCCTTCTTCTTGTCAAGGGTTCCCGCCTTCATGTTCCCCACGGCCGCGGCCCACTTCACCAATGCGGAGGTGCGTATGAACAGCGGGTGAGCCCTCAGCCCGCTGATCCTGAAGTTGTCAACGGCCCGAGCGGTCTGCACGCCGTAGTAGGCGTCAGAGGGCACGTTCACAGGGCCCAGATAGTCCTTCTCGACCCTGAACTGGACTCCCAACTCAATCTCACTCTCACGACTTGGCCGTTCTGCTTCTCTTAAACTAACCGCCTGAAGCGCCCTATTCGTCCACCCAACGGGCCACCATCGCCTCGCCCGCAACCTGCAAGGCCCCTTCGAAGCGCGTCTCGACGCTAGGTTTAAATCTGGCACGTCCTCGCTCGGCTAGGGGTGGCTAGGTTGGACTATAGCCTGTTGAGACTTAGGTTGACGATGCTCGGAACGGTCACGCTCGTCATAGGGGCAACGACTCTCTTCCTGGCTATCGTGCTGGCGTATCTTCAGATCTTCGACATCGTGACGATGCTGGTCCTCGTGGTCGCATTTAGCCTGATTCAGTGGCTCATCGCGCCCTACCTCGTGAACATGATGTACAGGGTCAAGGAGGTCCCCCAGGGCCAGCTTACAAGCGTTCATAGCATCCTCGAAAGCGTCGCCCAGAAGGCTGGCCTGAAGGTCCCCAAGCTCATGCTTTCTCCTCTGCCAGCCCCCAACGCCTTCGCCTACGGATCTCCACTTACGGGAAGCAGGGTCTGCGTAACTCAGGGGCTCCTCAACCTCCTTGAGCCTGGCGAGGTCGAAGCCGTCCTTGGCCATGAATTGGGCCATCTGCGCCACAGGGACGTCCAAATAATGATGTTTGTGTCCGTCCTCCCCGCCATCTTCTACTACATCGGCTGGTCAATGATGTGGAGCAACCTCACCGGCAATTCTCGGACCAACAACGGGGGCTCCGCGGCCGCCATCGGCGCCTTGGCCCTAGCGGCCTACTTCATCCTGAACATCCTCGTCCTCGGCCTCAGCCGGGAGAGGGAGCTCTTCGCGGACAGGCACGGAGCGGAGGTGGTCGACGACGGCGCCGACAAGCTCTCGTCAGCTCTGGCCAAGCTCGACATTTACGGCAGGCGGGGGGCGTCGTCGCGCGCTTCGCGCTCCCCCCAGACCATGGGCTTCAAGAGCCTCCTGATAGTGGACCCCGACACCGCTGGGAGAGGGCAGACCCAGTTCGCCCACAACGAGCAGGAGCTCATCGAACAGGTGGCCAACAGGAAGATATCGGGAACCGAGAAGGTATTCGAGCTCTTCTCCACCCACCCGAACATCGTGAAGAGGATCCGAATCCTGCAGGCGATGAAACCAAGGATTCGGGCCACGCCTTAGGCGATACACATCCTTTAATCTTCATGTATCGATCGTGAGATCTAGCCATGATGGCGCTCGGTCAGAAGTCAAGAGATGACGTAGCTTGCGCTATGGCGAAGGAGAAACAAAAGTCGCGTCCTCTACATTCCCGGCGGCGGAGCGCCGCCTTCCTTGCCCATTCCCTTGGCGGCTATGACGTCGTCTATCCTCATTATCATGATCGAAGCTTCTGTGGCGGATTTGATGATCTGAGACTTGACCACGGCTGGTTCGAACACCTGCTCCTTCTCCATGTCGCCGACCTTGCCGTCAGTGACCGCTATGCCGGCCCATGTCTTGTTCTTGGAGTGGGCTGCGCGGAGGTCCACTTGAGTGTCGATGGGGTCCATCCCCGCGTTTGACGCCAGCGTCAGAGGGATCACCTCCATGGCTTCGGCGAACGACTGGGCTGCTAGTTGCTCCCTTCCGGACAACGTGTGCGCCCACTCCCTTATGCGGTGGGCAATCTCCGCCTCAGGGGCGCCACCTCCGCAGACGACGGTCGGCTTCTCGATGGTGTCCTTGACCACCATTATGGCGTCGTGGACGGCCCTTTCCCCTTCGTCCACAACCCTCTGGGAGCCTCCTCTCAGAAGGATGCTGACGGCCTTCGGGTTCTTGCAGCCCTCGACGAAGACCCACTTGTCCTGCTCAATCTTCCTTTCCTCCACCAAGTCCGCCTGCCCTAGGTCGGCCTTGGTCATGTCGTCGAGGTTCGTGACGATGCGGCCCCCTGTGGCCTTGGCCAGGCGAGTCATGTCGCTCTCCTTTACGCGACGGACGGCTACTATTCCGGCCTTCGCTAGATAGTGCTGGGCGATGTCGTCGATGCCCTTCTGCACGAAGACGACGTTTGCCCCTACCTCAGCGATCTTGTCGACCATCCCCTTCAGCATCTTGGCCTCTTCGTCCAGGAAGGACTTCATCTGGGTAGGGTCCGAAATCCTGATCTCCGCGCTCATCTCGGTCTTCTCGATCTCTAGCGGGGAATTGAGCAGCACTATCTTGGCGCCCTCGACCTTCTTCGGCATCCCAGCGTGGACGACCTCTTTGTCGATGATTATTCCGTTGATCAAGCTCGTGTCGCTAATGGATCTTCCAGGCTTCTTCTCCACTTTCACGTTGTCGATGTCGACCTTCAGCTTGTCCCCCACCTTGTCGACGACATGAAGGACGGCGTCGACTACGATGTTGGAGAGCTCCTCGCTCTCCTGAGAAACCAACTTTGAGGCGAGGCTGGTCTTGGAGATCTTGACAAGCCACTCCTTGTTAGTGGGGTCCACCTTTATGCCGATCTTGCCCAGGACGTCCAGCGCCTTCTCGGACGCCATGGTATAGCCGTCTACGATGATGGTAGGATGGACGTCCTTGTCCAAGAGCTCCTCCGCCCTTTCGAGGAGGGCGCCAGCCAGCACCACGGCGCTCGTGGTGCCGTCGCCAACTTCGCTATCGGTCGCCTTGCTTATCTCCACCATCATCTTCGCACCGGGGTGCTGAACGTCGAGCTGTTTCAGCATCGTTGCCCCGTCGTTGGTGATGGTTACGTCGCCCAACGAATCCACCAACATCTTGTCCATGCCTCTGGGTCCGAGTGACGACTTGACAATTTCGGAGATCAGCTTGGCCGCGTTGATGTTGTTCCTGAGGGCCTCCTTTCCTTTGGTCTCGGATGCCCCTTCTTTCAGAACAATAACGGGTTGCGAACCGGATGGGTATGCCAACAATCTCACCTAAGACAGATTTTTGCGATTTTGTGTTCATGAGACCTGTATTTATTTTTTCTGTCCATTCGCCCTCGTCGACCCCCTTGCCCCCTCGGCCAGCAATTGATATATCCCACTTGCCCCACGTCAGGCCGTAATGAGCCAGCAGAGCGTGGAGGAGCAGGTGTCTGCCGCTGCCACCAGACTCATCACCACCGCGGCCATCTACCTGCCGGCCGACGTCAAGTCGGCCCTGAAGAAGGCACAGGACAGCGAATCCGGTGAGCTGCCAAAGAAGGTCATAGGTTCCATGCTGAAGAACCTCGAGATTGCCGAGGCCGAGGGAAGGCCCTCCTGCCAGGACACCGGAACGGTCATCTTCTACGTCAAGGCGGGGGACCGATTTCCGTATCTCGGCCTACTTGAGGGAGCCCTCAGGAGCGCGACGGTCAAGGCGACCGCCGAGGCCCCTCTGAGGCCCAACTCGGTGAACATCCTCACGGGGAAGAATTCGGGCAACAACACCGCCGATCGGATACCATGGATAGAATGGGAGATCGTCCCTGGCGTCGACACGGCCGACGTGACGGTGGTCCTGAAGGGGGGCGGGAGCGAATCGCCCAGCCTTGCAAAGGTCATCGCCCCCGCCGAAGGAATGAAGGGGGTCTACAAGATCGTCCTGGACGACATCTTCGAGCAGGGTCCGAAGCCCTGCCCTCCAGTCATAGTTGGCATCGGCCTCGGGCCCACGGCCGACATCGCCATGAAGCTGGCGAAGAAATCGCTACAGAGGGAGGTCGGGCAACGCAATGCCGACCCGGAGCTCGCGAGGGTGGAGACGTCGCTGCTTGAGGCGATAAATAAGCTCGGCTGGGGCCCCCACGGGGTGGGCGGCGCATCCACCGCCCTGGATGTTCACATCGACGCAGTCAACCGTCACCCGGCCTCCTTCGCCGTCGGAGTCGCCACGGCATGCTGGGAGGACAGGAGGAGCACCATGAGAATCTTCCCCGGAGGGAGGGTGGAGTTTCTCACCCACCGATTTCTTAACGAAGGAGGCGCCTGAGGATGGCCGAGTACAGGTTCACCACGCCCTTGGACGACGAGCCCAGGAAGCTACGCGTGGGCGATATCGTCTACATTACCGGCACCGTCATCACCGCTCGAGACGCAGCCCATCGGCGGGCCCTCGAGGTCCTAACCCGCGGAGAACTGCTCCCCGTCGATTTCCATGGGCTGGCGGTCTACCACATGGGGCCAGTGACCAGGAAGAAGGGAGATAGCTGGGAGATAGTCTCGGCGGGACCGACCACATCTGCCAGGATCGAAACCTACGAGGCCGACTTCCTCGAGAAGACGGGGGCCAAGCTCGTGATTGGTAAGGGCGGAATGGGGGCCAAGACCGCGGAGGCCTGCAGGAGG
>CAYYVT010000057.1:0-1956 GCA_964475215.1 uncultured Nitrososphaerales archaeon
ACCATCTACACGGGCGGTGCCGGGGCCTTGGCCGCCAAGTCCATCAGGAAGGTCAAGGGAGTGGAGTGGTTGGACTTGGGCTCCCCGGAGGCCCTTTGGGTCCTAGAGGTGGAGGACTTCGGCCCGCTCACCGTCATCATAGACTCGGAGGGCCGAAATTACTACGACGAGGTGAGGTCGCACGCCAAGGCGAACCTCGCTGAAGCCTACAGGATGATGGGGATAACTTCGCAGTGACCCGCGTACAGTTGACAAGGACGCTGGCCGAATCGCTCCTAGCGTTCTCCAAGGACCAGTACCCCAACGAGATGTTGGTGCTCCTCAGGGCCAAAAAGGGCAAGGGCGTCATGCTCATCCACCAGGTGGTCTTCGCCCCTTTCATGACAGGGGCCCACTCCGCATCGACATTTAACCCCTACCAAGTGCCGATCGACAGCTCGATAGTCGGGACGGCGCACTCGCATCCGTCCGGCTCCAACAGGCCCTCTCTTCAAGACCTCCTTCACGTGTACGGCTCCATCATGATGATAGTCGCCTACCCCTTCGTCGGCCCCGAGTGTATCGCTGTGTATGATTCAAAGGGCACCCCCGTTGGCTGGGACCTCGTAGATGACGAAGCGTGAGCTCTCGGCCATCGCGGGAGAGGTTTCGGCCTGCACGAAGTGCAGACTCTGCAGGAATCGGACGTTGGCCGTTCCGGGGGAGGGCCCTTCCACCTCGAGGATCATGCTGGTTGGCGAGGCCCCTGGAAAGAAGGAGGACATTTCCGGTCGCCCGTTCGTTGGCCAGGCTGGCAGGATACTGGAAAAGGCGCTTGTTTCGGCGGGCCTTGAGAGGGACGAGGTCTTCATCACCTCGGTGGTCAAATGCAGGCCGCCGGGCAACAGGGAGCCAATGGCCGACGAGATGGAGGCGTGCAGGGACTACCTCCGACGTCAGGCAGACGCCCTCCGGCCGTCCGTAGTCATACTCCTCGGCAGAGTTGCCCAGCTCGGCGTCACCGGGATGAAGGGAAACCTACAGAGGGGTCCGGCTGGCGGGTACCGCAATGCCAAACTCTATGTCACATATCATCCAGCCGTCGCCCTCCATGGAAGGCCCCAGCTACTAGAGGCGCTGTCCGCCGACCTACGGGCTGCGGCCCTAACGAAGGAGGAGAAGGCTAGTCAGCGATGAGCCTGTAGTATATCATCATGGCCGTCGAAACGCCCAGCAGCAGCGAACAGAGGAAGAATGGGGATGGCTCATAGAGGCTGTACAAGAAGCCTCCAACGAGCGGGGCGGGGATCGCCACGAGGGTCGTGAGGCCTCCAAAGCCACCCATGATCGTGGCTCTCTCCTCAATGCTTGATAGGTCGGCCAGCAGGGCCACTTGGGCAGGAATGTCCATCTGGCCCAGTCCCATCCAGGCCACATACATCAACGCCGCATAGACGGGGTTCTTGTAGAGGATGAAAGCCGTCGCGAAGACCGCCTCCCAGAAGAAGCTCAACGAGATGACCCATGCATTTCCTCGTAGGTCAGCGAACCGGCCGAAGGGCACCTGGAACACGACAAGGAGCACCAGCGGCAAAGCCAGCATGGCTCCCACCATCCAAGCTGTCATCGAGGTCTCCTGCACAGCATATATCGGGACGAGGAACAGGACGAGGCTCAGTGCCGAATCGTGCAGCATGTAAGCGGCCGTTGGAACCCTCAATGCCTTCTTCCTCACCGGCTCCAGATTCTTGACAACGCTAGCCCTGAACCTTTCACGGCTCTCCGTAACCTGTCCAAGGGTCTCCTTCAGGAAGACTGTCCTTGCGCATGCCACCAGGAGGATGAGGGCGCCACTGATGGCGAAGAATGGTGAGAGGGCGTTGAGGCTGAAGGCGCCCTTTGAAGAGGGGTTCGTCAGAGAGAGGGCGAAGCCAGACGCAAGGAGGGCGATCGCCATGACGCTCGCGGACATCGAAC
>CAYYVT010000058.1:0-2646 GCA_964475215.1 uncultured Nitrososphaerales archaeon
GTCGGAGGTGTCGTCGGCCCCTTCCAGCTCACCCTTCTGGCTCACTACAGGAGCAACGCCGCAATTGGGGGATACGCCGCGGCCAACAACATGGCGACCTTGGTGATCCTTTTCACTTTCCCCATAACGACGGCCCTCTTCCCCCTCTTCAGCGCCATGGCGAGGGACGAGGGAAAGCTGGCAGAGCTCTACGACAGGACGGTGAGGTTTTCGACGATCTTTGTCGTCCCCGTCGCCGCTGCGATGATCTCCCTCTCCACCCCCCTTACATCGGCCGTCTACGGGAGGGCCTACTCTTTCGCTGGAGGGTATTTGGCCCTCCTCTTGGTGCCCTACCTCTTCGCGGGGATGGGGAGCCTGGCCCAGGGGGCCCTCCTCAACGGAATGGGGGAGACGACGAAGTACCTCCTCGCGAGCGTGGCAGGGTCGGTCATCGCATTGGCTGGGAGCACGATCCTGTCTCCGTTCGTTGGGGTCTACGGGGTCATTCTCGCCTCTGTAGCGGGCTCGGCCGTCTCCCTGGTCGTCGCGTGGGGGATTGTAGGGAAAAGGCTTGGAAGGAACATCACCCTGTCGAGGATCTGGAGGGTTTACGTCGCTTCGGGGGTGGCCGCCCTTCTCGTCTTTCCAGCTTCTCTCCTTCCCCTCCACCCCATCTTGGTCACCCTGATCGGAGGGGCCGCCTTCCTCCTCATCGTCGTACCCATCATGTCCATCATGAAGGCCATTTCGGAGGAGGACCTGCTTGCGCTGGAGGCCCTCTTCAGGGGCATCGGGGGGGCCTCTAGTCTGTTCAGGATGGCCGTGAGGTATTACAGAGTCTTCAGCCCAAGTACGTCCTGAAGCGATGATCATCGTTGAAGCCACCTCTGATATCCAAAGGATAATCGAACGGACGATTTCGCCTATGTTCCATTCTGTCGACCTGCCGAAAACCAAACCATGAGCCCGCCGCCAAGGGGCGAACGCCTAATGAGGAGGCGCAACTGTCCTCTGCAAGCGCAGGAATAGCAACCAGCCAGCAACCCGGGCCGGTGAACCCTCATACGCCCTTGGTCGAGTCCCTCTTGATCGACCTCTCATGGAACGTCACGACCCGCCAGAAACGGTCGGACCAGTAAAGGGCAGGCGAAGCCCAAAACGGATGGCTTTCCCGGTTAACTTAAAGGATGCATATGTCATGTGAGAGGAGGCAGACCGAGTCTCATGAGAATAGGCGGTTCCTCCATCTCATCTGTCAGGACGGTAATGGTATCGAGACTTGGCGCCATCACCTTCCGGCTGATCTCATGGTCTTCCGCAAGAAGGCTCTTCTCAAAGTCGTCAAGGCATGGAAGAGGCGCGACGATTTCTAGCCTTGTGTTGATGGCGCTCCTGGCCCTAACGATGGGCGCCTTTCTTCTGGGATTCAGCCCCTTAGTTTCGGCGCAGGCCGCCCCCGCGGGCTGGGTGGCCAATCCTCCCGTCCAAGTCGTAAATTCCAGTTCAATAAGCCCCTTCGTGGCCGTCACCAATACGCAAATCTACCAGGCCTACGGTTTTGGCCAGCTTTCATGCAACTTCACCGGGTATCCTTGGGGGGACCCACACCTGTGCGGATATGGCCAGACGATTGGGATCGTCGACGCGTATGACGACCCCACTCTGCAGAGCGACTTGGCCCTTTTCACGAGCCTGTATGGCCTGCCGCCCTGCAACACCACCAACGGCTGCCTGGTGAAGGCCACCCCACAAGGGACCCCGGCGGCCAACTCCGGTTGGGACCTGGAGATCTCCCTCGACGTCCAGTGGGCCCACGCGATAGCCCCAGGGGCCAAGATCATGCTCGTCGAGGTCTCGAGCAACTCCTTCAGCAACCTCCTCACCGGGGTCAGCTACGCTTCGAGCCAGCCAGGGGTCCATCAGGTGTCGATGAGCTGGGGCGGCTCCGAATTTTCAAGCGAAGGATCGTACAACTCCTATTTCGAAGTCGGTGGAGTGAGCTTCTTCGCGTCTTCTGGAGATTCGGGACACGGGGTGGAATGGCCGGCGGCCTCCCCCTACGTTGTGGGGGTGGGCGGCACTTCACTCTCCATGGCTAGCAACGGCACCGTGCTGAGCGAGACCGCGTGGGCCGACAGCGGCGGCGGAGTCAGCAGCTACCTCTCCATCCCCTCTTACCAGTCCAGCTTCGGCGTGAACAGCAGCGGAAGGGGCGTCCCCGACGTCTCCTACGACGCCGATCCGAACACGGGCTTTGAGGTCTACCTTAGCGGCAGCGAGGTCCAGGTGGGTGGGACCAGCGCTGGAGCGCCTCAGTGGGCTGCCCTGTTCGCTATCGTGAACAGCTACAGGAGCACGCCGATTTCGTCGATCTCCTATGGGACGGACACGGCCATTTACGGCGCAGCCTCGAACTCCACCTACGCTTCTAACTTCCGAGACATCACCTCGGGCACCAATGGGGCTTGCGGCGCTGTCTGTACCGCGGGCCTAGGGTACGACTTCGTCACCGGATTGGGGAGCCCACTGGCCAACTCCCTGGTGCCCTTCCTCATTTCGAACGTCACCTCGCCCGGGATGACCCCTCGCCCCAACGTAGTGGTCGGCGCGTCTCCCACGCCTTTCTCGGTAAACGTGACGAACCCGGCCACCGCGTCGAGCAAC
>CAYYVT010000059.1:0-2643 GCA_964475215.1 uncultured Nitrososphaerales archaeon
TGTAGTAGATGAAGAGTCTGCTGAGGTAAGTAAAGGGAAGCCCATCCTTCAGCTCAAGGAACTCCAGCGCTGCGGCCAGGGCATTGCCGGAGCAGCAGTTGCAGTCCCCTTGGTCCGCCACCGGAGGGCATAGGCACCTGAGATCGACCTTCGGGGGGAGCCTGGTTGGGGCCCTTCTGATCTCAGCGTAATGGTAGTCGCGGCGATCGGGGACATCCCGCACCCAGCCATGGCGATGCCTTGGGTGTAGTCTGCTCATCGTGTTTCGTCAGGCCGTTGTGTCTCTTAATCTCATGGGTGCTGGCTCGGTTGTGAAGAGTGAGTTCGACGGCCAGTCAACGTCGGGTTCTTCCTGTCCGACGAATTCAGGGCAGCGAGGAAGGTTCCGGAACGGCAACGGTCGGAGCCATCCTCTAGAAGCCGCTCATCCGGGGAGGACGAGCCCTGGGGCTACCTTCTCGATCTCCGATAGCGCAGGCGCCCGTCGTTCATTGAGCCGAAGGCGGTTCGCCGAAAGTTATTGGCATCTTTGGGCACTCTTCAGGGTCGGTGCCAGAAGGCGGAGTAGGTTCTTCGCGTTCTTGCGGCCTGGAGCGGGGAGCTCTCGATCGGGGTCTCTGGTTACATCCTCTCCCATGTCCGGTACATGAGGAGGCCAAGGGCGTGCGTCCTCTGCGACACGGGAGGTTGTCCACGCCCAGTTGGCTAAGGAAATTAAAGTTTTGAAAATATGGCACCCAAAACATATATCCGTCGTAAGACAATCTGAAGATATATGTCCAATATAGACGTAAGAAAAGTACAGATGGTCGGTTACTCCACGCTCTCCGTCTCTCTCCCCAAGGACTGGGTGAAGGAGGTCGGGGTGAAGGCTGGAGACGTCGTCTCGATAATCCGCCTGGAGGACGGCTCCCTCCGGCTCCAGCCCGGGATGGCCAAGGACGAGAAGCTCCCAAAGAGGGTGGTGAACGTGGACAGGATCGCCGACCCTGGACTTCTCAAGAGGGCCATAGTTGGACTCTACATCATAGGGGCCGAGACTATCGTCGTCGCCAGCAAGGCCGAGCTGAAGCCGACGCAGCTCGAGGAAGTGAAGTCAGCTGTGCAGAGGCTCAACGGCTTCGGGATAGTGGAGCAGACCGCCAGCACCATCACCATCCAGAGCTTCCTAGACCCGACGAAGTTCCCCATCGACGGCCTCCTGAGACGCCTTCACACTGTGACGACCTACATGCTGGAGGCCACCTTCAAGGGCCTCCTCCAGCGGAAGAGGGAGTCCGCCCAGGAGGTGGTCCTCGTCGAGGAGGACCTGGACAAGATCTATTGGATGACCGTCAGGCAGCTCCTCTACGCGTCCAAGAGGCTGGACGCGGCGAAGAGGATCGGCATAGACAACGTCCTTAACATAGCAGGGAATAGGCTCGTGGCGAAGTTGGCCGAAAAGATAGGAGATTATGTCGAACAGATGTCGGTCAACACGGTGGCCATCCTCGATTCGGGGATGGAGCTCAAGGCAGGCCAGGTCGAGGAGATGGGTCGCCTCTTCCGCGAAGTCGTCGAGCTCTACGCCTCGTCTTTCAACGCCTTTCTCAACAAGGACACCGTGCAGGCCAACAGGGCCATCGAGCGGTCGGGCAGGCTGGAGAAAGAGCTCAATGAGGCGAGCTTCCGCCTTTCTCAGGCGTACTTATCCGATCCGGCCTACGGCGACCCGGCGAAGAGGGTGTCCTTCGCCTTCGCCGTGCGCTCCATCATGATAGGCCTGGCGCAGATCGCCAACTTCATAGGTACCGTATCTGAGGTGGGGATGAACCGGAGCCTGGAGCTGGAGGGGCCCCTCGTTTCGGTGGAACCCTAGGGTTCGAGTGCCCTCCCTTCCTCTAGAAACGTCGCCCAACGAATGTCCCTTCGGCAGGGGGCGGACCTTATAAGAGCGGAAGCCCAAGAACAGGTGATGCTAATAGAATCCGAGTACGAGTCGAACCTGGCACGGCTCAACCAGAGGCTGGGGAAGCTTTCCTATCGCCATGTGAGGCTCTACCAGGACGACCTAGAACGCATTTGGACCCATGACCGAAATGAAGGCCGGGCATGCGTCGGAACCTTCGAGGACGCCGTACAGTACGTTCGGCACCTCGAGCATGAGGATCGCTCGATCTCCAGCGCGGTCGGAGACTGGGACTAGATTCTGTAGGCGGAAAACGCGGGTCATCTTCGCCATTGAGCCGGGACGCGAATCCTCGGCCTTCCTAGTCTTGACTTCGTCTTTCGATTAGAGTATCGCTGAGATGACCGAGATGCTTTGTTTCCCCTGGACCGAGTTGGGGGTCCCACTTGCCCTTCCTTCCCTGACAACTCCGCGAGCTTCCGTTCGGACGCCTCTCCGCGATTAGAAGCATACGCAGACGAAGCGATGACATCATGCGATACGGGTCTCCCCGCAAGCTATGTCTGAAGCATTCCATGGCATTGCGGCGGAGTTCCTCGCAATGCCACATTCTGGCGAAGCGCCGCCCGTTTATTAGTAGGGGATTGCCTCTCGATGCAAGAGCGAGAGGGTCTAGTGTCTGAGCCCATGGTCGCCGCCGCGCTATCGTCCGACGACAGCTGGAAGATCCTGGAGTACTTGATGGAGCACGAGGC
>CAYYVT010000060.1:0-3754 GCA_964475215.1 uncultured Nitrososphaerales archaeon
GGCTGCGCGCAGCACACGGCTCTGGCCCTCAGCCCATTGACGAGATGGCGACTGCCGCGAGGATGAGTACGGCCCCGCCCAGCTCGGCTACGCTAAGCGTCTCACCCAAGAGCACCGCGGCGAGCGCGAGGCCGACCAGGAGCTGGACCAAGAGGAGCGTAGCCGATTCGGTGGGGGAAAGGGACTCGAAGCCCTTGAAGTACATGGCGATGGCTGCAGTGCTGCAGGGTATCCCCATGTAGAGGACGGCGAGCCACCCCATGGGAGGGATCGAAGCCGTCGAAAGGCTGAGCCCGCCCGGGAAGACTGCGGTGGGCAGGAGATAGACCATTATCGTAATCATTATCGCGAAGGAGCTGGCGACGGAGTCGATCCTCAGCCTCTTGAGGATGACGATCAGGAAGGCGTAGGAAAGCGAAGTCCCGAAGAGGAGAAGGTCCCACACCACGTTTCCGATTCGGACGTCGGGTGCTCCGATGAATATCAGGCCCAGGAAGCCAAGGCCCGCTGCAACTAGCTTTACGTGCGGGAGCCGTTCCCTTATCAGGACATAGGCGACGATGGGGGTCAAGGCGGGCGCCAAGTTCGCCAGAAGGGTGGCGTTCGCTGCGTTCGTCAGGTTCTGGCCGATATATTGTATCAGGAAGCCCAAGGCGTAGATGGTGCCCAGCGCCCAGATTACCCCCCTCCTGAGCTCACGCACAAGCCGGTGTGTCCACCCGAAGAGCACCGAACTCAGGACCACGCCGACCGAGGCGGCCACGAACCTGAGGAAGGCCAAGAGGTAGGGGTTGGCGTACTTCAGGCCCACGCCTGATGCGACGAAGACCGTCCCCCAGAGGACGTTGGCGAAGACCGAGATCGTCACGCCCGTCCGCCTGCTGGCGGTCTTCAGGACCATGTTCGCGGATGGAATACCTGAGGCCGAATAAGTCTTCCTATTCCATCGTCTAGGCATTGGCGAATCCTTCCCGAGAAAGGGTTAAGGAAAGGAGCGGTCCAACGGTGAGGCATGAGCGGAAGGATGGCTGACATCGAAAGGTCTATCCCAGACTACATTAAGGAGCTGAAGGGGTTCATCTCCTTCCCCACCATCTCTGCCGAGGGGAAGGCCATCCCGGAGACGGCTGACTTCGTGCAGGAGAAGCTGAGGTCGCTGGGATTCAGGACAGAACGGCTCACGGTCCCAGGAGCCCCTCCGCTGATAATCGCCGACCTGGCCGGAGCCGGCCATCGCACCCTCGTGTTCTACAACCATTACGACGTCCAGCCGATAGATCCCCTCGCCGAGTGGAAGGTGGACCCCTTTGGCGGCGAGGTCAAGGACGGACGAATCTATGGGAGGGGTGTCGCGGATGACAAGGGAGATCTGATGGCGCGCCTCCATGCCGTCGAGACCCTTCTGAAGAAAGGCGACGAGCTGCCCGTTTCGGTGAGGTTCGTCATCGAAGGGGAGGAGGAGGTGGGCAGCCCCCACCTTCATGAGTACGTCAAGCTCCATGGATCCAAGATGAAGGGCGACATCTGTGTATGGGAGGGGGCCGATCTGACGTCCAGTGGCTGCCCCCAGATCTACTTGGGGGCGAAGGGCCTTTTGTACATCGAGATGTCCCTGGATACGGCGGCGCGTGACCTGCACTCCATGTACGCTGCCGTGGCGCCCAATCCGGCCTGGAGGCTGGTGTGGGCACTGAATCGCTTCAAGGACGAATCGGGAAGGGTGCTCATTCCGGGCTTCTACGACGACATCGTCCCGCCAACGGAGGAGGAGCTGAAGGCCACAGATTCGAACGACTTCGACCCCACGGAATTCGGCAGGGCCCTCGGGGCGAAGAGCCTTCTGGAGCCCAGCCCGGGGTCTAGCACCGCAAGAGAGGCGGTCTTCTCCCCCACCTGCAACATAGCTGGCTTTGTTTCGGGCTACGGTGGGCCGGGTTCCAAGACCATACTTCCCCGACAGGCGATGGCGAAGGTGGATTTCAGGCTCGTCCCGAACCAAGATCCGGACAAGATCTTCGCCTCGATCAGGGAGTACCTCGACGCAATGGGATGCAAGGAGGTCGGGCTGAAGTCGTACAGCAGCGAGCTTCCGGGGAAGACGCCCCTCGACACGCCTCTCTTGAAGCCCCTCGTCGAAGCCGCGGGAGAGGTCTACGGCAGGGCTCCGCTGATATGGCCGAGCATGGCCGCCACCGGGCCGATATCTCTCTTCATAAACCAACTCCGGATGCCATCCGTGCTTACGCCCAGCGTCTCCTACGTCGGCTCTGGATATCACGCCCCCAACGAACACATCAAGGAGGCCGACTACCCCAGGGCCATAGCGTACTTCATCAATTGCATCGTCAGGATCGGGGCCGCAGGCGGCCCGTAGGCTGACCCCCATGCCCATCGACAAACAGAAGGAGATCACGAAGTATAGGCGACTCATCGCGATAGTTGGAGTGTCGGCCCTGGTGGCCACCCTCGTCGCCTTCCTCGCGCTCCTCACTTACTTCACGTTATTAGCTGCCTACTTTGGCTCTGCCCTGGTGGCGGTGCCCTTCCTGCTTGTGCTCTACCGCCTTGACAGTCGCTACGGAGACATACAGTTCAGGGACGACCTGTAAGCCCCTCCTATGCCGTCGATGGCGCCATCGCGGGACCTGGCTGGAACTCCCTCTCCTCCCACATATCGTAACCCGTGGCTGACGACGAGGCCTGAGAGATTATTGTGAGAGCAGTGGCCACATGAATCAAGCCAATCACGTAAAGGTAGGGGGATGGAAGCTTCTCCAAGAACGCGCCAGCAAAGGTTATTCCGACCAGAACCTGGAGGATGGCGAAGTTCCTGGTGGCCTTGGTTATCCTCTTGACCCTGTCGGGGCAGCTCGAGGCGCTGACCTTCCCGCTGATGTAGAAGGCCAGAGCCAAGACGGCCAGGCCCAGTGGGGCGTGGATGGCCACCGTGACGTATTCTGCGAACGGCGAGAACAGACCAAGAAGTATCTCAAAGAAGGACAGCCAGATGATGGCGTACATCACTGCCCATGTCTTCAACTATTATCGAGCTCGGTTGAGTCAACGCTCGTAATAAACGTAGCCGGCCGAGATAAGGCGTTGCGGGGTCAGGGGCCGAGGTGTATTGTTCCGGTGCTGGTCTCGGCCCTGAGATGTCCCGTCCCCGATCCTAGGCGGCCGTACACCCTTCTATCTTCGCTTCTTGCGTCTGCCAGCGGCAGGGTGCTGACGACGGCGCCAATCCCAGAATGGGCTTCAACTGTGAGGTCTGGCGTCCCCTTCAGAGAGATGTCTATGGTTCCGACGCTGGTCCTGAAGAAGTTGTCGGCGCCGCTCAGGGAGCCGGAGAACTTCACCTGGCCGGTGGCCGTCTCGGCTGAGACGATGCCCTCGACCCCCTCCATGAAAATGGAGCCCGTCTTGGTCCTCAGCTTGAGGTTCCCTCCACAGGCCGTGGCATAGACTGAGGCGATGGCCGAGTTCACAACTATGACGCCGCTGACCCCCGTGATGGAGACCCGGTCGAGCCGATTCTCAAGGTCCAGGTCGCATGCCGGCGGGACGGAGAGCGAAACGTCGGCCGTCGGGCCCGAGTCAGGGTGCGCCGCCCAGCTCCAGTAGGTCCTGGAGGAATTCCTGAACGTAACCATGACCAGGTCGCCCTGCTGGTACACGCTCCAGTCCAAGTCCTCCGGCCTCCTCAGGTTCAGGCTCACGTCCACCTTTCCCTCGGTCGCCGCCCTGACCTCGATTC
>CAYYVT010000061.1:0-19003 GCA_964475215.1 uncultured Nitrososphaerales archaeon
GGGTCGTCAGGAAGATGGTCAAGCCGTCTTCCTTGTTCAACGACTCGAGGTACTCCCAGATCGCCGCCCTCGATTGCGTGTCGAGGCCCGTCGTCGGCTCGTCCAGGAAGAGCAACCGGGGGTTGTGGACGAGAGCGGAGGCTAGGTCGAGACGTTTTCTCATCCCACCCGAATAGCGGCCGGCTGACTTGTCGGCGACATCTTCGAGCTGCACCATCTTTAGGAGGTCGTTCACTTTTTCGTCGAGAGCCCTTCCATGCATCTGTTGAAGCCTTCCCTGGAGCCGAAGGTTCTCCCTGCCGGTGAGGTCGACGTCGAGTATCGTCTCCTGGCTCAGCACGCCTATCGCCTTGCGTATCTCCGATGGGGACTTGTCCAAGTCGAAGCCCGCGACCGACACCCTTCCCGACGTCTTCCGGAGCAGGGTCGTCAGGACCTTTATCGTCGTGCTCTTCCCCGCCCCGTTGGGGCCGAGGAACCCGAAGAATTCGCCTTCCTTTACTCGGAACGAAATCCCGTCGACGGCCTTGGTGCCGTCCGAGTAGACCTCGACGAGGTCTTCGACCGAGATCATCTCCACCAATTCAGACCACCCCCAGGGCCATCGTCCCTAAATGCTTGCTTACGGCTCCGAGACGATCAGTACCGAAGGCCGCCGGTTTCACGATGATAATGGTGCGCGTCATGTTACGCCACGCCGTAGGCGAATGCATGTGTGGTTAATATACTTGTCGTATGTCAACATACGGTCGGTATGTTAACCAACTAACCTTATATCGGAGGCTGAAGAATCGATGCTCGAATAGAGGTTGCCGAAGATCGTTCCGGGATACTCCGACGCGGCGAGAGCCAGGATATCCGACGCTGCAGTGAAGGTCTTCTCAAAGAAGGGATACCGGGATGCCACCATGGACGACATCGCCAGGGAGCTTGGGGTCACCAAGGGTGCCCTTTACCACCACTACAGGCTGAAGGTGGACATCCTCAAGGAGATCTATCGCAAGGGCCACCAGTCCGTTCGAGAGTTCCTCCACGGGTCCCTGAAGGAGTCTGATCCTGTCGTAGGCCTGGAGGGGCTCTTCGACCTTGCGACGGGGGACTACAAGGAGTTCCTGCCCATCGAACTCGAGATACTTTCACTCGCTTCGAAGGACCCCGAAGTGAGGAAGGTGATCACGGAGGACCGCAGGGAGGACCTCGCCGTCATAGAGAGGTATCTGAGAGGGCTGAGCAGGAAAGGGGCCATCAGGCGCGACGTCGACGTGGAGTTGATGGCTGCCTCATTGCAGGCCCTCTTCCTTGGAATGCACATCACCAACCTCCTCGGATTTGGCATCTTCGAAGACGAGAGCGAAAGGAGGAGATCGGTCGCCCTATTGCTGGGCGGCAGCTGATGACTTCGACCCCCCATGGACCTAGAGCCCCACCAAGTCCTCCTCTCAGCAGTCGGTACTGACCGAGGCCGGGGCCTCGGGGGGGGGACGGAGTCCTAATGATAATCGTGCGGGATATGAATGAACCTTTGACCGGGCGCTTCTTCATTCAACCTTTTAGCGAGCGATGAGGGCCTTTGACGCGTTGAAGCTTTCGGATGCCGCAAAGGCCGGCACCGCGCTCTTGGTGGGAGGAATGCAGTTCACGATAGTCTGGTTCCTGTCCGAAACGATGTACCCTCACTATAGCGTCATGAGCAACTACATCAGCGATCTCGGGACGGCCTGCACGAGCAGCGGATGTTACGTCCCTCCCCTATGGCTGGCCTTCAATGGCTCCGAGGTCGTCTTTGGAGTGCTCATCGTGCTGTTTGCATACTACTTCCATCGGGCCTTCGGTCACATGGCTACGGCGACCATCATCGCCGTGGCGGGGGTCGCGCTCATTGGCACCGGGACGTTTAACGAATCCTTCGGCCTTGTTCATCACCTGTTCTCGCTAGTAACGTTCTTGCTGGCAGGTGTGGCCGCCATAATCACGTACAGGTTTCAGAAGGCCCCGCTCTCGTACATCTCTATCATACTAGGCTTGGTCTCCCTGGTTTCGCTGGCCCTCTATGTCCCCGACGTGGGCGCCTTTGGAAACACGCTCGGGATAGGGCCCGGCGGGATGGAGAGGCTCATCGTTTACCCCGTCCTCCTGTGGTCCATCTCATTTGGCGGGCATCTAATCGGACGCGACTGAAGGGCCGTCAGCGAAAGGGATTTTCAGCTGTCTTTCGGCGATGCAGAGGAATTAGACTCTCATGTCATCAGAGCCTTCGCCTTCTGGTCAAATAGGCGCCCTTCTAGTCACGCGTGGAAGATGGCCCAGCAGTCGACGATCATGTTCCGATGCGTCCTCGACGGGACCTACTTCGACACCGAGGAGGCGGCGCTCCTTCACATGAAGATCTACCATGGCTTCAAAGACGCCGACCGATCTGTTCTCCGAAAGGTCGAATTCCCGGCATAGCACCGGAGGCCAGACCTGAACTGTTAGGGAGATGGCGATGGGGCCCTAGTGCATGTCTAGATCTTTCAGCCTGAAAAGAATCCATTTCGGCCGGGATTTCATCGGCTGGATACACGCGGTTAAGTTGCGCCCACCTTCTGGGCAAGGCTGACAACGTAGCCCCAGTCGGCAAGAGCTAATTACGAGCGAGCAGCTATGATGACAGGTTGAAGCCGAGGGAAGCGACCGCCGCAGCCATTGTATTTGTTCTGCTACTGGTCGGCATCCCCCTTTCCCCGGACTTTAACCCCACGATTGCGGCCCAGTCGCAGAGCCTCTGCACTGGAGGGCCATCGGATGGCTTCCCGAACCTTAGTGAGAAGGCGACGGACGTCACTTCGAACCTCTCCGCCGTCGCGAACGGAGTTTCGGTGACGGAAATCACATCTCCCAGCTCCGGCTATTCGGCGTCCTTCGTCTACTACGACACGCCTGTCTACAGCAGGGCCACGGACAGGATAGTGTACTACGCATATCCCCAGGGCGGCCCTGACATGATAGTAACTGCGAACGTCGACGGCAGCGACGCCGAAGTCATCGGGCAGAGCTACGCCAACCCGATCCTCACCACGGACGGCGAACTGGCGATCTTCGCGAGCCCTGGGACGACCCAAGGCACGGCTGACGTGTACGCCATAAACCTGACGCAGCCGGGTGCCTGCGCCAGGTACGAGCTTCTGAGCCATGACTTCCCGCAGGGTTCCAACGGTGAAGGGAACGCGTCGTATGCGCCGGTCTACTACTATTCGGAGCGAGATCCGGCTGCCGATCAGGACCTAATCTACATCTGGCAGTACTCCACGATCTATCGAGTCTACGAGAACGGAACGGCACTTCCCCCGGTCACCATACCCAATCCGTACGGGAGCCCATGGGCGACCTTCCACCATGCCAAACCGAACCCTGTCTTCCCGAACGTTGTGGCCTACCTCTGGGACCAGCTGAACGGCACCACAGGGACCCCCGAGACGTACGTGGTGGACTTGGACGACCCTAGCACTTCCTACCTTGTCTTCAACAGCACAAACCAGGGCCATGAGAACTGGGCACCTGACGGAGAGCGGCTGGGGGACGCTGACTGGCCCTACTGGATCGTGGCAGACGTGCTCGGCCCCGACGGCAGCATCCTTGCCAACAGCACACTGGAGACGTACGACTATCCACTCTCGACCCCGCTGTACTCCTATTTCAGTATCGAGAGGATAGGGCCTAACGATCTGAACTCGACGACCTCCATCGAATACGCGCCCCAATATTGCGCATGGAGCGCCGACTCGAGCCTGCTGGCCTGTTCTTCGATATCGGGTCAGCAGACGGGATCACAATACGGAAACAAGCCGATCTACCTCATGTATCTCAACGGCACGACCGAGTTCCTCGCGAGCACGGACTCTCAGCTCCTGAGCTACTGGGGCGAGCCCGCGCTGATATTCCTCAACGACAGCGACCACATCATCTACAGGAGCGATCGGGATGGGACCCCTCAACTCTATGAGATAACCCTAGAGGGTGGGCTGGGGCAGAACAACGCGGGAACAGGGATCCCTTCTTCGGCTGAACAGCAGGCAACTGGAACTCTCGAAACGTCTCTCGGCCCATCGGGCGCTGCACCGGGCGCCACCACTACGGACTACGACGAACTGCTGGTTGCGATAGCGATAATCGCCGTACTCCTGGCAGCGATCACGGTTCAAAGGACGCACAACCGTCGATGATGGGGTCGGACCATTACGAGGGACGGTCAGCTACCAAGTCCCGAGCCTGGCGCGCTAGACCTCTCGCCAGTGCGCCTTCTTGACCGCCACCCAGGCTAGGACGGCCGTGACGGCGAATAGGACAAGCCAGTCCAGGGCGAACATGCTCTCCGGGATCTGCAATAGGCCGGTGGAGTACTGGGCTATCTCGGCGGCGTACGTCGTGGGAGACAGGTACGCGAGGTATCTGAACGGGAGAGGAATGTAGGTTATCGGGTAGTAGACGGGAGGCAGCGTGGTGAAGAGGGTGGAGACGAGGCCCGCGAAGGCGAAGCTCTGCACGACGTCGCTTGTAAAGGTGGAGAGGGTGAACCCTATGGTGACTGACGTGAAGAACATCATCGCCATTATGCCCAGGAGGTCCAGCGCCTGCGCGGCGCTCGGATGGACAAACGTCGCGAGCAGGACAATCAGGGCCAGGAGCGCGGGTATGGAGTAGACCAGCTCCGACAGGGCCATCCCGAGCACATATACCGCCGGTGTGGTGGGCGAGCTGACCACCATGTCCTGCAGCTTGAAGTCGTTCTTGAGGTGAGACAGGTCCGACTGGAGGGACATTCCACTTGAGAACATGCTCATTATGAAGGCGCCCTCTATCGCCTGGTCGAGGAGGCCTCCCTTGCTCACGAAATTGATTATCATCAGGAAGGATATCGGCGCCAGGACCGTGTTGACCAGCACCACAGGGTAGTTCGTCATGGCGTAGATCGAGTTGACCAGTACGGCGGCGACGAGCTGCTTGCTCCAGCCCGTCACCTGGCCTCCACCTCCCCCATCTCCCTTCGCACCAAGTGGAAGAATACGTCATCCAGTGAAACCCGGTTGACGGAGAACTTTGTGCCTCGCTCAAGGAGCTCCCTGGAGAGGCGGAAGGCTTCGGCGTCGCTGGTCAAGATCTGAACCTGACCGTCGCCTCCGGTGGTCGTCACTCCCTCCCTCAGTTCGGGGAGCTGAGCCGCGGGAGATACCCTGATGCTGTACTGGAACCTCATCATCTCTCTCAGGGCGTCGAAGGTGCCCAACGCAACCAGCTTCCCGCCATCCAGGATCCCTATGACGTTCGCCAGCTGCTCCGCCTCTTCCAGGTAGTGGGTCGTCAGGATGAGGAAATGCCTGCTCGCGATTTCGTTCAGGGACTTCCACAGCCCTCTGCGGGACACCGGGTCAAGGCCGGTGGTGGGCTCGTCCAAGAAGGTGATCTCCGCGTCGGCGGCCAGCACCGTAGCTACCATAACCTTCCTCCTCTGGCCGCTGGACAGCTTCCTGTTCAGTTCGTCGGCCTTTTCCCCGAGGCCAACAGTCGAGAGGGCGTCCTTCGCCCGCCTCCGTGCCTCCCCGTAATCGATCCCCCTCCAAAGCAGATAGGAGAAGACGCTCTGCCTTGGCGTCATCCAGGGAATGGCCCTTGTCTCCTGCGGGATTATGGCTATCTTCTCCCTCAGCTTCCGTGCCTCCTTTACTACATCGATGCCGTCGATGGTGGCCGTGCCAGAAGTGGGCTCCAGGTCAGTGGCCAGAATGCGCACGAGGGTGGTCTTTCCCGCCCCGTTCATGCCGATGAGCGAGAAGATGCCATGTGAAGGGACGGTCAAGGTGACGGAATCCAGGGCCTTCTTCCCCTTTGAGCCGGCGTAGATCTTCGTGAGGTCGTGGCACGTGAGTTCCCCTTGCAAAACATATTCCTCTGCCTTTGTCCTATAGTTTAAGATTTGTTCGCTGTGGCTTGACTGCCCTGTTGAGGTTCGGCTCAAACCAACAGGGCTGCAGCTAATGAATTCAAGGATGAAAAAGGAAAGGTGGGAGGCGGATTGGCGCCTCCCCTAAAGTGCAGTCTAGGCCTGTAGGGCCCTTGCAACTGCTGTGGAAGCGACGATTTTCTTGTACGAGTTCAGGGTCATAGGGGTGGCAGCTGAGACAGCCGCCTGGCCAACGGTGGCCGCGGTGGTCGCGGATATCGTTTGGCCCGTCAGCGCCGTCTCGGCGGCGGTAGCGTGGTATGGAGTCTGGAAGACCCCTCCCAGGTAGACCTTGCAGCTGGTCACCGCCGCCGAAGCGGGGGTGTACCACACCGCAGCGCTGGCCAGGGCGAAGTCTAAGGTGGGCCTCATGGCAATCTTCACGAAGGCGCTGTTTGATCCCGACGCGGGGACAGGCACGTCGATCTCCTGTATGAGTTCCCCGTTGGCGAGGTTGTTCCCTGGTGCCATATCGTAGAAGAAGTTGTCCATAGTGAGGGTCTGCTTCGTGGTGACCACAGAGGCTCCCAGCGCCGACAGCGCGACTCCTGTGTCAGAGGGGTGTATGGAGTAGCAGCCCTTGGGGCCGCCGAAGATGGAGTGGTAGATCCTGTTGTCCCCCG
The DNA here is from genome assembly GCA_964475215.1 of uncultured Nitrososphaerales archaeon. Lineage (GTDB taxonomy): Archaea > Thermoproteota > Nitrososphaeria > Conexivisphaerales > DTJL01 > DATKKG01. The sequence continues at coordinate 6,601 of CAYYVT010000061.1, forward strand.
CCTGGGCGTAGCAGATGGCCCCGCCCTTGCGGATGCAGTTGTATATGTTCTCTGGAGCGCGGTAGTACCAGCACCAGACGTCCTGGGTGATGTTCCCCGCTATGGTCCCCATGTTGCGGAGCAGGGGAGAAGCGGCGGCAGCGGCGGCCATCGACAAGGCCCTGGCGTTGGTCTGGACCGTCGAGCTGTTGGCGATGCTATACAGCGTCGCGTTGGGGCCTATCTTCAGCACGCTCCCGGACACGGTGATCGTGTTTAGGCCGGAGATGGCGTTGAGGTCGACGAGTGTCGTGGGTTCGCTGGGAAGGTTGTTCTGCTTCAGGGAGTGCATTACCTCGGTCCCACCGGCTATGGCCTTGGAGCCGGGGTGGGCGAGTATGTAGGACGAAGCGTCAGCTAGGCTCTTCGGCTGGTAGTAGTATAGTGGCTGCATTCTAGTTCCCGCCTCCGTAACCGTACTCGTTTCCGTTGGGCGTGTTGGTCTTGCCCAACGCAGCGAGGACCTTCTCGGGAGTCATTGGTATCTGGTAGATGTGTACGCCGATGGCGTTGGCGACCGCCGAAGCGATGGCAGGGGTCGCCCCCGCGAGCCACGGCTCTGCCGTCCCCTTTGCGCCGAAGTTGCCCACCGAGTCCGGAGGCTGCTCCGCGTCGTTGACGTAGCCGACGGAGAAATTGGCCGCAGCCGGGACTTGGCCCATGAGCAAGGTCCTAGAATCCAGGTGGCTGTAGAAGAGAGGCATCCCCGTCTGGGTGTCGGGCCAATCCTCCTCCTGGAGCGCGATGTTGATCCCCTGGATGACTCCGGCCTGTGCCTGTCCCTCTATCCCCGCCGCGAAGATGACCTGGCCGACGTCGTTCTGTTGGGTGATGCTGGTCACCGTGATGAGCCCAGTGGCAGTATCGACGTTCACTTCAGCTTCGCAGGTCCCGTAGACCAGCTGGGTCGTCTTCGTGGGTGCCATGTAGTGACCTACCCCGATGAGCCACGGCTCGCCTGTCAACGACTGGAAGGTCACGGACGAAGTCGGAGTGGCGGTCACGTAGATCTTCATCGAGCCGTCAAGGGCGTAAGTCAGGTTGGCCACGGTCGTGTTCAGGGAGGTGGCCGCCTTGTTCAGCATCTGGTTCTTGATGTCCTGGCATGCCAGTCCGACAGCGTTACCAGCGCGCTTGGTCTGAGTGCTGCCGGCGGAGACTCCCGTGTCGGCGCCCCCGTCCGAGTCGTAGTTGGTTATGGTGACCATGCTCACCGGGACACCCAAGGTCTCGGCGGCGATGATGCAGAGCTCCTCCCTCCTTCCCTGGCCGAGGCTGTTCGAGTCGGCGTGAATCTCGACGCTTCCGTCCTGGTCCATCATGGCGATGGCGCTGGTATTGCTGCCGGAGCCCTTGACCGAGGTCAAGTTTGCGATGCCGATGCCGTGAACCACGCCGGTCAGGCCAGATGGCGATGCCGGTGGCGCCGTCCACTTGGTCGCGTAGTTGGTGGCAGCGAGGACGTTGTTGAACATCTGTGGCTGGCCGCAGGAGGCTATCCTGTTGCCCGTCTGCTGGTCCTTCATGCCGCTGACGACCATGTTGTTAAGGCCCATGAGCTGGTCGGGGCGTATGCCGCACTTCTGGGCGATTTCGTCGAGGAAGGTGTTTATTGCCCACATGCCGTAGGGGTCGTCCACGCACCTGATAGGCCCGTTCGCGTAGGTGTTTGAAGTTACGTTGTAGGCAGTGTATTTGAAGTTGGGGAACTGGTAGATGTTGTACAGAGGGGCGCAGAATCCTGGGGCGGGTCCGCCTCCAGTGTAGCCGCCGGCCCCGTAGACCGTCGCCTCAATGGCAAGTATGGTCCCGACCGGGGCGCCGCCCGAGGCGGCCGTAGCCTGGTAGACGGCCTTCAGCGTGGCGTAGACCTTCCCTCGGTGGCCGCCGATGATCATTACGTCCTGACGCGGGTACACGAGGTGCACCGGCCTCCCGGTCGCCTGCGCGAAGAATGCCGCGAGGATCTCCCCCCTTCTTGGGGGCTTCTTGTCCCCGAAGCCGCTGTCGCAGGATTCGTTGTAGCACCTGACCCTGCTGTAGGGCAGGCCGAGCCAGCCGGCCAGAGCATCGGAGTACTGCTTCGCGTACTGGTTTGAGCTCCAGTACTCAGGCCTTCCGGTAGAATCGACCTTTACGGTGCATGAGTACGGCATTAGGAGGTTGGACGAGTGTGAAGTGCTTTCGTAGGTAGCCGTGAATGTCTGCGCGCCAGTGGGTGGGCTGGCGAATACGGAGTCGGCGTTCCCGACGCTGTAAGTGGTGGGGGCTCCGAGGTTCGCCGTATTGGCGCTTCCGTTTGTTCCGTCGTAGACCTGAGGGGCCGACGCGCCCATGGCGGTGAGTGGGTGCAACACGAACGGCATCGGGTTGTACGTGACTTTGATGGCCTGGCAGGCCTGCTCGGCCACGTACGGGTCCTCAGCCACCACCGCGGCTACTTCCTCCCCTCCCAATCGGATCTTGTCGAATGGGAGGGCGGGGAGGCTTCCGTACCTGGCCGCGGCCCACACCGTGTTGTTCTTGACGTCCAGGGCCGTGATTATTGAGACCACGCCGGCTATCGCCTTTGCGGCCGTAGTGTCCACCGCCGTGATGGTGCCCGACGGGACCGTGCTGTGCTTGATCGCCATGAAGAGCTGGTCCGGGAAGTTCGCGTCTCCTCCGAACCTCATCTGGCCTGCGATCTTCTGCTGGGCGTCGAGGCGCCTGCCCTTCCACTTGCCTACGTAGTTGTAGGTTGGGGTGGACATCTAGGCCACCGCCTCCAATCCGGCCAGTATGTGCAGGTAGTTGGAGCACCTGCAGATGTTCCCACCCAGCACAGCCCTCCAGTCCGCGTCCGCGGGCTTGGAGTTCTGAGTGAGGTACCACGTGGCCGTTACCACTATGCCTGGCATGCACGCTCCACACTGGATGCCGTCGCTGTCACAGAGGGCCGCCTGGAGGGGGCTTAGCTGCTCTGGCATCCCGATTCCTTCGATGGTCGTGATGGTGTGTCCCACCGAAGCCACGGCCAGCTTTGTGCATGAGAGCACGGCGACTCCGTCCACGAGGACGGCGCACGAGCCGCACTCTCCCCTGTCGCAGCCGACCTTGGTGCCGATGAGGTTGAACTTGTATCGAAGAGTGTCGGCCAGGGACCAGCGATTGTCGACGTCGACCGTTCGGCTCCTTCCATTAACGTTCAAAGTGATAATAGAAGTGGTGGCTGCCGGGGTCGTCGCGGTCACGGTGTTAGTCACCGTCTGGGTGACCGTGGATGTTCCGCCCTGAGCCGTGGTTGTAACAGTCTTCGTCGCGGTCGCGGTGGTGGTCGCGGTAGTGGTTGCAGTAGCGGTTGAGCCGCCTGTTGTGACGGTAGTGGTAGTGGTCGCTCCGCTTGGTTTGATTAGCGTTTCAGCTCCAGCCACAGCGACGGCAGCTACTGCCGCCCCTGCGGCGATGCCGATTATGAAATTTCTGCGAGATACTTTGTTCTCCTTTTTGTCGTCTTCTGCTTTAGACATAATCTGTCTTCCCCAATGCTCGCCTGCGCGACCTATAACTATTCTGAAATGATAATATATGCCATTATATAGTGAATCAGCCCGCTAAATGTATAATCATAATATCCTCGTACGAGCCCCTGTCTCACGCAATTTGAGGCCAGGGTCTGAGCCCAAAGGCCTGGAGTCCTTAGCTGAGGCCTTGTTCGCATCCCAGCGCATTACTCCGACAGGCAGTAAGTGATCAAGAGCACCAGCGACCAATGAAGCGGTTTCGTTTCCTATGCGCCTTCTGATTCAGTCTTCTGGGCCGAGTACAGCGAAAACGCTACGAAGAAGACCGCAAGCAAGGCCAGTGGAATGGACCCGGAGGAGGCTGCTACCGAAATGAAGATGATGGCCATCACCAGAAAGGCTATCATCAGTGCGACAAAGAATGCTCGCTCTCCTTCCGGGCCAATCTTCGTATCAGATCACCTTGGCTGGCACAGCGCTGCCTGACACCATGGACGCGCAACTCCTTAATACATACTTAGAGCTGAATTGAAAGCGTCCCCGAGCGATGATCGCCCTGAAATCGTCTCGCGGATGGCGGGCGGGAATGCCTATACCCCCGCGCTGGGGTTAAGCGGAGATGTCTATGTCCCCAGCGATGGCGTTGGCGGAGGGACCTGTCTCAACACCATTTCCGGGACCAACGTCACTTCACAGGTGCAGGTCAATCCTGACTTCTTCCAGGGAGGCGCGAGTCCCCTCTTTGACCCGTTCAACGGGCTGGTATTCGTCCCCGACACCGGATATACGACTCTTCAAGCGGTGAACACTACGGGGACGATAGGCGTGGTGGGATTCGCATATACGGGTGCAAACCCGAACCCGACGACCCCCCTGTATGACTCCGACAACCAGGAGCTCTTCGTCTCAGACACAGGAGACGGCTCAGTCTCGGTGATCTCCTCAATCTGCGGCGACCCCGTGGAGAATGGACAGGGACCGCTCTTCTGCTTCTCTAACGCGCCGACAGTCACCAATCAGACGCTCAGCACGGCCGACAACAGCCTCCCGGAGGCGCTGGGGAGCCACATATTCGTGGTTCAGATAGACAGCCTGTTCCTCGCGACGGGCAGATGGAACGCCACTAGCCCAACCCAGGCGACCTCTGCAAGCTCCTCGGCCAGCATATCGTTCCAGGCGAGCGGGCCTGACGGCATGACCGGCTACGCCGTGATCAAGATGCCAAAGCTGCTCGTCGCACTGCTCCTCTACGGGACGACCGGAGGCACGACGCCCAACCCTGCCGCACTGAGGGCCATTCCGAGCCTCTACATCGACGGGCAGCCGACGAACGTCTTCTCCTGGCAGTCGGACAGCCAGAACTTCTACCTGACGTTCAGCGTTCACTTCAGCACCCATAACGTCACCATCGTCTTCACACCCGTGACCAGCACCCTGTCGACCACCGTCGGCACCACTACGGCCACCGCGGCCCCGTCTTCGTCCACTTCGAGCTCTCCGTCGTCCTCGTCCTCCGCCCAGGGCGCCTCGAGCCCCCAGACCATCCCAAGTTCTGACCTGATAGTCGGCGTGGCGGCGATCGTGCTGGTGGTAGCTGTGGCCATAATGGTAGTAAGGCGCAGGGGCGGCTCTGGCCAGAAGATTTAGCCCGCGAAACCTCCATCCGAGACGAGCCCACGGGCTAAAGCAAGTAACCAAGGCATTATAGAGGAGGCCGGGCGAGGGAAATCCGAGGGTGTCAAATGCCCATGCCTACGACTTGGCCTTGTTTCTCTGAGAAGAGGTTTTGGAGTTGACGGAGTTCAGGGTACTTGCCATAGGGGAGATACAGCCCAACAGGCTCAACCCCAGGCTGAAGTTCAACAAGAAGGAGCTGGACGAGCTTTCGGACAGCATAAGGGAGAAGGGACTCCTTCAGCCACTCGTCGTGAGGCCAAAGGGGATGGCCTACGAGGTCGTAGTGGGAGAGAGGAGGTATAGGGCCTCACAGCAGGCCGGGCTGACGGAGGTCCCCGCCGTCATCCGTGAATACACGGACGAGGAGGTCATCGAGCTGAACCTGGTCGAGAACGTCCAGAGGTCCGACCTCAGCGCCGTGGAGAAGGCGAAGGCCTGCAACATGCTCAAGGAAGGGTTCCCCGATCGATACAAGACCTGGGCGGATGTGGCGGCGAAGATCGGCGTCGACGCCGACTCGGTGAGGGCCTGGGTCAAGACACTGGAGCTCCCGGAGGAGGTCCAGACGATGATCGCGCCGAGGGAGCGGACCAAGGTGCCGGAAGGGAAGGTCAGCTACTCCACCGCCCTGGACGCCGCCAGGAAGATCCAGGAGAAGCCGAGGCAGGTGGAGGTGGTCAAGAAGCTGGCGGAGGAGAAGCTCCCCCAGAGCAGCGCGAGAGAGGTCATCCGGAAGGCAGCCGAAGAGCCTCGCAGGCCGGTGGCCGAGGTGATAAGGGAGGTGGAGTCGAGGCCCGCGGAATTGGACTTCAGGATGGCGGATGCGAGGCACATCCTCAGAGGGGAAAAGGTCCAAGTCTCAGGGCACTATTCGCCTGACGAAATGGAGAAGCTGAAGCCGGGGAGCCTCATACAAGCCTCGATAATGGAGCCGCACTTCGCTGACCTGAAGGTGAAGAACAGGACCATCAAGAAGCTGAGGGAGTTCACCGACGCCGACGCCAGGATGGAGGGCTACGTCGACCTCGACGGCTTCAAGAGGGCCTGGGCCGAAGCAAATGGAAGATGGGACCCTGAGGACATGGTCGACATCGTGCAATTCGACCTCCTCAGGAGATATCCGGGCGCCGAGGGCATTTAGGAATCGCTCCAGGTGACACGAGGTCAAGGGCCCTTGATCAGCTCAATTCGAACGAGCCTTGTGGGCCCTCTAGTGTGGGTCGAAGGGGCAGGCAGTACGACCAGGACTTAGAACCTTGCCTGGCTGCGGGTTTCAGCATCGCGAAGCGAGAGGAGGTCCGTTCGACCCTAGACTTCGGCCGTGTCCCTGTCCTTCGGATCAAGCGCCTTCTTCAGCTGTCTCTTCATCCAGTCAGAGTTGTCCGAATTCCCGAGTTCCCTTCTAGCCTCGTCTCTGGACAGAGATTCGGCCCTCTTCTGCTCAGCCTCGTAGAGCGTGTGCATGTCCTTGTAGGCCAGCCTCTTCCCCTTCGTTTTCTCCTCGACCACCGATGACATGGCGGTCATCACACCGACCAAGGGCGATAAAACCTTAGAGATGTTTTCGGAGTTGACAATAGGTCAACCATGGAGAACCTCATCTCGTTGAGCCTACGGGTCATCCTTCCTCGTCGACGTCTTCGCGATCTGTAGGCGCCGGAGGCTACTTGGGGAATTCTCGGTCGAGCCATGACAGAAGGGGCGTCCATCCTCCCTTCGGGAACGACGCGTGTTTGGCTCCCTGGATGACGAAGAACTCCTTGTCGGCGCAGTCAATCCCTTCGCAGAACTCCTTTGCCGCCTCAACAGGAAAGAGCTCGTCATGGTCGCCGACTCCAACCAGTAGGGGGATCCCCAGCGGCTTGTCGAGGTCGAGGTGGGGTGAATCGAGCACGCCTGAGCGGAACATCCGGGAAACGCCCAGTGCCCCTACGCCATACAGCGCCGAATAGAACCTTGCCGAGTATCTGAAGTTGAATAGGGGGTCGCCGACACCGGTCATTCCCTCCCTGCGGTACTCAATGAGAGGGCTCCCCCTCAGCAGCGCAACGCCCATCAGGGTCTTCAGTGCGGCGCTGGCCTTTGGCTTGCCATAGGCGCCGGCCCTGAGCTTCTTCGCCGCGCTTATCAGGACCAGGCCGTCCACGTCCTTAGGGCTGTTCTTGACTATCATAATGGCCGAAAGGGCCCCGAGGCTGTGGCCAAGGACGACGAGCTTCTTCGACTTCGCCTTGAGGAAGGCCGCCGTTTCGGTGAGGTCCTTGACGAGCCGGTCCTCGCTAGGGTAGTCTCCCCTCCTGCCGTCCGAGAGGCCATGACCCCTCAAGTCCATCCCGTAGACGCAGTAGCCCCCCGAGGCGAATTCTTCGGCCATCATCTGTCCATAGGGCCCGCTGTAGCCCGTGATGCCGTGAAGGATCAGCAGCGAGGCAGGGGAGCCCTCCTCGACGCCCCACCTCCTGACGAAGAGCGTCTTGCCGTCAGATGCACGGACAAGCTCATGCGGAGCTGAATAGGCGTCCCTCAGTGAGGCGACGTCGGGAACTGTCAACCCGTCCCCTCTCAGCGTTTCACCATGAGGACGGTGGAATACTCCTCTCGGAGGGGCTTCTTGTCGAGCTTGCCTGTGCTGGTCTTAGGGAGGGCTGATTCGCTGACGAGTATCCTCTCGGGGACCCAAAAGCTGGCGATCTTCCCCTGTTCGACGAACCGCTGCAGGTGAGCTTTCATTTCGCCTTCAGACGCGCTCGACCCCTTCTTAAAGCAGACTATGCCGATGGGCCTTTCACCCCACTTCTCGTCCTTCGCCCCTATCACGGCCGCCTCCAGGACGGCCGGGTGGCGCATCAGGAGGTCCTCTAGCACCAGGGAGGGGATCCACTCTCCCCCGCTCTTCACCATGTCCTTCATCCTGTCCTTGATCATGACGTGCCCCCTGTCGTCCAGGCCGGCGAGGTCTCCAGTGTGGAGCCACCCTCCCGCCCAGAGGGACTCGCTCTTTTCCGGATCCTTGTAATAACCGTCCGTCGTCCATGGGGCCCTCACCACTATCTCCCCCAGGGTCCTACCGTCGCGAGGGACGTCCTTCATGTCCTTGTCGACGACCCTGACCTCGACCAGGGGGATGGGCACGCCGGCCTGCAGCAGCACCCGGTCGAGGAGCTCGTCCTCCGGGAGGTCCTTGAGTTCGTCCTTCGGGGCCCCGAGGGTCAGGACGGGTCCGGTCTCGCTGAGCCCGTAGCCCGCCATCACGGTGATGCCGAGCCTCCTGGCAGCGAGCGCGAGCTCCTTCGGCAGCGCGGCCCCTCCTATGATGACCTTCCAGCGAGAAAGGGCATCCCGGTATTGAGCTGCATCGGGGTGGTTGAGGACGAAGTTGAGTATGGTGGGGACCATGTCGGAGAAGGTCACCTTCTCCCTTTGTAGGTTCTCCAAGATGTTCTTCGGGTCGTACTTCCCCACGAGGACGATCTTCATCCCCCACATCCCCGCAAGGTACGGGAAGCCCCAGCCATGGACGTGGAAGAAGGGGACCAGGGGCATCATTACGTCGTGTGAGTCCACCTTCACAGCGCTGTCCGCGACCCCGACGGCGATCCCCAGGGTGTGGAGGACGAGCTGCCTGCGGGTGAAGGTGCCGCCCTTGGGCACGCCAGCGGTCCCTGAGGCATCGAAAAGTGTCGCGAGGGTGTCCTCCTCGAGTTCAGGAAAATCGAAGTGAGAGGTCGAGTTCGCCAAATCCTCATAGTAGCTTGACCTGGGAAAGGGCGCGGGAGGGGCGTTCCCCGAGTCGCTCATCGTCACCACTCCCTTGAGGGACTTGAGCTGGGGCGCGATCTTGGCCGCCAGCGGGAGGAATTCGTCCCTAATGATCACGAAGTCGTCCTCCGCGTGGACCATGGTGTAGGCGATCTGCTCCGGAGGGAGCCTAACGTTGACCGTATGCAGGACCGCCCCCATCATCGGAACGGCGTAGTATGCCTCCAGGTATCTGTTCGTGTCCACGTCGACCATGGCGACCCTCGAGCCCCTTCTGACCCCCATGGAAGCCAAGCCGGCGGCGAGCCCGTTGACCCTGTCGTACAGCTTGGGCCAGGCATACCGGGCCTTTCCATAGACGATCTCTCCCGTCCCCCTCCTGTAGATCGTCTGCCTAAGGAGGGAACCAATCGTAAGTGGGTAACTGTTGCGCAACTCACTCAGAGCGGGTCTTGTTTTGCAGTTAAGAGTTGTGGCAAGTCCACTTCCATCGAAATTACGGAAACTTGCCTCTGCCTTTAGCCATTTTGTGGACCACTGACGCCGCCTTCAAATATGAGCCACAAGGGTTCATCTCGAGCGACATGATCGTGGCCGTAGGCATCCACCACCCGAAGGGCCCAAAGGAGCGAGCAGCGGTGCTCGAAGACATGAAGAGGTTCGGGATTGAGCAGAGGAAGCACAAGGGCCTGCTCATGGTTACGGCGGTCAAGGACGAAACCGGCGGCTTTCTCATAGGGATGGCCATGTGGGACACCAGGGAGGACTTCCTGGCGGCGAGGAAGAAGCTCGCCCGCACCTTCCGCCATTCGGTGGACTTCGAAGTCGTCGAAGATAGGGAGGTCCAGTTCCTCTACGGAAAGCCGGTCTTCTGGGGATAGAGCGTGCTGCCTCAATCGTGATTTGAGGAGTCCTTCGCCGTGCTTCGGATTCCCGCCTAGAAGGGCCCAGGCCCTCCGGTCCCCATCCTGCTCCTAGCCCGGCTCATGGCGAAGATCCCGTAAACCGAGATGGCTATCCATGCGACCAGGAGGACTGCGACCAAGATCCAAAGGTCGTAGCTCCTGCCGTAAACCCAGCTGATGAGGATGAGAGCCACGATGAAGACCATCAAGCTCATCTGGACTATGCGGAGCGTGGCCATGTTCCTCCTGAAGCCCTGCCCTCCCGCCCGAGCCGCTCCCATGCCCTGACGTCTCTGTTCGAATTCCCTTAGCCGATCCTCGTTGAAATAGTACTTCCCACCGACATCGACGAATATGCCGGTCTGCCCAACGCGCCTCTTCATGGCCTCCTCGAACCTTGGCCCGAGGCCCAGATCCTGAACCGTCATTGCCCTGTCGGGACCTGTCGCCCCTTTCTCGCGGAACTTCTGGGCCAACGCTTGAACCCACTGCCACCACTGCTCCTGCTGCCCTGACGTTTCTTACCGCACCTCTTCGGCCACATCTATCAGCCTTCCAGCTTAATGGGCTTTTGCGCGGCGGACGTGCGCCTCTCCCCTAGACCTCCCGCTAGGCATGGGTCCATACGAGAAACGCAGTTCTCTGTCAGCGTCCTTATCCGCCACAGGAGGGAGGAAGGAGGGCCACCGTGTCCCCCTCGTGGAGCTTGAAGCTATTCCTGACCAACTTGCCGTTGACGACAACGCGTGTGTGCTCTGCGATTGCACTCAGGCGGCGATGCATCTTGAGAGCAAATGACACCGCATCCATCGAAGACGAGCCTGAAGGCAGCGAAACACTTTCTCCTGGCAGGCCCGCCAGCTCGCGGGCTTCAGCGAAGTAAACGACCTCCACTCTCATGTAATTGGACGGATCAGATACGATGCTCCTTGCCTCGGCCCTGATGTTCCTGAGTCTCAGGGCCTCCTGAGAAGCTGATGTGGCCGCCATTCCAATATACGCGTTATACCTATAGCGCTTTTAAACTTAATAGCTCTTTCTAATGCTAGCGCTGGTAACTTAACGGGTGACAACTCCGGCAGAGGTATTCACAGAAGACGTGGTCTTCTCTGGGACAGGGCTCCTTAAATGCAGATGGGATGTGTCAGGTCGATGCGCGTCACGAAGTCGGCCACCCAGCCATACGACAACCAAGCGATATCTGAGCTCCTCCGGCGCTGCATGACGCTGACCTACGGCGCCATCGATTATGGCGAAAGGAATGGAATAGACAACAGAAAGGGAATGAGGGGCTTCTACGACTCCATGAAAGGGGTCGACATCCCGTCTTTCTTCAAGGTGGGAGTCATGGCAAGGGCCTCCTCGGTCATCAGGAGCAGGGAGAAGGATCTGAGAAGGGGAGCCGAAGCCAGGCACAGGAAGCCGCTGAAGCCCATGGTGTGCATCACCAGCGGCTTCTCTATCACCGTGACCGGGAAGCTCTTCATAACCCAAAGATCTGGCCCCGGGGATATGATTCAGCTGAACAGGTACGTCCAGAGGAAGGTTTCCGAAGGAGGTGTAAAGGTCAGGAGCCTTACTATAACGGCCAAGACCATCTCCCTCTGCTACTCTAGGGAGGTGGATCCAATCCGCATTGACAGAGTCTACGGTGTGGACAGCAATGAGAAGAACCTGACGTTCGGGGACAGGGAGGAGGTCGCCATGCTCGACGTTTCGAGGATCGTCAGGGTGAGGCAGGATACGAGGGAGGTCCTGTCGACCTTCCACAGGAACGACGCCAGGGTCAGGAGGGAGCTGAGCTCGAAGCACTGGAGGAGGGCGAACGACAGGATCGCGAGTGTCCTGCATTCAGCCACCAACTTCATCGTGGAGCAGGCGGCGCTGGTCAACGCCGCCCTTGCGATGGAGGAGCTGACGGGCATCAGCAGGATGTACAGGAGGGGGAACGGCCAAGGAGCCGACTATCGGTTCAGGCTCAGCTCCTGGCCCTACAGGAAGGCCAAGTCCATAATCGATTACAAGTCTGCGTGGAAGGGGGTGACGGTGGTGGAGCTGGACAAAGCTGAGACGAGGGGCTCCTCGGTGACGCATTCGTGCGGGGAGAGGCTCCGCGAACCCGAAAGGGGAGATGCTTCTCACGCGAGGGAGCTCTTCTGTCCCAGGTGCAAGGTCTGGACGAATCGCGACGTCAACGCGTCCGTGATCCTTTCGGACAGGGGGCTGGCGCGGCTCGCCAGTGACCTCCCTCCCGAAGAGGCCGCGAGGCTCCTTCAGGAGGGGAAAGGGCCGCCAGGGGAAGCGATGAAGGGGAAAGGGCCGTCTACCCTACTCCTCCAAGTGGATGGCGGCAAGGTGACCATCTCCCGATAAGTCACCAGAGCCCTAATGCTGCTCCTGGGGTTCAGCTCCGTCGGCTTCGCCTGGCGTCTGCAATGTCACTGGAGGGGCCGTCGAGGGAAGGGTCTTCGAATGCAGTGGCGTGACCTGATTCAGGCTTCAATCTGTCTTCGATCAACC
>CAYYVT010000062.1:0-39604 GCA_964475215.1 uncultured Nitrososphaerales archaeon
CGAATCATAGGTCTCCACGGGATAGTCCGTCCCGAACAGGAACTTCTCCGCGCTCCCAGCAAAGTAGATGGCCCTGCTCACCCTTTCGGCGAGGACCGTCATGTAATCCCTGGAGTACTTCGCCCCGACGACGAAGAGGCCCGAGATGTCGGCATAGACGTTCCTGTGCTTGTAGACGAGCTCCGCGGCATCCTCAATCCAAGGGTTCCCCATGTGACAGACCACCACCTTCATGGAGGCTCTGACGTTGGAGAGGGAGTCGAGGTTGAGGGGATGCGCATGCCTGAGGCTGGCGTCGGGGAGCCCGGTGTCCCCGGTGTGGAACATCACCGGGAGGTCCTCCGATTCGGCGTAGTCGTATAATGGAGAGAAGACCTTGTCGTCGGGGTAAAACGGAACGTAGCCTAGGCGGACCTTGAAGCCCTTGACTTCCTCCCGCCTCCTCTTTGCCAGTGCCACGCACTCCCGCACCTCGTCAGGACTGGGCTCGACCGTAAGCACGGGGAAGACCCTCCCCCTGCCCTTCGAGCAGAGGTCGACGATGTGCCTGTTGGAAACGATCGTGTTGTCTCTCCGTGGAGGACTGAGGATGAGGCTCGTTTCTACATGGTTTGCATCCATAAGGCTCAGGAGTTCTTTCATGTCGTACCTGAGGCCGTTGGCCTTGGCGAATGGTCGCAGGGCGTCGTCCTTTAGCTCGGAGAGGTGAACATGGACGTCAATGGCTCTGATCAAGGCGACATCTTGGTACCATCAAGAGGCGCTCTTTTATGTGATTCAGCAATCCAAATCAGAAGCGCCAGGAGGTCTTTGGCAAGGCGCCGCGTAAAGGAGACCGTGGGCCCCTAGTCATCTGACTTATGCGTCAGAGGTCGGCGAGGGCGCGCCCAGAATCCATCAACAAAACGTATAAGCCGAATGTGGTTTCGCGCGCGTTACCATGCCAGTACTCAAGACCGCAATGGAGCACGCTAAGCATCACATAACCTATCCGGCGACCAGAGCGCAGGCGGTAGCTGCCTGCAACAACTTCTCGGACATTCCGAAGGAAGACGCGGAATGGTTCGCCAAGACACTTCCTGAAAGGACATACAACAACGCTGACGACATTATGAGAGCCCTCCTCGAGAGGGTATAGTTAACCCCCATCCTTCGCATCGAACTTTTTCTCGCATCCGTCCCTAGGGCACCTCTGGGTCAGAAGGGGCTGCCCCTAAAACCGGCTCGCTGCCACTCGCTGACCTGGTCTGTTGACACTTCAATCCCGCTAGGAATTCTCCCAGGTATCCTTCTGACATCTCGTCCACAAGATTCTCGTCGTGCCCATACTTGACATGGAGCAACTCATGAATGACGGTGAGGACGTGGCGCTGGGCGAACTGGGCCCCACTCTTGGAAACGACTTCGCTGAAGGATCGCACATCGGGGTCCGTCGTTCCTTCGAGCTCCTCCCAAGAAGCGAGGCCGGGGTATATCCTGATCTGGTTCCTCCTAGGAAGATAGCTTCCGTGGGCGATCGGGGAATCGGTGCCATTGCGCGGATAGGGGAGGACCATCACCACTATCTCCGGAAGTGACTCCGAACTGATTCTCTCCCGTTCGGCGATGACGGAGAGGAAGCTCTGGATCTCTTCCAGATTGAGTACCTTCTCCGTCCAAATGGCGTGATCCTCTAGGAACTTCATGGCGTGTGGGGGAAGTTCTTTCGCCGAAGATCCCTCAAGGGTCGCCCTCCGAACCTTCACCAGCCCTGGCCTTCTTGCACATGAGGCGCCTTCCACCCTTTAAGGTTCGACGAAGCGGCAAACTTTAAAATACGTCTCCAAAGGCAAGTCTGAGGACGATCACATTTGCCGACAGTATACGACGTCCCCGCTGAGAGGCTCATCACCAAGCTGGCCGACCACCTCAAGCGGGTCTCACAGATCCAACCCCCAGTCTGGGCCGCCTACGTGAAGACGGGCTCTCAGGCTGAGAGGCCTCCCCAGAACAAGGACTGGTGGTACTTCAGGGCCGCCTCCGTCCTTCGCAAGCTCTACCTCCACGGGCCCATCGGTCTGAGCGACCTGAGGATAGAGTATGGAGGCCTCATCGCCGTGGGCTACACCCTCGCCCATCACAGGGACGCCGGAAGCTCGAACCTCAGGAAGATCATGGCGCAGCTCCAGGCCGCTGGGATGGTCCAGAAGACTACGAAAGGGCGCGTGATTTCGGCGGAGGGGAGGCGGCTCCTCGATAAGCTCTCCACCGAGATCTTCAAGGAAATGGCAAAGGACGACAAGGGACTAAGCAAGATAGTTTCATAAACAAGCTCGCCAATCGAGGGCAATGACGGTGGTTTCATTTGAGCAGGCCGCAACCGGATGACTCCGACAAGAAGGAAGAAGAGCTCCTAAGGAGAAGGAGGGCCAAAGAGCAGTACCTCAGGGTCTTCTTCACCCCGGAGGCTCGATTGAGGCTCAACAACGTGAAGCTGGTGAAGCCCGAGCTGGCCGAGGCCATCGAAGACCAGGTGATCCAGCTCGGCACCTCCGGCAGGATAGGGCACCCGGTCACCGACGACGAACTGAAGGGAATGCTGGGCCGAGTGGATGAGCCTAGAAGAGAGTTTAAAATACGGTATATTTAGAGGAGAGAGGACGAAGCATGAGCAGCCACAAATCCTCAGGCGAGAAGAAGCGCCTAATGAAGCATCTCAAGCAGAACTCCGCCGCTCCGACCTGGGTCGTGGTCAAGACCAACAGGAAAGTATCTCGCAACCCGAAGCAGAGGAAATGGCGCACCCAGAAGCTGAAGATTTAGGGGGCTCTTGAATCATGTCTGAAGCCGAAGAAACGGCAGAGAAGCTCCTGACGATCTCGCTGTCGCGTGCCAGGCCGACGCCGAGGTATCGCCGGACGGACAGGATAGTGAACGTGCTGAAGGAGAACGTCGCCCACCACATGAAGGTCGAAGTGGACGAGGTGAAGATCTCTCAGAAGCTGAACGAGGAGATCTGGGCCGTTGGCAAGCGCTCAAGGCTCCCCAGGATCTCGGTCAAGGTCACTAAGGACGCCGACGGCGTCGTTACGGCAAAGCTCCCCGAAGAGAAGGAGGAAGAGGAGAAGAAGCCGGAGGCCAAGGAGGAGGCAAAGAAGGAGGAGGCCAAGGTCGAGGAGAAGCCCCCGGAGCTCCCCGAGATCAAGGAAGCTCCCGAGGAAGAAGAGAAGGCCGAGGGGGCAGAGGGAGCCGAGGAACCGGAAGAAGCCGAGACAGCGGCCGAAGAAGCAAAAGAATAGTCAGGTAGCTTTGTTACGGGCTATGTACGTTCAAGCGCGAGCTATGCATTTCAAATGCTCGAGTCCCTGTTGCCACACGGCCTACTGCGGAAAGCCCTCGAAGTCGTCGCCGGACTCCGCCAACTCAGCCGACATGAGGAGGTAGTCATGGTAGACGAGAAGGCTCTGCGTGTTCAGCATCTCGACCAAGGGCATCATCTTCTCGATCTGTCCGCCGTCCACCATCTCGTTGATGGCGCCGACTATGGTCTCGATGGAACGGCACGCATGGTCTAGGCCGTCCTTCATTCCGTCCAGTTCCCCCCTCGTCATCAATTATGGAGTCGCGGTTGTGGGCTCTGCATTTAGATGTTACTCGGGAATCCTTGAATCTGGGGTCTAGGAAGAAGGTGTGCTGAAAAAGCCGAAGGCACGGATGTAATTACTCTCGAATTCCTCCATGATTTTAAGATTTCTTTGATGGACAGAGGGGACGCTTGAGGGGGCTCTGGCACGCTAGGAGACGATTCCGCCCCTCCTGAACGCCGCTCCCGCAGTCAACGCGCTTCCGCACCTGCTGCTGACGCCCCGGGCCGTCCTGCCCAGTTACGGCTCGACCGCAGAGCCAAGCCCACACCTGCCGCTCTCCGACGGTAGAATTGCCCTCGTCAAAATGGGGATGAATATGTGAATGAGCCGTCATCTATAACTGACGACGGACATCGTTTTTCTTTTCCAACAGAAGCAGATGACTAAGAGTGAAGGCCCCAAATCGTTCCGGTTCTGTTGGCCTGTCTTCCGACAGCAATGTATATGTTAAAATAATCCATGGAAAAAGACTCCTCCATTGACGAGAATGCCTGTCTCCCTCACGGGAGGTCTCTAGGGTCTGGTTGTCCAGCTTTCTGACATCTATCACAACCCAAACGTCGGCATCTTCTCAAAGGTGAACGAGAAACACCTGCTGATGCCAGTCTCCTACTCCCAGCCAAAGTCGGAGAGGCTTGCCTCCCTCCTCGGCGTCAATCTCATCCACGCCAGCGTCGGGGGGACTCGGCTTTTGGGGCCCCTGATGGCGGCCAACAGCAACGGCATCCTATTGTCCAGGTTCGCCGAGGAGGACGAGATAATAATGCTGAGAAGGGAGACGGGCTCCAATGTCGAGAGGCTGGACTCCCCATACACGTCGGTAGGGAACCTCGTCGCCGTCAACGATTCCGGAGCTGCGGCGGGCGACATGTTCTCGGACAGGGAGCTCAAACAAATGAAGGACGTCTTCGGCGTGCCAGTGGAAACCGGCACCGTGGCAGGCTTCTCTCAGGTGGGGGCGGTGGTGACGGCTTCAAACTCGGGCGCTCTGGCGCACCCCAGGGCTTCGGAGGAGGATCTCAGGTGGCTCAAGGAGGTTCTCCGTGTGGAGTGCGACGTCAGCTCCATAAACGGCGGGGTCCCGTTCGTCTCGTCCGGGGTTATAGTCAACAGTCGGGCCGCCGTGGTCGGCACTTCTACCACGGGCCCCGAGCTTTTCATACTCGGAAAAGCCTTTAAGGTGTAGGCCCAAAGCCCCTCCAGTAACTCGGTGTTCTTGTGATGAGTGACGACGAAAGCGCGCAGGCCGTCGCGGTTCAGCTCAAGCTCCTGGAGGACTATTACGAGGATCTCTCCGGGAGGGAGTCCATCCTCCTCAGGCTATACCGAGAGGACAAGGCGTCGCTCGCATCCCTGACCGCCCTCAAGGACTCGAAGTCGGCGGAACTGCTCGTTCCCATCGGTGGAGGAGCCCACCTCCCCGTTTCGTTCACGGGCGGCGGAAAGGTCATCGTCGACGTGGGCTCGGGAGTGGCCATGGAGAAGACCCCCGAAGACGCCATCGCCTTCCTCACATCGCGCCTCAAGGACATCGAGGACACGCTGGGGAAGGTCACATCTCAGAAGAAGGAGGTCGCGGACAGGCTCCGAGACTATCAGGAGAGGCTGGAGGCTTCCGAATCCCCCAGTTCGGCGACCGGCAGCGTCGAGCCGCCTGGCGATGCCTAGTGTCGAAGGTCGTCCCACTTGTTTGACAAGCTGCGGAAGGCCATAGAAGGCTTCAAGGAGAGCGTCACCACCCGGACCCTCTCCGACAAGGACCTTTCGGACCCACTCAACAACTTCGAGGTGGCCCTCCTGGAGAGCGAGGTGGCCCTCGAGGCCGTGGAGTTCATCGAAGCTTCCATCAAGAAGGAGTTGGTGGGAAAGAAGGTCGAAAGGGGGAGCGACCTTCAGAAGCTTGTCGACTCCGCCCTGAGATCCTCGTTGCTCCAGCTCTTCCCCGCCGAGGCGCAGATGGACTTGGAGAAGAGGATACTGGACAAGAAGGCCTCCAAGGAGCCATACGTAATCGTATTCCTGGGGATAAACGGAACGGGGAAGACCACCTCGATTGCCAAGCTGGCCCACAAGCTCACAGGGGAAGGGTTCAAGGTCCTCCTGTCGGCCGCGGACACCTACAGAGCCGGTGCCATCGAACAGCTGGAGACGCACGCCAGTCGACTGGGCCTGAAGTCGATTCACCAGAGGTATGGTGCGGATCCCGCCGCCGTAGCCCGCGACTCGATCCTGTTCGCCGAACAACACTCCTACGATGTGGTTCTAGTCGACACCGCCGGCCGAATGCAGACGTCGAGGAACCTGATGGACGAGCTCGCCAAGGTCGTCAAGGTGGCCCAGCCGGACCTGAGGGTCTTCGTGGGCGATGCCCTCGCTGGGAACGACCTAATCAACCAAGCTCGGGAGTTCCGCGACAAGGTTGGGTTCGACGCGGTCATCCTGGCCAAGGCCGACGCCGACGTGAAGGGGGGAGCCGCCGTTAGCGTAGCGTACGTCACAAAGACACCCATACTCTACTTGGGCGTAGGGCAATCCTACGACGACCTGCAGCCCTTCGATCCCGGCTGGCTCGTCGGAAAGCTCCTAGGCTAGCGAGAGTAGAGCATCTTCAATAGGGCCTTTTGTGCATGCAGCCTGTTCTCGGCCTGATCGAAGACTATGGAGCTCTTTCCATCGATGACGTTGGCGGCCACTTCCTGTCCCCTGTGGGCCGGGAGACAGTGCATGAACTTGGCGCCCTTCCTGGCGTGGTCCATCAGCTCAGTGGTCACCTGGTACTTTGGAACGAAGACCTTCAATCGCTCCTCCTTCTCTGCCTCATTGCCCATGCTCACGAAAACGTCCGTGTAAACGAACGACGCATCGTTTACAGCCTTGAACGGGTCATCATACACCTGCACCTTGTCTCCCGCGATCCTCTTGGCCTTGGCCAGAATCGCTCCGTCGGGCCTGTAGCGGGGCGGGGTCGCCGCAGCGAACTCCACACCTAGGATTGCGCACCCCAACATCAACGAATTGCAGACGTTGTCGCCGTCGCCGACGAAGGCCACCTTCTGCTTCTTGAACGTCCCCGCCTTCTCTTTGACGGTGAAGAGGTCGGCCAGCGCCTGGCACGGGTGCTCCAAGTCTGAGAGCGCGTTGATGACGGGTATGCCAGAGCTTCTTGCCAGGCCCACCAACATTTCATGCTTGTAGACCCTCGCCACGATCCCATCTACAAAGCGTTCCATGACGCGGCCCGTGTCCTCCACTGTCTCACCCCGAGCCAGCTGCGACGTCGAGGCGTCAACATAGATGGACCTCCCGCCCAGCTGCCCAATCCCGGCTTCGAAGCTGAGGCGGGTCCTGGTGGAGCTCTTTTCGAACAGCAGGACCAACGTCTTGTTCTCCAGGGTCCTGGTGTACGGCTTCCGCTTCAGCTTCTCGGTAATCTCGAAGAGATGCTCGATCTCCCCCCTGCTAAGGTCGCCTATGGACAGGAAATCCTTCTTCATTTCTACTTCAACCGGAACGTACGGACGGGTTTTAAATCTTGCCCATTACAGCTACTTCTCACCCCCATTACATCATCAGGACCCCTCTGCGATCATCCGCTTTGATCACTCCATGGTGGGGGGTCTTGGGTGCCAAGGGGAGACATAACGCTTAAAATCCCGAGAAATACTCGTCAGTCCTTGATGAACGTCTCCGGCACCGTAAGGGAGCTCATAAACACGCTCAAGTACAGCAAGAAGAGCGACGCCGCCGAGTTTACGCTCTATATGAAGCTCGTCCTCCTCGGCGTGGCGGTGGTGGGCGGAGTGGCGTTCGTCATACACATGGTGGCGACCATCATCAGCAACTTCTTGGCCCCCAGCAGCTCTTCCATCGTCGCCACCCTTCTCAAGTTGGTGGCTTAGGCATTTGGCCGTAGAGGTCAAGTCGTCCCCTTCTCACATCTTTGTAGTCAAGGTCACAGGAGGGCAGGAGCGGAACGTCGTCAACCTCGTAGCGAATAGGGTCGAAGCAAGGAAGACCCCGGTCCTTTCACTGATCTATAGCGAGAAGATGAAGGGCTACCTCCTGATAGAGGCCCTTTCGGCGCAGGCCGTAAGCGACGCAGTCTCCGGCGTCAAACACGTCAGGAGCTACGTGCCAGGCGTGATGACGCTGGCCGACATCGCCTCCCTAATCGCAGCGAAGCCCCCCATCGAGGAGCTCAAGGTGGACCAGATAGTCGAGGTCACTGGCGGGCCTTTCAAGGGCATGAGGGCAAAGGTCGGCAGGTACGACACCGCCAAGAAGGAGGCCACGGTCACTCTCATCGACGCCCCCTACCAGCTTCAGGTCACCATAGACGCGGGTTACCTGAAGCTCGTCTCGGCCGGCAAGTAGGCGGCGCCAAGAGGACAACTTTTAAGTGCCAGTGTAAGGGGAGTCTGTGCGCTTACGGTCTAGGAAGGGATACGAAATGGGTGAAAACAAGGTCATAAACCTCTTGGTCACCGGCGGTGAGGCCAACGCTGGGCCGCCGCTGGGACCGGCCCTCGGCCCTCTCGGGGTCAACGTCGTTGCCGTCGTCAAGAGGATCAACGAGCTTACCTCCGAATACTCTGGGATGCGCGTCCCAGTGAAGGTGTCCGTCGACACCGAGAACAAGAGCTTCGAAGTAGAGGTAGGCCTGCCCACGACATCAGCTCTCATCGCGAAGGAGGCCAAGATAGCCAAGGGTTCGGGAACCCCCAAGGCCACCTTCGCAGGGAACTTGACGGTGGACCAGCTCCTCAAGCTGGCCAAGATCAAGTTCGGGAAGACCTACGCAGCCACCTACAAGTCGGCGGCCAGGGAGATCGTGGGCGCCTGCGTCAGCATGGGCATCACCATCGAAGGGAAGGACCCACGTGTCTTCCTCGTGGAGGTCGAAGAGGGGAAGTGGGACCAGCAGCTGATGGGTCAAGGTAGTTAGAATTGGCAGACAGGAACTCTTTCATCAAGATGATTGACGAGGCCAAGTCCAAGGCCTCGAAACGAAAGTTCACCCAGTCCGTGGAGCTGTATGTAATCATGGACCCCTTCAAGGTCAAGGCCGCCGATGTCAGCATCAACGACACCGTCAGCCTCCCGAACAAGGTCGCCGAGAAGGCGAGGATATGCGTGCTCGCCTCGGGAGATCTGGCTTTGAGGGCCAAGAGGGCCAACGTCGAGCAGATAGTTGCCCCCGACGAGCTGGACAGGCTCGGGACAAACAAGAAGGACGCCAAGAAGCTCGCAAGGGAGAACGACTTCTTCCTTGCGGACACCTCCCTGATGCCAAGGGTGGGCAAGTCGCTAGGCCCCTACCTGGGCCCACGGGGGAAGATGCCTCTCCCCATCACGGTCAGCTCCCCGCTGGACGCCATGATCGAACGGCTGAGGGGTAGCGTGCGCGTAAGGACCAGGGCCCACAGCGCCATATCCTGCAAGATAGGGACCGAGGACATGGAGAGCGACAAGCTCGCTGACAACGCCCTTGCCGTCCTGGACAGCCTCGACAAGAAGATACCCGGCGGCATCAAGAGCGTCAAGAAGTACGGGGTCAAGCTTTCGATGGGCGGCATCGCCAAGGGTTCGGGAGCCTGATTTCGATGGCAGTAGCCAAGCAGTATCCCGAGAGCAAGGTCCAACAGTTCAGCAGGATCAAGGAGCTTGCTTCGAAGTATGACGTCATCGCCCTTGCCAACCTGAACAAGGTCCGCTCCACTCAGATAATGGAGCTGAGGCGGAAGTTCAGGGGAGAGCTTGTGCTTGCCGTCGCCAAGAACCGCATAGCTGCGAAGGCCCTTGACGCGGTCGAGAAGGAGAACCTGAAGTCTCTCCACCCGTCTCTCACCGGCCAGAACCTTTTCCTCTTTACCAACATGAACCCGTTCAAGCTCAACCTCCTCCTAGAGAAGGGCAAGATCTACCTGCCGGCCAAGGCGGGCGACGTAGCCACCGAGGAGATAGTCGTCCCCGCAGGCAACACGGGCATCCCGCCCGGTCCCGTGCTTAGCGAGTTCAAGGACTCCAAGGTCATCACCAAGATTGAATCAGGCAGCATCTGGGTCACCAAGGACACGGTTGTGGCGAGCCCAGGCGACACGATTAACACGAGGCTGGCCTCGCTGCTCTCCAAGCTGGGGATGAAGCCCATCAAGGCCGGCATGGCCCTCTCGATGGTCTACTGGAACGGCCTCTTGATAGCCGAGAAGGACGTCAGGCTTGACATCGAATCATTCATCAGCGACATAGGGGTCTCTGCAAGGCAGGCCTTCAACGTTGCCTTCGAGGCCAAGTACCCGGCCAAGGAGGTCCTCATCGTCATCCTCGTGGACTCAATGACCAAGGCGCTAGCCGTCGCCGCCAAGGCCAACTATGTCACCAAGGATACCGCCGCGGCGATCCTGAAGAACGCCGAGCTCGATGCCTACAAACTGATGGAGCTCACTAAGGAAGCGCCGAAGCAGTAGGGTCAGGGCGCATCCCGGAAGCGACGAATGGCCCACCTCAGACACGTTTTTAGGCCGCTGCCTACTCCTCGATATACCGAGCCAGATTGAGGATCAGGATGGTTGCATCTGCGCTCGTTGTTCTCGTTCTCATAGTGAGCGCCGTCGGGGTCATCGCGATTCAGGCCAACCCGTCCAGCAAGATTCAGCACATAGTCTTCATCGTCCAAGAGAACCATTCGTTCGACAACTACTTCGGCACCTATCCGGGGGTCGTCGGGATTTCGTCCAAGACGTCGGTCCCCGTCAGCCTGGACAGCGACAACGGTTCCGTGCAGCCCTTCCACCTGAACGTCACCGAACCCATAATGATTGTAGGTGACGAGCTTCCCCCTGGCGTTTCCGACCCAGACCAGCTCCCGGCGGGGGTCGATGCGGATGACTTGGCCGCCATCGCAAACACTGCCATGGCCCCCTTCCCCATGGACAACGAGAACATCGCAGGCGACCTCAGCCATGCCTGGGCCGTCGCCCATGAGGCCTACGACAACGGCAAGATGGATGGCTTCGTGGCAGCCGAGGGGAGCAACCTGACCATGGGATACTACGACAGGCAGGACATACCCTACTACTGGGACTACGCCAACTACTACACCCTCGACGACGACTTCTTCTCCTCTGAGATGGGGCCCTCCTTTCCCAATCACCTCTACATCGCTTCCGGCAGCAACGGGCCCGTCACCCTGAACTATAGCTGGGTGTTAGACAATGGGATCATCGACAACCCTGGCGCCGCGGTCCCATGGTCCGTCTTCAACTTGACCTGGGCTACTTTGGCCCAGGAGATGAGCCTGGCCGGATTGAGCTGGGCTTGGTACGACGGTGACGCGAACGCTACGGCGCCCACAATTTGGAACGTTCTGCCTCTTTTCAGCTACTTCCAGGAGCATCCAGAGCAGCTGACCGAGCACGTGAAGAACACACAGTCGTTCATCACCGACATCCAAACCGGCAACATGCCGGCGGTTTCTTGGATAATCCCAGGCGCATGGACTCCGCCCACCTATCCCTCTGCCTGCAAGGGCATCTCCGTGGACGAGCACCCGCCCGCGAGGAGCGACTGCGGCATGGACTACGTGAGCTACCTTGTCAACCAGGTGATGGAGAGCCAGTACTGGCAATCCACCGCCATCATAATCACTTGGGACGACTATGGAGGCTTCTACGACAACGTCGCCCCGCCTCAGGTGGATCTCTACGGCGAGGGCTTCCGCGTTCCCACGCTCGTGATATCCCCATGGGCCAAGCCTGGTTACATCGACAATACGCAGTACGAATTCGCATCGATGCTCAAGTTCGCAGAGGCGAACTTCAACCTGCCCTCGCTCGGCGACAGGGACGTCCTTGCGAACAACATGATGAACTCCTTTGACTTCTCTCAGTCGCCCCGTCCCGAGGTGATCGAAGGCATGAACTTCGTGGGGCCGGGCAACTCCACACCCCCGATCATAATCCCCACCGAGATATCGACCACCGCTACCACCACGGCTACGACCACAGCTACCACCACCGCCACCATCACGACCACGGCCGTCTCCACCACGACGGCCACGGTTACATCCACTCCCACCGTGACCCCCACCATGACTTCCACCGTGACCTCCACCGTCGCTCAGACCACCACTGTTACCGCCACGGGAGCTTCGCCCTCTTTGCTCTTCGCCGGCGAAGTAGTCGTGGCCGCCGGAGTGGCGCTGCTGGCTGCCGTGGCCGTGCTGGCCTGGGTTAGAAGGCCAAAGCATCCTCCCTGATGCCGCCATGGCGGCCTATTCCAGCACTTTTCTGTAGATCACTGCGAGAGCCATCGTCAGTGAAATGCACGCAGCGACGATCGTCCACTGGCACATTACGCACATGGACATCGAGCGCTGTGAGTTACCCTGTATCGAATGGTTGGCCGCGATTACCGCCTCGGTGATTTCACCTTGGGCCTCGGCCAGGCTGGCCGATAGGGCGTCAATCCCGTCCAATAGGCTGCATCTCTGCTGTGGCATGAGGCTCGCTGAGTTCGCCTCTGCGGCGAGTTCATCGAGCTGAGAGATGAGTTGCTGGCAGGTGGAGTTGATCGTAACCAGCTTGTCCATGGAGGCTTGCAAGGAGACGGCGCATGCAGACGAGCTCGAAGTCCCATTTTCAACGCCGGCGACCATCCCCCTCTCCTCCGACAGGACGACGTTCGCAGCTGAGGAGATGTCGCTCAGCCTTTCGGCAAGCGCGCCATAATCAGCCGAGCTTGCGGCCGCCGCCTGGCTCACAGCCAGGACGAGCGCCAAGGCGACCACCGCTGCTCCAACTCTCGTCATCATGCCCTCCCGTCTCCCCTGACTGTCAGCTGCTGCGGACCTTCCGCGCTGCTAAGTGCACCTCTAGAAGGATCATATCTCACGAATGGGAAGGCGTCCTGGTAGATGCTCCAGCACGGGAGGAGTCGTATCCCCTCTCTGCTGCACGCATCCCACAGGGGACCGAATACGCGCATATTCCCCACCAACAGGATAGTGACTTCGGGCTTCAGCTCGTCCCTGTACCTGCGCACTTGGTTGAGGACCTGGAACCAGTTGCTCCTCCTCACGTTCATCTTGCATTCGATGATCACCCTCTTCCCGTCCTTCTCCGCCACTATGTCGCACCCCCGCCTGTTGGCTTTCAAGGCGAACCCCTTGTTTCGCAGGCTTTCAGCCACCGCCTTCTCCAGGAAGTCCCCTACATCTGAACTGGTCCCAAGAGAAACGAACAGGCTTCGGCGCACTGATACCCATAGCCGTCGGCAAGATAAAAAGATGCGTCTTGCAGCTGATTACATCGTCAGGCCTAGAGCCATTCCTTCAGGGACTTGGACTTTGAGGCCTCCAGGTATCCCTTAAGGTTGGCACCAAGAGGCTTCTTCCCCCTGAAGCGGTCATCCACAACCCGGAGCTGGCCCTGCAGGAAGGCAATCTGTCTCCAGTTGGTCCGGAAGCTGGCTTCTAGCCTTTCTATTTCTCGCCTCAGCTGAAGTGGAGACATGGAACTCCACTGTGTCGACGAGCTCATGGCGGCCCTCCTACCCAGCTGCTCCATGTCCGCCCACACCTGCCTCTCCCAACGTTCGAGCATCCGCTGGCTCACGGCCCATCATCCCTAGGCAGGCTCGGTGCCCAGGAGGCAAACCTCCCCCCAGATCGCGTCGGGATCGCCTCACGTTCTTTCCGCGAAATTCGCATCTTCGATTTCAATTAATGAATGGTGGCGATTTAAGACGAGCCGTCTTTCATTATATGGCGAATATGCATCAGTAGTGGAACCAATAGATTTGCACTTGAGAGTTTATTCAGAACTGTTGAAATTGGGTCCCTAGCCAGGCGTCCCGTCATGGGTGAGAGCTTGGTCCTTCAGGGGCCCGTGGGGCATCGCGGGCGTCGACGGGCCACCAGGATCCATGTGAGCAATCGAGCCGTTCGCCATGCCCTGAACGAGACGCTCTCAAGGCTACCGGCCTCTGCCACCAACATCCCCACCCTGGCCTCCATAACGGCAAAGGGGACCTCGAAGACCGGCACCCTTGCTGGCCTGACCAGAAGGATAACGTATGAAAGAAGGGCCTTTCTCGGACCCTCCAGCTGGAACGAAGAGGTCGTCGTGCAGCGAATCGAGCTTTACGTAGACATCTTGCTTCAGCTTTCCGAGCGAGCCCGTGTGGCAGTTGTCGCCCATGAGCTCGCCCATGCGTGGCTCAACGACAACGTTCGCCCTGAGGAATCCAGAAGGAGAGAAGCGGAATCCGACGAGTTAGCGAGGAAGTGGGGGTTCGGAGGAGAACTCGATGCCCTCGCTGACGAAACAGAATGAACCCTGGTCAAGGCCTCCGCATGAAGCAGGTCCGTCGGTGGCTTTCCTTGGACTACTGAGCCTTCTGGAGCAGCACCATAAGGTCTCCAAGCTTCTCGACCGGAAGAGACACCCCCCTCCTGGTCGGCCCACTGTACCTCTCCCCGGCAACAAACAGCCGGATGTCCACCCTCTTCCTTCCGTCCCTACCAATGAAAGTGGACACCTTTACGGTGGACCTATCCCCTAACGCGATCTCCCCGACGGGTTCTGACTTGAATTCACTCATTCTGCTCTGCCACTCCTCCAGCTGGGCTCCCATGCTTCGACTTTAGGGTTGACCTCTTTCCAGCCCTCCGAATTCCTGAAGCATCAGTTATCTACTTCCAAGCCCGAACCCACTCCATCTTGCCCTTCAAGTTGTACCATGTGGACGCCTTCACCGATACGATGTTTACCGGAAACCCGGCCGCCGTGTGCCTCCTCACCGAGCCTGTCTCGGCGTCGTGGATGGAGGCGGTCGCCAGGGAGATGAACCTCTCCGAAACGGCCTTCCTCCAGCCCAGAAAGGACGGATATGGCCTCAGGTGGTTCACTCCAAAGGTGGAGGTCAGCCTCTGCGGCCACGCCACCCTCGCCAGCGCGCACGCGCTCTTCGAAGAGGAGGCGGTCCCTTCTTCGAGAACCATCGCGTTTCACACCAAGAGCGGTAGGCTGCTCGCCCGTCGCAGGGATGACCTCATCGAACTCGACTTCCCCCCTAGGCCTCCGGTGGCCACGAAACCGCTGAAGGCTCTGGAGGCGGCGCTCGGCGCCTCTCCCAAATTTACCGGTCGAAGCAAGGACGATTATCTCGTCGAGGTTGAGGGAGAGGATTAGCTGAAACGAATGGCCCCCGACTTCGCCGCGTTGGCCAGGGTGGGCACTAGGGGTGTGATCGTCACTTCGCCTTCGAAGTCCAAAAAATATGACTTCGTCTCCAGGTTCTTCGCTCCAGCGGTCGGCATCAACGAGGATCCGGTGACGGGCTCCGCCCATTGCAGCCTTGGTCCCTATTGGGGCGCGAAGCTGGGCATGAAGGAGATGGTGGGCTACCAGGCCTCCGCAAGGGGAGGGGTGGTCGAAGTGCGCCTGCAGGGCGGGCGCGTCATGCTGGGTGGCCGGGCCGTCACCGTCACTTCGGGCCAGCTTCGGTGAACTCAAGTCGCCGAACCCCCATTTCCAAACATTCGAAGTCAAGGTTTATCTAACGAAGAGGGCTAAGTTCGAGCCGGACATTGCCCATTCCCTTCTTCGAGCGCTCTTCGTCTGAGCTCTCCCGAATGATCGAGAGGAAGGTTCGGGACGTCAAGAACGTGCAGAGCGTCAGAAGGGTTCGCGTTGACCTCACAGGCAAGAAGCCCGTTGTGGTGGTCGGAGTCTGGCTGGATTCGAAGTCAAACTACGAGGAGACGCATCGCACGGCCCTGACGATCGAAAACGAAGTGAAGGACATCCTCCCAGATTCCAGGGTCCTCATACGCAGCGAGCCCGCCGGCAGCGACAGGGACCACATCTGGAAGCTCGTCAAGGAGGTGGCCGAAAGTGTCCCAGGCTCGAGGGGAGCCCACAACGTTCACATCCACAAGGTCAACGGGAAGCTCGGCATCGATTTCCACCTCGAGGTCAGTGCCAACATGACCGTAAAGCAGGCCCACAAGGTCTCCGAGCAAATCGAGAAGAACCTGAAGGCGGCCGATCCGAACATAGTCGAAGTCCTGATACATGAGGAATCGGTGGAGGAGCTTGTAGATAGCGAGAGGTCGGGGGCTGGCACCGAGATCAGGTGGTACATAGACCACGTAAAGAAGCGCTTCCCCGAGATCAAGGACATGAGCAAGCCCGAGATTCGAAGGGCCGGCGACAAGCTTTACGTCGTCATGAAATGCAGCTTCAATCCCGATATCAGCATGAAGGAAGCAGACGAGATCATTCAAAGGTTTGAATCCAGCGTCAAGGCGGCCATCCCCGATCTCGCCATGATCGAAGTCCAGAAGGTACCCGCCTAACCCGAGCCTACGACCGCTGCACCGAAAAGCGTATACACCCCTCCGCTTTGGCTCAGTTGTAAGCTGGCTGTTCTGATGAAGTCCACGAAGGAGGTGCTGGTCACCCACCGGGACTATCTTGCGCTGCAGCCAGACGAAGTTTTCAAGGCCCTTGAGACGACCCCCGACGGCCTCACCGAGGAGGAGGCCGCTAGACGCCTCGTCAAATACGGCCCGAACGAGCTGCCGCGCGAAGGCTTGAACGTGGGCAGGATCATCCTCCGCCAGTTTGACCCGCTCGTCCTCATCCTTCTGGTCACCGCCGTGATTTCGATCTTCACGGGATCCGCCCAGCAGGCCTACATCATCATGATAATCATCGCCCTTAGCGTCGTCTTCAGCTTCTACAACGAATACAGGGCTGCAAGGCTGGTCGAAAACCTCGAAAAGAAGGTCTCGATGAAGGCCACCGTCACGAGAGGGGGCAAGACGAAGGAGGTGCCTGCCTCGCAGATCGTGCCGGGCGACCTGATCTCGGTCTACATCGGGGACATAGTCCCCGCAGACGTCAGGCTGGTCGACGCTAAAGACCTGGAGGTCGATGAAGCGACGCTGACGGGCGAGTCCTTCCCCGCGGCAAAGTCGGCTTCGGCGGTGCTGACGCAAGACCCGATGGCCCAGCAGGCGACCAACTGCCTCTTCATGGGAACTAACATAGCCCGAGGAAGCGGTGAAGGAGTCGTCACGAGGACGGGGAGGAACACCGAATTCGGGAGCATTTCGAAGAGCCTCACCCGTCCGCACCCCCTGACGGAGTTCCAAAGGGGCATCAAGTCGTACGGGAATCTCCTCATCGTCCTGACGCTCTTCCTTTCCGCGGGCGTCTTTGCGCTCAACGCCCTCCTGGGTCATAACATCATCAACTCCCTCCTGTTTTCTTTGGCCATCGCCATCGGCCTTGTTCCCGAACTTATGCCCGCCGTGGTCACCGTCACGCTCTCAAACGGGGCCCACAGGATGGCCAAGTCGGACGTGATCGTGAAGCGCCTGGTCTCGATGGAGGACTTCGGGAACATGGACATCCTCTGCACGGACAAGACTGGGACTCTTACGGAAGGGAAGATCGTCCTGCAGGACTATTACTCGCTGGACAAAGATCATGAGGAGAGGACCCTCCTCTACTCCCTCCTCTGCAACAGTGCAACGGTGGGCGAAACCATCACCGGGAACCCCATGGACGTCGCCATATGGAACTACGCCAACGAAAAGGGCCTCTCACAGGAGATAAAGGCCTACGTTAAGGTCGACGATATCCCCTTCGACTACCAGAGGCGCATGATCTCAGCCGTTGTTAAGCACGACGATCAGCTCATGTTGCTCACGAAAGGGGCCCCAGAGTCCGTCGTCGCCAAGTGCACCTTCTACGACTCCGGCGGAACGTCGCTCCCCATCCACGATGAGATCCTGATAGCCGCCAACAAGAAGTTCTCCGATCTCTCCCAGTCGGGGTATCGGCTTCTGGCCATCGCCTATAAGAGCATCGAGGCGAAGGACTCCTACTCGACCAAGGACGAGGTCGCCCTCACGCTTCTAGGATTCCTCGTCTTCACGGATCCTCCGAAGGCCTCGGCCACCGCGGCGATCAAGAGGCTGAAGGAGTTGGGCGTGGAGACCAAGATCCTGACGGGAGATAACGCACTCGTCGCCAAGAAGGTCTGCGAAGACCTCAACGTCCCCGTGGTGAGGGTCCTGGATGGCCCCGATCTCCAGAAGCTGAGCTGGACGGACCTCAAGTCGGCCGTCGAAGAGGCCAACATCTTCGCCAGGGTCACGCCCGAACAGAAGCTGGACATCATCAAGGCTCTCAAGGAGGACAAGCACATCGTGGGCTACATGGGCGACGGCGTCAACGACGCCCCGGCCCTCTACGAAGCCGATGCTAGCATATCCGTTGATTCCGCCGTGGACGTGGCGAAGGAGGCAGCCGACGTCGTGCTCCTGGAGAAGGACCTGATGGTCCTCGCAAGGGGGATAGACGAGGGAAGGAAGACCTTCGGCAACACCATCAAATACGTCCTGATGGGCACGTCCTCAAACTTCGGCAACATGTTCAGCGCCGCTGCGGCGTCGCTCTTCCTGCCCTTCCTGCCCATGCTACCCATGCAGATCCTCTTCATGAACCTCCTCTACAACGTGGCCAACCTGACACTCCCCACCGACACCGTCGATGCTGAGGACACCAAGTGGCCGCGTCACTGGGACATCCCCCTCGTCCGCGGGTTCACTATATTCTTCGGGCCCTTCAGCTCAGTCTACGACTTCCTGACCTTCGGCATAATGCTGTTCATATTCAACGCCCAGACCCCCGCCCATGCCGCGCTCTTCCAGAGCGGCTGGTTTGTGGAGTCCTTCTGGACAGAGGTCCTGATCATCTTCGTCATCAGGACGAGGCGGTTCCCGTTCTTCTCGAGCAAGCCTGGGAAGTGGCTCGCCATCCTTACCATCGCCTGTGTGGCCTTCGGGACCATCCTTCCGTTCACGTCGCTTGGGGGTTTCCTTGGCTTCACGGCCCTTCCGTCCAGCTACTGGGCCCTCATGCTGCTGATGGTGGCCACCTACCTTTTGCTGGTCGACGCTGGGAAGGTCTTCTTCTACAAGGTGTGTGGCTATTGAAGGGGGAGGTCTAGATGGCGGGCGTCTCTCTCTTCGAGTGGTATGTCGTCACCATAAGCTGGAGCATAGCCTTCCTGATAGTCGCCAGCATCTTCCTCTACGCGAAGAGGAGGACCCCGGCGGGCACGACCAGGACCCCCACGACCGTTTCCCACATGGCCTCGGATTTCGTCTTCGTGTGGGTGCTGATTTCGCTTCTGGTGTTCTATGTAGTGACCGTCATAGTGAAGTCCACCCTCCTCTTCGCAGCAGGGAACATCATCGTTGAGCTGCTCCTCCTGCTCTACGTATTCAGGAATAGGGCCAAGACAGGCGGCGGCAGCTAGAGGATTGCCTTCCTTCTCCCTGTCTCCGTGAGTGGAGCCTCGACAAAATAGGATGAACGACGCGGTTCAGCACAGGGGCTGCACGCGGGAAGGTCGCAAGAACGGACGGCCTGCCAGAGGCCCATGGTTGGTTTGAGCGCGATCCTGCGGCTAGGCCAGCAACGTGCCAGCGTAGATTATCCCCTGTATCCAGGGGGTCTGCTCGAAGCATTCGTTCAGGATGGTGTCCACCTGGTTGACCATGAACTCTTTCAGGCCGTAGGTTAGAGGGAGGTCCTCCCCATCCCAGTCTCGAACGACGGTATACGCGAACAGCACTACACCCTGGTTGTCGCGCTCGGCTGTGCCGTGGATTTCGTAGCCCACAGGCACCCGGGATGCGATCTGCTCCATCAAGTCTTGAACCCAGAATTCCTCGCCCAACTCTTCGGCAAACACAGCTTGCGTCAATTTCTTTTTCACCCGGGCGGTGACCAGTTCTGCTCGCCGTCCGATTCCGGTTATGCATGAACAGCCTATATTGCTTATGTGTGTAAACTATTTAGCGCTAAGTACTAGTCACTAATAGTCACATGAAACCAACCGCATTCGCCGAAAGAGAGGAGGCTCTGGCTCTTTCGTAGCGGGACAGTCGATTCCGTCTTGGGAAGCTCAGAAGAGGTGAATGGGAATCACGATCTGCAACAGGATGGAGAGCATGTAGAGGAGGGCAAACTGGAACGCGATCGCGGCCGTCCTCGGGTCAGCATTATCTGGCACCTTCCCCTTGAACATCTTCCACAGTCCCCAGGCCCCGGGCAGGGTCAAGAATGTCAGCAGTGACCACAAAGGGAGCACTTTTGCGGCTATGAAGAGGGGGACGCAGGCGTAGGTTATGAGGAGGAGGACCCCGTAGAGGGTCACGGCCCTCCGCCCGAGCTTGACCGCTACCGTCCTCACACCCATCGAGCCGTCATAGTCGATATCCCTGATGTTGTTGGCGAGCAGGACCTCAGCTACGAGTATGCCTATGGGGATGGCCGCGACTACTGGGGAGGACGAGAAGGTCTTAGTCTGCACCAGATACGCCCCCAGCGGGACCAGGGGCCCCCACATGATGAACGCCGTCGCTTCGCCCAGCCCCTTGGCCTTCAGCACAACCGGGTCAGCCGTGTAAAGGACGCTGCCGAGGATGCCAGCCACCACGAGGACGATCACCCAGGGGCTGGTCTCGAACGAGAGATACCCCGCTATGACCAGGGTTATGACGTAGAAGGCCGCAGCCCAACTCCGTATCGTATAGGGGGACACCTGTCCCGTGGCGGACGGATGGGGACGGTACTTGGTGGTGGGCGCTCCCACCTTGTCGACCCCATGTCTCACGTCGTAGAAATCGTTCAGAAGGTTGGTCGCCGCATGAAACGCGATCATCCCGGCGAGCGTAAGGGCGTATAGGAAGACATTGAAGCTCCCCGCCAGGGCGGCAATCAGGGTCCCCAAGGTCACCGACGAGAAGGTCATGGTGAAGGACCAGGGCCGCGTCGCCAGGAACAGGGTCTTCGCGTTCATACGGCGGCGGATACTCTTGCTGCACCTATTAAGCCTTGACAGCTCACGGAGGCCCCCAGTCCAGAATGGCCTTCGGTGACCATCCTCGCCGTTCATCTGATTTGAACGCCTGTTCTTGGGGGTAGAGCTATGGTTCGTCCATTGATGACATGGGCCGATGAACGTCAAGTTGCGGAACAGCTTCGCTTCGAATAACGCCAAGAGAACGATCGCACTTCTTCTCTCCGTATCCCTGGTGGGGGTGCTATTCGCGGGCCTCGGGGTACTCTCGGGGAGCCCGGCGTTTGCCACCGCCACATACGACAACGTCCAAGTCCTCGCGCAGACCACCAACATAACAGAGGGAACCTTCACCTTCGCCGCCTACAACTCGACCGGCTCCCTCGTGTCGTCCACCCAGACGATCTATCCCGCTGCTGGATTCGAGTTGCCGACCGGCGAATACCTCTTCACGGTGACCGCTGAGAACGAAACGCAGGTGGTCCCCACACCCATCCCACTGGTTGGAGAGGGGGCCTCAGCGGGTTCGTCTACGGGATCCACATCGCCGACCGTTATCCCGATTCCATTCCAGTATCC
This sequence comes from uncultured Nitrososphaerales archaeon, assembly GCA_964475215.1. GTDB lineage: Archaea > Thermoproteota > Nitrososphaeria > Conexivisphaerales > DTJL01 > DATKKG01. The sequence goes on from CAYYVT010000062.1 coordinate 21,093, forward strand.
TGACATCGAATACGGATTCCTCCTACAGCAGATCTCCGGACCTGTCACCCTCAACATCAAGACGGTGCCCATCGAGAACATCACCCTCACCAAAGTGTCGGTGAAAGTCCAGTTCGTCAATGGCACGGCTGTGGCCGGCGCCTCGGTGTCGGCCTCGGTGGTGGGAGCCTGGTACTGGTGGTATGGGCCCGCCGCGAACCTAAGGCTTAGTGCCGTGACAGGGAGCGACGGCATGGCGAACCTCACAGTTCCCGCCGTCCCCGTTGATGTCACAGCCTGGGACTGGATCAAGGTGAACATTACTCCGAACGCCACGACCATACCAGTCAATATCGGCGGCGAAACCATCAACATCACCGTCTACTGGAACCAGATCTATGTCGGCCTTGGAGGCTCGTCGTTAGTCATTCCGCCTCAGAACAGCACCACCATAACCCTTCACGTTCAAGACTCGTCGTACTGGTATATGCCGGCCGACCAAGTCTCGGGGGCCCCCACGCCTTCCGTGGCCTCCGTGCCCACCAATACCGCCTCCTCGGGTTCGATCTCTGACGGCACCGAGGGAGTCCCCGCCTCCATTAGCGTCGAGTATTCCAGCGACAGCAGCTCGAGCACTCCTACAATCCAGGACCAGGTTTCACCCATTACGGAAACGCTGAGCCCGGGCACAACTACTCAGAACCCAACCACGACTGCGCAGAGCACAGAGGCGGTGACTCAGAACCCAACGACTTCAGCGCAGACCACGGCCGAGGCCACCCAGAGTCCCGTAGTTACCAATCCCATCCCAGCAGTGGCTACAACCAAGGGCAGCAGCGACCTCCTTCTGATCGGGATCGCCGCCGCCATAGCAGCCGCATTTGCAATAACGGGTCTGGGCATCGCAATCCGACGCGGAAGGAAGAACGCGGCCTAGACGGCGAGTTCACTCCAGTTTCTTTGTCACCCCTTCTGGCCAGCGTGAGCTATTATGCGGTTGGAGGATTCGCAGGCGGCAGAACCTGAAAGACAGGAAAACGATAAATTACGAATCCTTGGCCAAAGGCCACCGTGGACAGCCCAAAGGTCGGCCAGGTGATCCTTCCGGTCAAGGACCTAGCGAAATCCATTTCCTTCTACCAAGAGAAACTGGAAATGAAGATCAAGTACACCATCCCGGGCGAATTCGCCTTCTTCGATGGCGGAGGCGTCGAGCTCGCCCTTCGTCAGAGTGACCGTAGAGATCCTCCTGACCTGACCGAGATAGTCCTTCAAGTGCCGGACGTGCGATCAGCGTTCGAGGCCCTTACGGCCAGGGGGATCTCCTTCTCCTATCCCCCTAGGGCGGTCACCAGCGATGGATCTTCCGAACTCTTCGCTACCGATTTCCGCGACCCTGACGGTCACGTTCTCTCGATAACCAGCTGGATCAAGAAGAAGTAGTCAGCTACTCCTGGGTGATCTTCCTTACCTGGCTTGAGCCCCTCTTGAGCAGTCGCTAGTGTGGAGAAGCTCTCCCAAAAAGGGAAACGGGGAGCTCATGCTGGATGCCTCCTTCTTCGCATCACAGAATAGCGAAATCCGATTACTTCTTCTTGCCTTTCTTAGCGGCTTTCTTCTTTGCCGGCACTTTTCCTTCAACAGCGGGTATGCTATTTGGATATTTAAGTGTAGTAGAACTTTGTCCAGTAACAAGCAAGGTCGGTTCCCCGGGTTCCAGCCCGGGGCCGCATCCCTTTTCCTGCAAGCAGGTTAAATCAGCTCCCTTCCCAGGCCAGCCTGCTGACACCTATGGATGGCGAAAAGGGCCCGATGTCGGAGGTCGCGACCTTGGGCGGCGGATGCTTCTGGTGCCTGGAGGCCGTGTTCAGCGAGTTGAACGGAGTGGAGAAGGTCGTCTGCGGTTACTCCGGAGGCCACGTGGCCAACCCGAGCTACGAGATGGTGTGCACAGATGAAACCGGCCATGCCGAAGTGGTCCAGTTGACGTTCGACCCGTTGGTGATCTCCTACAGGGAACTCCTCGAGGTCTTCTTCACCCTCCACGATCCCACCACGCTCAACAGGCAGGGAGGAGACATCGGGAGGCAATACCGTTCGATTATACTCTACCACGACGATGTCCAGAAGGCCGAGGCAGAGGCGGCCATCAAGATGGTCAACGAGTCAGGCATATGGGGGAGGGAGGCGGTCACAGAGGTCCTGCCCTTCATGGCCTTCTATCCAGCCGAAGACTACCACCAGGGCTTTTTCAGGAAGAACCCCTACCAGCCCTACTGCCGGATGATCATCGCTCCCAAGGTGGCGAAGCTGCGCAAAAAGTACTTGGAAAGGTTGAAGGCTCCCAGCTAGGGCTTCAGCCTGCCGGCCTGAAGGCTCACTGACCGATGCCCAGCGTGTTGCCGATTCCCGCCAACAGCACCTTCTCCCCTTCCTTCGTCCTCTGCTCAATGATCCTGGAGACCATGCCCATGACCCGAGGTATGGCGTCGACGATCTCCTGCTTCATGGTCGTTATCGCCTCGGAATCGCTCTCCTTGACCAGCACTGCGTACACGGGTATGCCGTGCTTTGTCGCCACCTCCTCGATCTGGAACTTCTCCACGCCTATCCCTCCGATGGCGGCTCCCACCCCTTCCGACACTTCTCCCGTCGGCTCCCCTTCCAGCTTCAGTGCGGCGTCCACCATGATTATGCTGTTCAGCGGGACCTTCATCTCCTCCACCACCTTCTGAATCGCTATCCCCGGCTGTCCGACGTAACCCGTCGGGCCCTCCGCCTTGACCACATAGAGGGTTCGTCCCTTGTACTCCAGGGTGGAGAGGGTCGTGTCCCTGGCGATGGGCTCCTGCGTCGATTTCCCGATGAACTTCGAAGCCACCAGCGGACCGATCCCATCGCCCACTGGCTGCCCTAGCCTGACCGAATCGACGGCCTTCTCCAGGGTGTGCGCCTGCTCCATCACCTGAGGCATAGCCATCTGGAGCTGGGACAGCATCGCAAAGGACTTTGTCTTCGACCCACTGATGTAGAAATGCCTGACTACCTTGTGAATCATGCTCAGGGCGCTCGCGAGCTCCACAAGGTTCTGGCCAATCGAGACGGAAACGGGGTCTCCCTCCTTCATCAATTCGACGATTTCGGCCCTGATGCGCTCGTCGCCGGTGTTCGCAACATGCGCTATCTTGGGGACGATGCCGCTCGGATCGAGGTCCACCGGCATTATGGCGGCGAAGTCGACCAGCTCGCCCACCCTCTGGGCCACGTCACCAGTCGCCTTCCCCGTGCTCGTCAGGTATTCGACGGTCTGCTTCTGGGCCCTCTCGCTCATCATGTTCAGGCGCTCAACAGACCTCTTCATTCCAGCCATCGTCATCCTGTACTGTATCCTCTGGCCGAAGACCACGAATGTGACGAAGAGGGCCGTCATCGCCAGCCCCAACAGGCCTCCTACTTCCTCAGCCAGCTGCAACATTCCTACTGCCACTTCCTGCCCATCTCCAGAAGGCCCTAAAGGCCCACCGCAGGCCCGGTGGCAATGACGCCCCCGCCGACGACCGCCCTCAGGGCAAGCGCAGCGCAGTCCGAGTAGGAGACAAGGGATGGCACGGGAGATGTCATTCCCTCCACCTCCTCCTTTCTGTGATTTGGACCGGTGCCTCCGCCAGCCTGGCCGACAGCTCCTGCTTCCTGCCGTAGCGGCTCACGAAGAGCCTGACCCCGTACCCCACTCCGGATTTCGAAAGCGCCTGGAGGAGGTCCTTCATCTTCTTGATTTCAGAGGCGTCTGCGGCGACTATCACATCCCCCCTTCTGAGGCCTGACTCCTCCGCTGGGCTCCCCCTCGAGACTTCGGCCACCAGGACGCCCGAGTCCGCTCCAAGGTTGTATCTCTTCGAAATGGCCGGGTTGACGTCCACGCCGGAGATCCCGAGCCAAGGCCTGACGACCCTTCCGTTGCGCAGTATCTGTCCCACGACAGAGGCAACCGTGTTAGCCGGGATGGCGAAGCCCACCCCCTGGGCGAAGGGTATCATCGCAGTGTTGATCCCTATGACATCGCCGTTGATGTCCGCCAACGGCCCTCCGCTGTTCCCGGGGTTGATGGCGGCGTCCGTCTGTATGAGCCCCTCGAGGACGAAATCGGTGCCCGGAAGCGGCCTCCCCAGCGCGCTCACCACGCCGAGCGACACAGTGGGCGCCCCCGGCAGTCCGAGGGCGTTCCCCACCGCCAGAGCGAACTGGCCCACCCTCAGCTTCTCCGAGTCGGCGAACCTCGCCGAAACAAGGTCAGAAGCATCCACCCTGACGAGTGCGACGTCCGTGGCCGGATCGGACCCCACCACTTCGCCTACAAAGGTTCGACCGTCCTCAAGGGTCACCTGAACCCTGTCGGCGTCCGCCACCACATGGTTGTTCGTCACCACATGCCCCTTCGCATCGATGATGACCCCCGAGCCCTGGCCCTCCAGCGGGACCGAGCCGAACCTCCAGTCCCTGGCCATCCGTACGCTGTCGATGCTCACCACGGAGCTCTGAAGGCGAGCCACCACCCGCGTAATCTGATCCTCTACCGCTGCGATGTCCAACCGAATCTCCCTCTAGAGCCCCCAGCTCCGTTTGGTGAGAGGGACGACCTTGACGTAGGGGCTCTCTCCCGAGTACCCTATCTCGGCCAATCCTCGTATCTCAAGTCCCCTCGGCCTCCAAGGCGTTACGCTCAGCAGGTCATCGAATACCATGGCGACCTTGCTGTTCTCCCTGATGTTCCTGAACTTGAGGCTCCTCTCCAGGTTCCATCCGCTGAAGTAGAACGAATTTCCGTCGAACTCGTAGACCACCGGAACGACATGAGGCTGCAGACCTGCGGAGGCAGTCGCGATCCTGGCTAGCCTGTTCTCTGCCAGGAACTCCACCTCCTCCTCCGTGAAGGAGACGGACTTTGTGCTCTGGCTTTCCAATTCTCTTCGGCGACCGTAAAGGAGGTCATCTTTATATACTTGGTAGTAAATTTATACTTAGTAGGTAATGCCAAGTTGACTATGTCAGCGCAGCTTGACCAGGAAGTCGCCGACAGATGCGAGGCCAGCAAGGCCATCCATGCCGCTTGGAACGAGCTGACCAAGGCCTGGAGCCTCCCGATCATTCACACCCTAGGAATCCGGGATCCAGCTAGGTTCAACGAGCTGAAGAAGAGGATCGATGGCATCAGCTCGACGAGCCTCGCCGAACGCCTGACCGAGCTGGAGCGCCTGGGGATAATACAACGCAAGGTCTACCCGGCCGCCCCGCCCAGGGTCGAATATTCCCTGACTGCCAAGGGGAAGGACCTGCTTAACGTCCTTCAGCACTTCGCCGACTGGGTGAACAGATGGAGTGAAGAAGAGGCTAAGCAGGCGAATACAACCTCTCGGGGCTTCGCCTCGAAGAACCATTAATACGGGGCACACTGGGACCTTGGAGGCATGAGCGGCGCCTCCGGGGGCCTTCTTTCCTCCCTCTCCGGCTCAACCTTCAACTTCGTGCTAGGCGTCATGCAACGATCGGGGCTCCTAGGCATATTCGCCCTCATGGTCATGGAGAGCGCGACTCTGCCCATCCCCAGCGAGATAGTCCTCCCCCTGGCCGGCTACCTTGTCTATCTGGGCGGGGCCGAGTACTGGACCGTTGTCGTCGTGGCGAGCGCCGGGAGCCTGGTCGGCACGATGATCGACTACTCCATCGGGTATTCGCTGGGAAGGGCTGCGGTGCTGAAGTTCGGGGGCACCGTCAGGCTTAACCAAAGAAATCTAGAGCTGGCCGAAAGGTGGTTTGGGACGTACGGAAGCCCTGCGGTCCTCCTGGCCAGATTTGTCCCGGTGGTCAGGACTCTTGTCGCGTTCCCAGCGGGATTGGCCAAGATGAACGTCGCCAAGTTCGTGGCCTATTCAGCGGTGGGGATAGCCCTATGGGATGCGGCCCTCGTGTATCTCGGAGTCATCGCAGGCAGGAGCGGTGAGGCGATCATAGGTTTCCTTCATTCCTTCTTCCTTCCCCTGGGCGTCGTTGCCACGGCTGCCATCCTCCTTGTCCTCTTCCTAAGGCTAAGGAGACCGCGAGACTAAACGCAGAACAACCTTTCGGGGGCTCGCCTAGACGCTAGAGGCCGGATGGGATAGCTGGCAGTGGCCGGGCTTGACGAACTTCAACTCCTTGGCCGAGCCAGAATCCTTTGGCCGAAAGCGTGGGAAGGAGAATCGGGCTCCAGCGTGGCTTGCTAAGCCCACCTGGGGGGCATTAGGCTGAGATGCATACACAAAGCTGGTCGGTGCCTTGGGGAGGAGGATCTGCAGCAGGTGGGCCTGAAGGTTGACGAAATAAAGGCTCGCGGCGACCCCTCCCAGGAGGACCATCGATGAAAGCAAAACAGCGGCCGCAACCCTGCGCCTGGGCACGATGCTCTTCGAATTCATTTCAAGGAGGTTCCAAGCCCGCGCCTCCACCGAAGGGTGATACGATCTAATTGAGGTGTGCCTGTCGAAGGATGACACCAAGAAGGTGGCAGCTGCAAGGCGCGTCAGTCGCCTCTCGGGAGGGAACTCCCTGAGGGCTCTTCCAACCTTCACGAGCGCCGATGCCAGCGCATGGGGGGTACCGATGACGCTCGCCCCCCTTTCGTCTGCAAGCATCTCTCTCTCCTTCATCGCGGCCGACGCAGTCAGGTAAGAGAGGGGATTGAAGAAGGAAATGGCCACAAGGGCGTTGGTCAGGGCCTTGAACGTGGAGTCACCATTCTTGATGTGGGCAAGCTCATGCGAAATCACCGCCTCAAGTTCCTCGCCGGCGAGGACGTTCAGGAGTCCAAGTGAAAAGACGACGGTCGCCCCCTTCCCCCTTCCGAGGGAGAACGCGTTGGGCCGGAGGTCTTCCACCAGCCCGACCTTAGGGGAGGCGAGGCCGAGTCGAGAGGATACGAGACGTACCTCCTCCTGCACTTGAGGATAGTCCTCCTCTCCCATCATCACTACTCCGAAGGCCCTCTTCGCGAACCTGCCGCCGAAGAGGAAAGTCAGCACGAAGACGGCGGCACCTGCCGAAAGGGCTACAACCCCGACCACCGTCAAGACAAAGGATGGGCTGATTGAGAGCACCGGCGCCTGCCTGAGCCCGTAATAGGCCGCCGGAGCATCAACTCCCTCAGACGCCGACATCTGGAGAAGGCTGGGCGTAACCGCCAGGCTCTGCACATAGCTAGCCAAATACGAAACGACAAGGGCAGCTACCGGAACGACGAGGGGGATGACGAGCAGAAGGCTCCTGAGACCGCGCCCTAGAAAACCTCCCCACCTGAGCAGTAGCCTTGTGCACACGAACCAGATGGTGAGCAGGACGACCCCGTAGTAGACGTACGGCTGGAGAAGTCCCTGCGCGACGCTCCCGAGGATCGATGCGCTCGTCTCAATTCACTTTCTTGGAGGAGGCTAACTTATCTATCCGCTTCTGAAGTGCTTCCAGGTCCTCCTTGTTGGAAGCTACCTCCTCAACAAGGGCGTTGGTGACCGTGCTCCCGAAGTTCTTGAAGAGGGAGCTCACCACGGTCCTCACTGCGGATTCCTCGAAGCTCTTCTTTCCCAGCTTCGGCCAGTAGACGAAGAACACCCCTCCCTTCCCTCGCTCGACCTTGCGGTCCAGCACTCCCTTCTCATAGAGGCGATCCATGGTCGACATGACCGTAGTGTAGGCGATCTTCGTACTCTTCCTGACCTCTTCGTACACTGCACGAACAGTCACCGGTTCCTCGCCTGAGTTCCAGACGGTCTCGAGGATCTCCGCACCCAACGGGCCGAGGAAACCCTCGAATTGCTCTCCATCGAGGTTGTACCGGGACACCTTGTATGACCTCCGGCCAGCCAAAGCTCTCGACGCTCCTTACTAACCTCTATAGTAGCTATTTAGCTTTTTCACTTGAATCTAGAGTCGCTTCATTTGCTACGATATTATGTCGTAACCTTTAAGAACAGTTAGCTACTAGGGGGCCTAGTAACAAACGGTGCGTAAAGCGAATGTCAAGTCGTGAAGTCTACGTCGTCCGGGCCGGAAGGGCCCCTCCTACGGGCTCCGGCCACAAGAGCGTAGGATCGAAGGAGGGTGCGTCCTTCCGGGCTCAGTTTGTTGGAGGTAGGCTCGGTTGACGACGATGGAATCCCCTCCGACGTCCATGCCACATGCTAGGAGGAGCTACACCGCCATCATAGCGGTGATGGTCCTCGCCATCGGCTTGGCCATCGGAGGCGGTTTAGGATTTGTCGTTTCGAACGGGCATGTCAGCCAGCTTCAGCAACAGGTGCAGGCCCTGCAGAGCGAAGTTCAAAGCCTGAGCAGCAACACCTCGAGCAATACTTCGTCTGGGAACACCTCGTCAAATAGTACAGGTTCAACGGGGACAGGGGTCGTCTCCGGCAGCAACGAAACGGTGGCGCAACTGTATGCCGCGGTCAAAGACTCGGTGGTGGTCATAACGGGGACCATATCGTCGACTTCGTTCTTCGGAACATCCACCGGGGAGGTCCAGGGATCAGGTTGGGTGTACTCCGAGAACGGCAGGGATGTCATCATCACCAACTACCACGTCGTCGATGGCGCGTCTGACATCGCAGTGACCTTCAGCGACGGGAACGCCTACGCGGCGACGGTGACTGGGACTGACCCATACTCCGACTTGGCGGTCCTTTCCGTGCAGGCCCCCTCTAGCGAATTCATACCACTGACGATGGTCTCCTCTAACACCCTGAGCGTGGGTGACCCTGTGCTGGCTGTGGGAGCTCCCTACGGGCTCACCGGCACCGTTACCACCGGAGTGGTGAGCGCCTTGGGCAGGACCATTGACGAAAGCACAGTCCCATACGCCATCGCCAACGCCATCCAGACGAGCGCCCCGATCAATCCAGGCAACTCCGGCGGCCCACTCCTGAACTACGAAGACCAGGTGGTCGGGATCACCACCGCCACGGCAACCGATTCCTCGGGCAACGCCGCCGATGCGATCGGGTTCGCCGTCCCATCTGAGACCATACTGAAGGAGATCGGCCCACTGGTCTCCACCGGAAACTACACCCTGCATTCGTATCTGGGCATAACTGAGGTGGACATGGACTTCGCCACCGCTCAGGCCATGAACGAGAGCACGACCTACGGAGTCCTCATCGAGAGCTTGGTCAGTGGCGGCCCGGCCGCGACCGCCGGCCTAAAGGCAGGCACCACACAGGGCCAAGTCGAAGGAAACACTATCGTGCTTGGCGGAGACATCATAACGGCCATCAACGGAACGAAGATCCTGAACGGTGACGGGCTCTCCGCATACCTCGAAGCCAACACGCTCCCCGGTCAGACCATCATCGTCACCATAATCCGCAGTGGCCAGACGATGACCGTCCCCGTCGTCTTGGGGACAAGGCCTCCGCCATCGTCCACGACCTCGGGTTAGCCCCCTCCTTTTCTTGGCCGCCGAGGTTTCGGCGGCCTCCCTTTTTTCAATCATATTCAGGACTAGCGCAAGCTATCAGGAACCTAAGGGGCACCGGATCCGAGCTTCCTACTTGAGGCTCTTGGCCACTTCTCTGGATGTCTGGACCTGAGCTTCGTACCAATACTTCTCGTAGTTCAGGGCCCTATCATGGCCCATGCCCATGCTTCCGTCCCTGTCTTCGAAGGCGGTGGTGCAGTCGCTCACCATCACCGGGATGTAACCCCTGAACCACGCATCGGCCGCGGTGTGCTTGTCGCAGCAGTTAGTGTGTAACCCTGTGATGCAAAGCCTGTCGCCGGGCCTGAACTTTAGGTTCTTGAGTAGGGAGTCCATTGCCGTCGGGACGCCGCCGTCGTCGGTGAACCCGCTGTACGTGCCCTTCTCCACTTCGAAGAGGAGCTGGCCCTTCTTGATCCGCCCGATGTCCCTTTTCTTCCATTTCCGTTCAAGCACGTAGAGGCCCATGGTGTAGAGCCCGTCGACTATGGCCGAGCCCTTCGTCCCCTTCATCGAGTGTGGACCCCACTTCCTCAGCTCGAAGTCGGTCTTCAGGTGACGATCCGTGACATATATGACGGGAGCCCCTGCGCGTAGAAAGGCCTCCTGAAGCTTTCTGATGCGCGGTACCAGGGCCATCCCTCCTTCCAGGGCCAAGCCTGGGTTGTAGCTCTTAAGGAGGAAGTCGTTCGTCATATCGACCACCACAAGCGCCTGCTTTGACATACGATTGAATATGCCCTTTGGCCCTTAAATCATGTTCGTTCGATTCGTTTCCGCTGTCGAGGCGATGCCGGGGTTCGTAAGCGGAAGTCCCTCTGGCGGCCAGGCGTCCTTCAAGAACCCTTTTTTAGCCGTCCCTTGCAGGAATCTTCGTGTCAACAACAGAGCCCGCAAAGGTGGCAGTGGTCGGAGCCGGGGAAATGGGTCACGGCATAGCGCAACTTTTTGCCCAGAACGGGTTTGGCGTGAACCTCCATGACAAGTATCCCGAAGCACTTCAGAAGGCAAGGGGCAAGATCGAAGCGGACCTCAAGAAACAGGTCGAGCGGCAGAGGATGAGTGAAGGAGAGGCTCAGGCCGCTCTTGGGAGGATTACTTTCACGGGGGACTTGGCTGCAGCCGTGAAGGACGCCGACTTGGTGATCGAGGCAGTGCCGGAGCTCATCGATCTCAAGAAGTCCATCTTCAAGGATATCGACAGCCTGGCTCCAGCCAGATGCATTTTGGCGTCGAACACGTCCAACATCAGGATATCGGACCTTGCGTCGGCCACCTCCAGGGAGGGCAACTTCGTAGGCCTTCACTTCTTCAACCCTCCGACCAGGATGAAGCTAGTCGAGGTCATACCGGGCTCCAAGACGGACCCGAAGGTCGTCGCCGAAGCGGTCTCCATATGCAAGAAGCTCGGAAGAACGCCCGTGACGGTGGCCAAGGATGTCCCGGGCTTCATCGTGAACAGGATAAACGCCGCCGACATCCTCCTCTTCGGGCTCGTCCTCGACAAGGGGATCGCAGCTCCTGAAGGGGTGGACTCCTATGCGAGGTCTCAGGGGCTGCCCATGGGGCCCTATGAGCTGCTGGATTTCGTCGGAATCGACGTGGCATCCGACTCCCTTGACTATTTCGCGGGGGCCCTTTCCCCCGAGTATGGCAAGGTCAGGATCTTCAAACAGATGGTCAAAGACAACAAACTGGGGAAGAAATCCGGGGCAGGCTTCTACGACTGGTCCTCCGGCAAGGCCCGTCTGGGGAACGCCCCGCCGACGGATAAGCTGAGCATGATGGACCTCTTCTCCATCGAAATCAACGAGGCCATCAGGCTCATCGCAGAAGGCGTTGCCACGCCCGACGACATCGACAAGTCCGTAATGCTTGGAATGAACAGGCCCTTCGGCCCCATATCGGTCGCCAAGAGCTTCACCAATGCGGAGATCAAGGAGAAGCTCGATGAGCTCGCCGCCAAATACGAGTGCACACTGTTTGCGCCCTGCCAGGTCATCGTCGATGGGAAGCTCCGCGAAGCGATCGAAGGGAGGCTGACTTCGGTGGAGGCTCCAAAGGCGCCGACGGCCGCCCCCGGGCTCGCTCCGAAGGAGGAGCGACCCATCTACCTGGAGAGGTTGCAGGGGAAGGTCGCCCGAGTGGTCCTGAACAGGCCCAAGTACAACACCCTGAACGCAGAGGTCCTGGACGGCCTCGACAACATCCTTGACGAACTCTGGAACGACAAGGAAGTGAATGTGCTCCTCATAACAGGACAGGGTGCCACATTCTCCGCCGGAGCCGACCTTTCGCAGTTCTTCGCGACCTCCATGGAATTCATCGGATTCTCCGTGCGGGGCCAGAGGCTGTTCAGGCGGCTCACCGAGTTCCCCAAGCTGACCATCGCCGTCGTCAAGGGCTATGCACTCGGCGGCGGGTTCGAATTGGCCATGTCATGCGACCTGAGGATAGCGGCGGAGGACGCCCAGATGGGCCTGACTGAGGTGACCCTCGGCCTGGTCCCCGGCTGGTCAGGCACACAGAGGCTCACAAAACTGGTGGGCATTTCGAAGGCATCCCAGCTCATCCTGACGGGGGAGAAGATATCAGGGAAGGAGGCATTCGGCCTCGGAATCGTAAACCGCCTGGCTCCTCAGGGTGACCCCGACGCCTACGCCGTGGAGGTGGCCACCGGATTGGCAGCGAAGATCGCCCCCGTCGCGGTCGGCTTGGCCAAGAAGCTGATCAACAAGGGAGGCGAGGTCTCCTCCGACGTCGGCCTAGACATGGAGGCCATGGCCATGGGCATAGTCTTCGGCACGGATGACTTCAAGGAGGGAGTCTCGGCCTTCTTCCAGAAACGGAAACCAGAATACAAGGGGAAGTGACCGCCTTGGAGGAAGCCTACGTAGTCGACTTCCAGAGGACCCCCTTCTCCAAGTCCAGGCCGTCCGAACCCGAGAAGGACCTCTATAACTCGATAAGGATGGATCAGGCCCTCGGGTCGCTCATAACGAGGGTAGTCGAAAGGACGGGCATTGACGGAAAGGAGATAGGCGACGTAATCACCGGCTGCGCCCTGCAGGTCGAAGAGAACTGGCTCTATGGTGGGAGGCACCCGGTCCTCTTGGCCGGTCTCCCGGTTTCTGTCCCCGGCATGGCCATGGACAGGGCGTGTGCTTCATCCATGAACGCAATCTCTACGGGATCTTTCGAGATCATGACGGGCCATTCCGACGTCGTCCTGGCGGGGGGAATGGAGCACATGACCCACGTGCCCATGTCGAACAACCCCCACATGATGGTGAACTCCAGGCTCCTCCTCAGGCCCGAATACATGAAGTATCAGATGAATGCAGGCTACGTGATGGGGCTCACTGCTGAAAAGCTCGCAGGGGAGAGCGGCATCTCGCGGGCCGCCATGGATGAGTTCTCCGTGGAGTCGCACCGGAAGGCCGCTTCTTCGCTCGAGGCAGGGTGGTTCAAGGGCGAGCTCATGCCCATGAAGGTTGAGCAGGGGGGACGCGGGATTACTGTGGAAGAGGATCAGAGCATCAGGAAGGACACCAGCCTTGAGCAGCTTGCGAAGCTTCCCTCCGTCTTCAAGGAGGGGGGGACGATCACCGCAGGCAATTCATCTCCGCTTAACGCTGGCGCGTCCCTTGTGGCGCTTATGTCGGGAGCCAAGGTCAAGGAGCACGGCGCTCGGCCCCTGGCAAGGATCATGTCCTTTGGGTGGGAGGGGGTCGAGCCGAGCCTCATGGGCAAAGGGCCCGTTCCGTCTAGCCTGAAGGCCCTGTCAAAGGCCGGGCTCAAGCCCGAAGACGTGGACCTTTGGGAGATCAACGAAGCCTTTGCCGTGGTCGTCCTCTATGCCATAAGGGAGCTGGCCATAGATCCGCAGCGAGTGAACGTGCATGGAGGGGCCATAGCCATCGGCCATCCCCTCGGCGCTACCGGGGCACGAATAGTCGGAACCCTGGCCCGAGAGCTGCAGGAGAGCGGCAAGCGGTACGGTGTGGCGACGCTTTGCGTCGGGGGAGGGCAGGGCTTCGCCACGGTCCTCGAGAGGGCATGATAGGGCCGAATTGGCCAACAATCGTTAAATGCTGATGCTCCAGCTGCAGCCCCAATGAAGATTGCCGTAATAGGCGCAGGAAACGTCGGGAAGGCTCTCGCCTCCCGCTGGAAGGAATCAGGGCACCAAGTAATCGTGGGCGTAAGGGCTCCCGGCGATCGGAAGTACAATTCCCTCAGGGCGGCGGGTCTCACGCTTTCCTCGGTTCCCGACGCCGTGGGTCCCTCGGAAGTGGTCGTCCTCGCCATCCCATTCGCAGCTGCCAAAGATGTGGTCAAAGGGCTGGGGGACACTGGCAGTAGAGTCCTCGTGGACTGCACAAACGCATTGGAAGGCCCTGCCGGATTCAGCTCCACAGCGGAGGCCATCAGATCCTGGTCGGGGAGCACCAAGGTGATCAAGGCCTTCAACACCACCGGGGCCGGGAACATGAGGAACCCGAAGTACGGCGACCTCAAGGCAGACATGTTCATCTGTGGCGACGATCGGAAGGCAAAGGAGTCGGTGATCCAGCTCGCCAGGGACATTGGCTTCGATGCCGTCGACGTGGGTGGCCTCGACAAGGCGAGGTTGCTGGACAGCCTCGCCATGCTCTGGATCGACCTTGCATTCGATAAGAAGCTAGGCCGGGACATAGCTTGGAAGCTCCTGCGAAGGTAGACCTACCCGATCACCTCTTCGTAGCGGCTCCGACCTGCCCTCAGGGGGCGCAGCAATGTCTAGCTGAGATAGTGCAATGCTATGGAGAGGGCCTTCGGTGGTGTCTTAGCTCATGACTGCAACCATGCGCTCTTCCTTCTCCAAGGCCTCCACGTACCCCTTTGCGTCCGACAGGGTCCCTATCTTGACCGGAGCCGTTGAAGTCCCTACGCCAAGGTCTTCAAGCCAGACGGATCCGGAAGAGTCTTGAAACATCCTCATCTTGCAGAAGGAGAGAGCCTCCAGCCGACTGTTCAGCTCCTGGAGCATGTTGTCCCAACTCTAGCTCGAGTGGTTAATAAGCGCCGTAGCCCAAGAGTCCTCCATACGACAGGAGACGTGGCCTCGAACGTACTTCTTGGCCGTTCTACCTACTTCTATGGACTTCTGTCCTAGGAGTTTCATTCCGTCTTGCCGGCAAGGTAACTGCAGTAGTTGTAGTTAATGGGGCCGGACTTGGTCAGCTCGCATGGGAAGTACGAGCATTCGAAGCACAGCCTCACCCCTTTTTCAAAGGCGCAAGTCGATATCTTGCAGAAGGGGTTCTGCTTCGGGACGCAGCCCTGTGGGCCGTTGGGGCAGACCCCCTTGACCATCATTGGGCAGACCTCACAGGCGATTCCGCACACTCCGACCTTCATCGTTCGATCAATAGTAACCATGGGCCCGCGAAGTATAAGGGGTTTATGTCGCGGCAGGGAATCTCCAGTTGCGAAGGGCTGAGATGACAGGAAGCGTTTTGAACGACGGGCGCCCCCGGTTCTGATATGGAAAAGGCCACCGACTGGACGCCCGAAAGCGCCGCCGCTATCATCGACCAGTCCCTGCTCAGGCCTAACGCAACGGAAGAAGAGATGATCGACTTCTGCGAGACGGCCATCAGGTACAAGTTCTGCACGGTGACCATAAACCCCTCCTACGTCGCCACAGCTTGGGAGAAGGTCAAGGGATCGTCCGTCAAGGTCTGCTCTGTCGTCTCCTTCCCCTTCGGCCTTTCGATGACGGACGCCAAGGTCGCGGAGGCCCGGGGGGCCGTCAGGGACGGGGCGGAGGAGGTGGATATGGTGGCGAACATCGGTGCAGAGAAATCACACCGCTTTGATTTCGTTTTCCAGGACGCCAAGGCCGTGGTCGACGCTGTCAGGAAGATGAACGACCAGGTGCTTGTGAAGGCTATAATCGAGACATGCTACCTGACCGACGAAGAGAAGGAGTCCGCGTCGAACGCCCTAGTGAGGGCCGGGGTCGATTTCGTTAAGACGTCGACGGGCTATGGCAGCGGAGGAGCAACGGTGCACGACGTCGCCCTTATACGCAGGGTCGTGGGCCCGAGAATAGGTGTAAAGGCGTCGGGCGGCATCGGGGATGTCCGGAGCTTCTCCTCGATGGCAGCAGCCGGTGCGAACAGGATAGGAACTAGCCACGGCGTCGAGATAGTCAGAGAGCTCAGGGCTCGCGCGGTCTAGGCCGATATTTCAGCGGGTGCTCCTCCGGCTGAAGTCAGAACCTCGGCCCGTGATCTCTAGTTTCGAGATGAACCTTTCTGCGTCCATGACAGTTCCCAACCTCTTCATCTTCGTGCTTGGCTTGGAAACGTCCTCTAGCCATATCGTCTCATAGTCGTCCTCGCAGAGCCTGAAACCTGTGGAGATCCTCCTCAGCCGTTCGTTCAGGGAGATGAGCATGAAAGAAGTTAATCGCTTGGGGGGCATATAAGCATCGCCGATTGCCTCATAACTATACGTCTAAAGACGGTCTCCCGGAAGGCAATCTCCCGCCTTGCTCACTTCGGCAGTCATCTTTGATAGGCGGTGATGCCCAAGATATGGACGCATTGGAGCGGGCAGTCGGCGACGCCGTTGTCAAGGTCGTCCTAGGTGACATCACTGATCAGGACTGCGACGTTCTGGTAAATGCGGCCAACTCCAGCCTCCTCGGTGGAGGTGGGGTCGACGGCGCCATCCACCGACGCGGCGGTCCGAGGATACTGGAGGAATGCAAGGTGATCAGGGCCACTTCATGCCCCAACGGGCTCCCGACCGGAGAGGTCGCCGTCACCTCCGGAGGCAACATGAAGGCCCTCCACGTCATCCACACCGTCGGGCCGATCTGGAAGGGAGGCGGTTCCAGGGAAAGCGAGCTCCTTTCCATGGCCTACAGAAACTCGCTGGACAAGGCGGAGTCGCTTGGAGCCCGTTCGATCGCATTCCCTGCGATATCCACCGGTGCCTACGGTTACCCCGTCGACAAGGCATGCTGGGTTGCCATGGAGGCTGTCCTGGACTTCCTCCTAAAGGGCAACAGGACGCTTAAGGAAATCAGGTTCGTCCTGTTCAGCGAAAGCGACTATCGGGTTTACGAGGATGCGCTGGAAAGGCTCAAGATGCCCGTGATGTAGCGTTTCATTGTCTATAGCGGAATGTTCAAATAGGTATATCGGAATACCGATATCGGTAAACCGATATGAAAACCGCCTTCTCTGCACAGCGACGGGGTCAAACTTGGCCCTTCATCGCCCTAGGCGTTGTCCTAGTGCTAATCGGAATCGCCCTCTTCAGCGGCCTCTACCTATTTCCCCGATTTGCCGCTCCTTATGGATACTACTTCCCCTTCTTCCCGTTCGGATTCCTGTGGATAATCATCGGGTTCTTCCTCTTCTTCGGCCTGCTCAGGTTCATCTTCTGGCCATGGGGATGGGGAGGCCATAGGCGCAGGTACGGGTACGGGTACGATGACTCCTACCGGATTCTGAGGGAGAGGTACGCCAGGGGCGAGATAACAAAGGACCAGCTCGACCAGATGACGCGGGACCTCGACCAGCACAGGTGACTTGGCGAGTTGTGGGCGACGGGATGGGGACCGCACAGGCGGAGGGGCCTTCGCATTTGGGTGCTCTCTATGCTTTCGAGCTCGCCGAAGAATGGCGCGGAGATAATGGACGAAATCGAATCCATGAGCCTAGGCTGGTGGCGACCCTCCCCTGGATCGGTATATCCCCTCCTCGACGAAATGACGAAGGAGGGTCTTATCTCCAAGAACGCCGACGGTCGCTACGAAATCACTGACAAGGGCAGGGAGGACCTCGACTGGCCGTTCAACGCTCCTTCGAGGCACGCCACTTCACTAGAGGGGATGCTCAACGAAATGAGTGGTAACCTGTCGTATCTGGAAGACCTCGCCAAATCGAACCATGCCAAGCTCGAACCACACATGGACAGGCTGAGGAACCTGTCGGATAGGCTGAGCGAGCTCGTGAAGTGAGCGTCGCAGGGAAACAGTCAACACCTAAATTCACCATTTTCGTTGAGCGCCATCGATGGTCAAGCAGAGGAAAGCGGGAGCACGACGCGAAGGGCTGTCCTCCAAGGCGGCCCTGGTCATCATCGACGTCCAGCGGGGCTTCGACGAGCCCATATGGGGCCACCGGAACAACGAATACGCTGAGGAGAGGATCGCAGCCCTCCTTGAGGCATGGCGGTCCAGCGGTCGGCCTGTCTACCATGTGAAGCATATGTCCCGCCTCCCTCACTCCCCACTTCGAGCAGGGCAGCCGGGGAACGCTATCAAGGAGGAGGTCCAGCCGAGGGGAGACGAGCCCGTGATCGAAAAGAACGTAAACAGCGCCTTCATCGGGACTGACCTCGAAAGCCGGCTGAGAAGGGCCGGCATCGATACCCTAGTTATGACCGGCATCGCCACCGACCATTGCGTTTCCACGACAGCTAGGATGGCAGGCAACTTGGGTTTCAGATGCTTTGTGGTCGCGGACGCCACGGCGGCCTTTGACAGGACCGGCTACGACGGCAAGCATTTCTCGGCGGAGGAGGTCCACGAAATCGCCTTGGCGAGCCTAAGCGAAGAATTCGCCGCCGTAATCGAATCCTCCGATCTCCTCAAGATGCTGTAGAGGCCTCAGAGGAGGCCAACGAAGGCCAGCCCCCTTCGCGCTCAGGGACCCTACTTCTCGTCGACTACTTGGTTCCTCAGGGTCCCGCACCCCTCCGCGGTGACTTCGACGACGTCTCCAGCCGACAGGGGTGAAATCCCTCGTGGAGTTCCAGTGAGGATGACGTCTCCCCTGCGGAGGGTCATGAACGAGCTGATGAACTCTATGACTTTTGGAAGAGGATGGAGGAACATCTTCGTGTTGCTATCCTGCTTCACCGCTCCGTTCACGCTCGTGCGGATGGGGAGGTTCCCCGGGTCTGGCACCTCATCCTTCGTGGTGATGTAAGGCCCCAACGGACAGAAGGTGTCGAACCCCTTGGC
>CAYYVT010000063.1:0-6800 GCA_964475215.1 uncultured Nitrososphaerales archaeon
GTGGTCGAGTCAGGCGATTCATTCGGCCCGTACGGCGCGAAGGGCGTGGGTGAACCATCACTGGGGACGCAGCACGTTGCTATCAGTAACGCCATCTACAACGCGATTGGCGTATATGTGAAGCAACAGCCGGCGACGCCCGACCTTGTGCTGAAGGCCCTGGGCGTCGTGGTGTAGGTGAGACAAGATGCAAATCCTCAACCATTATGATGCGACATCGGTCGCAGATGCCGTCGCCCAGCTCAACAAGTACGGAAGCTCTGCGAAGGTCATGGCCGGAGGGACGGAACTCCTCCACACCATCAAAGGAAACATCCACCCCAATCTGCCATCGTACATCATCAACATCAAGACCATCCCAGGCCTGAACAGCATAACGACGAGCTCTACGGGACTGAAGATCGGCGCTCTCTGCACTTTGACCAGCGTCGCCACGAACTCGAACGTCCTCAGCACATACCCAATGCTGGCTCAGGCGGCCTCGGCGGTCGCCACGAACCAGATACGGAACCTTGGAACCATCGGCGGAAACCTGAGCCAGGAGGTGTGGTGCTGGTACTACCGCTGGGAGCACAACCAGTTCTACTGCCTGAGGAAGGGAGGAAGCACCTGCTACGCTCAGTCGGGCGTCAACACGTTCCACAGCATCTTCGGCGGACCCGGAGGCTGCTACTCGGTGCATCCGTCTGACACGGCCATAGCGCTCCTCGCGCTGGGTGCATCGGTGGTGACGAGCTCAAGGACGATACCCATCAGCCAGTTCTTCAAGAACATCTCACCTGGCAACGTCCTCGCCAACAACGAAATCATAACCGAGATCGACGTGCCCACTCCGCCAGCGAACGCGTTACAGGTCTTCACGAAGTTCAAGTTCAAACAATCCTTTGACTTCGCAGTCGTCAGCGTCGGCTTGCTTGCCGCCCCCACGACGGGGAGCGTCACTACGGCCAACATCTGGCTGGGTGGCGTAGGGCCTGTCCCGATCGAGGCGACAGGAGCTGAGGCAGCCCTGAAGGGCAACGCCATCAGTTCCACCGTAGCAACGGCTGCTGGAGCCGCCGCGATAGCGAACGCCGTTCCGCTGCCTTACAACCACTACAAGAAGAACATCGTCAGCACCCTTGTAAGCAGGGCGATAATGAGTACCACTTAGGTTGGAGATGAAGTTCGTCGCTTCATCTCCACCTGAATTTTTCTATATTCTATTTAGAGAATGGAACAGAAAGTATAGTAAATTATCTATTAAGATAACTCAAATATTGTGGCGAGTCCCATTCCTGAGATGAGCAGATTTTGGAGACAAGTGGGGTGTCGGGCGCAACACAGACGGAGGGTGCCATGGAGTTGGCGGACATTGAAGCCAAGTTCGCCCCCATGTGGGTGGTGCTCAAGATAACCGAAAGGGACGAGTCGGGTCAGCCTAGGAAAGGAGTCGTGCTCTGCAAGCACCTGACCCGCCAGCTGCTGTCCCATGAGCTCAACAACGTGTCCGAGAAGGACATCTGCATCTTCCAGGCGATGGGGGAGAGGGCAGGATTTACGGTGATGGTCTGATGACCACGACCCTTTCGTTGCGGACCGACAGGCCCTTCTTCGTCCGGATCTATGGGCGCTACGGTGTTCACGAGTTGCGGGCCGTCATTGATACCGCGTCAGAACTCTGCCTCATGCAGAAGAAGGACGCCATCGAGCTGGGTTACCACCCCTTCTACTTGAAAGGATTGGCCAATTCGGGCACCGGGACGAACGCCCTGACCCCCTACAACGTCATCGAAATGCCGACGTTCAACTTGGACAGGGTCGAGGTGGGCGGAATGATCTGGAAGAACCTGCCCACTTCTGCCATCGACTTCATCGAAAACCTCGGGGTCGACGTCTTGCTGGGGAGGAGCTTCCTCAAGGGTTTAGAAGCCCGTTTCGATTTCTCCAAGGAGAACGTTGTGTTGACGAGGGCCGGAGGGGGACAGTCTTGACCATTAAGCTCTTCTCTCTCTTCTTGGTGGCCGCCGCGATCCTAACGGTGCCTGCGGTCTATCCCGTGCCCAACCCGGTCGGGAATGGCACGGGCCTGGTGCAGGTGCAGATAAACGGGATGGAGTACATCAAGCTCTTGAACTACAGCACGGTGATCGTGAACACAGTGCGCCTGGCGTGCGGCGCTAACGCTGAATACAATACCCTCCTAGCCCTCAACTTCTCCAACTCGGCCTCGACGCCCATCAACGCGACCGTCCTCTTCAACGCATCGTACAGCGCCACCGCCGTGCTCATCATTTCGACCCCCCTGACGTTCGAGGTGCCTGCCAACACCTCTGGCTACGTCATAACGCAGAACGTGCCCACCGAGGTTGGGATACAGAACGCCCCTGTGCTCCCCAACCTTTCCTTCGCCGTCTCGCTCGCCCAGGCCAGCAACGCGACGTTAAGTTTCAAGTGCCCGAAGACGATACCGCTGATTAGGCTCGTAATGCAGCCAAAGGGCGTAGGCGCGGTAGCGGAGGGAGGCTGAGCTTTCGAAGACCATCAAATTAGCCAAGCCCGTTAGGATCACCCCGCTTATCGCAGGCCTAGTGACAGGCCTCTGGGCGGCCATCGCGGTGGGTATCTTCGCCATGAACACCCCCGATGCCTTCGGGATCTGCGGCATTTCACATCCCAGGGACATGATCGATTTCGTCTTCAACAAGCTCTTCAGCACGAACTTCATCCTCTCCAACTACTCCCTTACGATCCCCATCTTGACCTATGTGGGCATCGTTGGGGGGGCGATGCTTTCGGCCTACACCAAGAAGGAGCTCCATCTTCGGTCCGTTCCGCAGCGGGCCGCCCCGGTGATCTACGGTTTCGCCGTAGCCAACTTTGGGATGCTCATGGGCTTCTGCTCCGTTAGGGCGATAATGCTGCTCGCCTATGGAGACCTCCTGGCGGTGCCCGGCTTGGTGGGGATAATCTCTGGAGTCCTAATCGCCTGCCGCTATGTCAAGTGGAGCGTGAAATTACGGGACTAGAAGTTACGATCGCGACGTTGGTGGCCGGCCTCGTCATCGGATTCCTGTGGCAGCGCTCCAAGGCCTGCTCGGTCTCGGGCTATAGGGACTTCTTCCTCTTCAGGGACACCTACCTCCTGAAGACTGTGGTGGGGATGGGCGTGGGCGCTTTTGCGGGATTCGCCGTCCTGCGGTTCCTCACCCCCAACGAGGGCGACTTCCTCGCGTTGCTCAGCACGCCAGGACTCACGTTCGACACGATTCTGCTCATATTCATCGGGGGTCTGGGTTATGGTATCTTCTCCGTTCTCGCAGGAGGCTGTCCCACTAAGCAGCATGTGTCCGCCGCCAGCGGCTCGAAGACTTCCATGCTCTACTTGATCGGATTCTACGCCGGCATAATATACTTCCAGGTGGTGATCCTTGGATATCTCGTTGCGATCTTCGGCGTTGTTTAGCCTGGCACTTGTGGTCTTCGGGCTGCTTTTGACGACGCCCAGCTTGACGGGCAGCTGCGTTCAGGTACAGGCTTCCGCTGTCAAAGTGTTCCAGGTCCAGGCGCCCAATTACACATTGGAGCTCTCGGTTAATGGGACGACCTTCGTCGTGGGCGAAACCGTCGTGTTCCAGGGAGTGCTGACTCCCGGCCAGGTGGCCAGCATCCTGCTCACCATAACGATAACTGACGGGAGCCAAGAAACGCGTATGTTAACTTCGAACAGCTCCGGTGACTTCGAATACCCATGGTACTTGGCTTCGGCGGGACCCTATAGCGCGAACGCCATCCTCATGGACTCAAACATAAATCAGACAGTGACAAGCAACACCGTCAGCATATCAGTCTCCTACCCTGCTCTGCAGTCCTCAATAGCTCAGACGACGCAGGAGAGCTCGAGTTCGGAATCCACGACTCCTTCGTCCACCACGGAGGCCTCTACAACGACCACAAGCGGCGGCAGTTCCAGTCGCCCCTGGCTCCTCGTTTCAGCGTTGGCCATAGTGGCTATCGCCTTTGTCGTGGCGGTCGTCATCAGCTTAAGAAGGGTTCAAGCGTCCAAAGATCCCCGAGGGAGAATCGGTTCGGGCGCCAGTCCATAATGCGAGGCTTTGATGGATTGCCGAGTTAAAGGCCTTTAAGCTCGCACACCGACTTCGAGAGCGTCAGCCGTATGACCATCATAAATGATGGCGATTACATCCTACTCTTCTCCAGAAAGGGAAAGAACTGGCTCCTAAAGGTCTCCTCAAAAGGTGATTTCCACACTCACCTGGGAAGGGTTCCGTTCGCCGGAATAGTGGGGAGCGAATTCGGATGCACCGTGGTTTCGGACACTGGCCAGACATTCTACGTCCTGAAGCCGACGGTGGAGGACTTCCTAATGAAATGTGAAAGGCAGACGCAGATCGTGTACCCCAAGGACATGGGCCTCATCGCTCTCAAGACGGGCATCGGCCCGGGAGCTCGAGTGGTCGAGACGGGTACCGGAAGCGGGGCCCTGACCACTTACCTAGCCAGCCTCGTGAAGCCCGAGGGGAAGGTCTACAGCTACGAAATACGGGACGACTTCTTCAAGATGGCCTCCAAGAATTTGGCCAAGGCAGGCCTCTCCGGTTACGTCGAACTCAAGCTCGCTGATGCCTCGAAGGGCTTCGAAGAGACGGACGCTGACGCGGCCATCATAGATCTAGGCGACCCCTGGAACTTCGTCGACATAGCATGGAAGGCCCTCAAGCCCTCGGGGGGGTTCGCTGGCATCACCCCGACGACGAACCAGGCCGAGCTGCTGGTCGACAAGCTCAAGAGGTCGGGCTTCATCCGTGCCGAGTGCTTTGAGATACTATTTCGGAAGATGGAGGCGAGGGTCGGAATGACGCGACCGTCGTCTAGGATGATAGGCCATACCGCGTACATAATTACCGCCACAAAGCTCCTCGAAAGAGAGGAATCAATTCCAGAACCCTCGAACACCGGCCAACCAGAGGCCGAGGAAGGGGACGAGGAACCGGAAGATTGAGCATGGGCCATAAGGCGACTGCAGATCGCCCGTGACGCAATCACATCTCGGTGTCGCCACTCAATCCCTTTCACTGGGAAAAGGTTTAAGAAAGCAATTCAGGAGTGTAGACCGTTAATATTGTCGGAGAAGAGGGTCGATAAGGAGAAGGACTTCAGCCAATGGTTCGACTCGATGCTCGAGCAGGCTCAGCTGGTGGACTCTCGTTATGGCATCAAGGGCTTCGTGGTCTACAGGGCCAACGCGATGCGCATCTGCAAGCGAATCTACGACATGCTCGGGGGGGAGTTGGAGGCCAAGGGCCACCAGCAGGTCCTCTTCCCTCTCCTCATACCATTCTCATCCTTCAAGAAGGAAAGCGAACACATCAAGGGGTTCGAAGATCAGGTCTTCATCATAAGGGAGGCCGGCGGGGAAGAGCTGGAGGAGAAGCTGGTCATCCGGCCCACATCTGAGACTGCGATCTATCCCATGTACGCCCTCTGGCTGCGGAGCTACCAGGACCTTCCCTTCAAGTTCTACCAGGCGGTGGCGGTATATCGAAGGGAGACGAGGGCGACGCGGCCACTGCTCAGGGGGAGGGAGTTCTTGTGGATAGAAAGCCATGACGTCTTCGCCTCGGCCCAGGGCGGGCTCGACCAGGTGAAGGAGGATCTGGCCACCTGCAGGAGGGTCTTCGATGACCTCGGGCTGGCCTTCATCGTGGCCGAAAGGGAGGAGTTCGACAGGTTCCCTGGAGCCGACATGTCGGTGGCCTATGATGCGCTCCTTCCTGATGGGCACGTGCTTCAGGTGGGAACGACTCATTTCCTGGGTCAACATTTCACGAAGGCCTACGATGTCTCGTTCCTCGACGCGGCCGGGGAAAGGAAGACCCCATACTCTACCTGCTTCGGACCTGGCGTCTCGCGTATACTGGCGGCTGTGGTGGCCACCCACGGTGACAACGACGGCCTTGTGTTGCCTTTCGGGCTATCCGAGTTCGACGTGGTCGTAATACCCATTCTCTACAAGGGGGTGGAAGAGAAGGTGAACGCAAGGGCCAGGGAGGTGGCCTCGACGCTCAAGGAGAAAGGATACTCCGTGTTCCTTGACGATTCAGACCTGACCCCCGGAAAGAAATACTTCCGCTGGGAGACCAAAGGCGTCCCCGTGAGGGTGGAAATCGGCCAGAGGGAGGCGGCGCAGGGGACGGTCACGCTATTCAGGCGCGACACGAAGAAGAGGATGACCGTCCCTGCGGACAGTTTGGCGGAGGCCATAGAAGCCCTGAGGCATGACATCCTGGAACAGCTCAGGTCAAGGGCCTGGGCAACTCTTCGGGAGAGGCTGGTCGTCGTAAAAGATCGGGCCTCCATGTTGGAGGCATCCGCCAGGCTCGCCATAATGAAAGCGCCTTATTGCGGTGCTAGGGAGTGCGCCGATTCCATCAAGGAGGCGACCGGCGGCTACGAGGTCAGGGGGAGGGACTTCGAAGACGGAACCAGACCCAAGGAAGGCTGTGTCTGGTGCGGGCGACCCGCGCAGCGCACCGTATACTTAGCCAAGGCCTTCTAGTGTCTCGACCTTAGGGATCAGCTCCGCCGCCATTCCCTCCACCTCTTCGGCCTCCGGGATCTTCCCCAGGCCGGCCCGGTCAATCCGGCAGCTTGCGCAGGCCATAGCAAAGGCGAGAGAATCGCGAGGGCTTCTTGACATCCTCGCCGCAGAGTAGCCAGCACCGAGAAGGTCCCCTGCTCCCACACCATCGAAGGCCTTGATTCGAGGAGGCCTGACATGGTACAGCTCCGTGCCCACC
>CAYYVT010000064.1:0-5758 GCA_964475215.1 uncultured Nitrososphaerales archaeon
AACGCTGATCCGCTTGCGATGGCCGCCCGACTGAAACAAGTCGTCATCGAAGGAAAGTCCCTTAAAGACGCAGCCCCCCAAAGCCGCTGAGGTTCCGCTCAGAAAGCGTTATCTAGGGGCTTGCCAACCCGGCTGCATATGTCAGCCACGCACATCGGACGAACGAAAAAGGCAGGTAGCACACTGATCCTTGCCTCACTGACTATCGCACTGGCAACGGTTTTCGTCTTCGCGTCTACACCGACCAGGGCAGCCTCGCAGTACAGCGTCTCCATCTCTGACAACACTGCAACCCTGTTCTCTCCCCAGGGCATAACGGTGAACGTGGGGGATACGGTCACATGGACCTGCCAGGACGGATCACACACGGTGACTTCTACCCCTAATGACACCCAGAGCTTCTCTTCTCCGACGCTGACCGAAGGGGGAACCTTCAGCGTAGCATTCACCAGCGCTGGCAATCAGACATATTACAGCACCAATCCAAGTGACCAGGGCGAGGTTGGTTGGGTCTTCGTGCAGCAACCATCACCGGAGTTCCCAAGCTTCATGCTTTACATCACCGTGGCAGCAGCTGTCATCGTTGGGCTTCTCCTAGAGAGAAGGCTCAGGGCTTAAGCAACATACTGGAACGGGCAGCATCCGCTAGGCGGAGACTCCAACTTTTCTTGTCAGATACTAAGCATGGTAATTCTCGACTCTTTGCGGAGGACCCCTATGCAAATCCACCGTCGAAGTAAACAGCACAAACCACAGGTTACGTCCCCTGCGTTCAAAGGGCCGATAGATATCTCGGGTCCTAGTCATCTGACTTGGGTTCGAGCCCTAAGGGCGCACTTGACAGGTCCGCCCTCCAGCTTCGCCATTTTATGGCCAGATAAGCGACGTCTTGTAGCTTTGGCCGGATGTTGTGACGACGACCAGGGCATATTCGTTGTCCGACATGGCCGTGGGTGATTGCTGCATTGAGACAGTCACGATGTCTCCAGGCTGCAGGATCACCCTCCCATTCTTGAGGCTCCCATTGCCTTCGTATATGCCCAGTATCGGAAGCTGTGTGTTGCCAAACATCACGTGGTCGATGGTCACACTCGCAGTCCCGATGTTGTGCACGCGAACCGTCGTGGCTCCGTACGTCACACCGCATCCTTCTATCGCCATCTTCTCGACGAGAGGCTTAGGTTGCGGGGTGGAGAAGTCAGTGCCGCACGAGGAGCATACCCTGGCGTCCGGAGGATCGATCGCGGCTCCGCAGGTCGGACAGAATTTCATGGAAGCTTTCTATCGAGAGGGCGGATTTAAGACTTTTCGTGGCACCCGGGTTGAAGCGCGTCTCGCAAATGCCCTGATGCAGATCATCGTGGAATCTCCGGCATCGAACAAGCCACCCAATTTGTTCACTTGCAGCCGGTGGATTGTATGATAGTTATAATAGTTACACCTATAGCGCCAATCCTTAAAAGGACTACAGTAACTCGAATTGCTCGACGAAACATGTCATTAGACGAAGAAGACGATATCATACCGAGTAACAAGACATCGCGCAGGAACTTTCTCAAGGGCGCCGTGGCGGGTGGCGTTATCGCCGCCGTCGTCGTCGCAGGCGCCGCTGAGTTAACGGTCCTGAGCACCAAGAAATCAAGCTCATCTAGCACAACTCCAACCACCAGCCAGTCGACCACCCAGACGGGCACTGTCACTACCACGACGGCACCTACCCTGGGAACTACGAGTAGCATAGCCCTCACCATCAACGGGAAGAGCTACGGATTGGTCGTCGACAACAGGTGGAGCCTAGCTGACACCCTCAAGTACAAGCTCAACCTTATAGGCACGAAGCAAGGTTGCAACAGGGGCGAGTGCGGAGCATGCGCTGTCCTAGTTGACGGCGTTTCCATGCTCGCTTGCACTATGCTCGCCGTCGAATCTGTTGGGCACGCGATAACCACAATAGAAGGCATCGGTGTGCCGGGCAACCTTAGCAAGCTTCAGGGAGCGCTCCTGGATGCGGACGGCGTGCAGTGTGGATACTGCATGCCTGGCATCGTGGTAACGGCTACGGAGCTTCTGAACAACAACCCCACCCCTACAGCAGCTCAGATCATGGCGGCCCTAGCTGGCAATATATGCAGATGCCAGAACTGGCCTCACATACTCGCCGGAGTCCAGGCGGTGGCCTAGAAGATGTCAACACCAAACTATAGGCTCGTAGGCAAATGGTCCGGAAGGCGCCTCGATGGCGCTCAGAAGATCACAGGCCAGATGCCCTACGGCCCTGACTTCGTAAAGCCAAACATGCTGTACATGAAGATCCTCGGAAGCCAGATTCCCGCCGGCACGGTGACAGCATGGGACACAACCGCTGCCAAGGCGATCCCCGGAGTCGTTGCCGTCGCAACGGCTGCGGACATTCAGGCAGACCCATACTGGAGCAAGATCATGTTCACAGGGACGCTTCCGATGCTTCCCTATGACCAGATCAGGATGTCAGGCGAAGAGATAGCCGCCGTGGTCGCGGAGGATCCATACGTGGCGGAAGAGGCATGCCAGGCGATCAAGGTCACCTATTCGCCACTTCCGTTCGTCATCGACCAGATGGATGCCATACAGAGCAGCGCGCCGCAGGTGTTCTCCGGCACCGCAAACGTCGGGAACCCGACTACCTACACCTTCGGCAACCCTTCAATTTCGACGACGGGCTTCACGCAGGTCCAGAACACCTATGCCAGCCAGACTCATCAGCACTTCAACATCGGCCTCAGGGGCTTCACCGTCCAGGTCGACACCAACGGGCTCACCGAGATGTGGTGCTCCAACCAGTACGAGAAGGGTTTCGCCAGCAGCATAGCAACATGGCTGGGAATACCCGTAAGCCGGGTAAAGGTCCACATGTACGCCATCGGCGGAGGAAACGGCGACAACAGCGGCACGTACAGATGCCACATGCTCGGCGTATACTTCTCTCAGAAGACGGGAAGGCCCGTCCACTACGTCGCCTCGAGGGAGGAGGATTCGCTGCGAGGCAACCACCGCCCTAGGAACTACTACAACATTACCACCTGGCACGACAGCAAGGGAACCGTTCAGCTCTTCACTGGGTCCGTCTACAACAACGATAGCTTCCAGGGAAGCAACGCGTCCGGCAACGGCGCGAGCGGCCTGCTGGCGACCTATCAGTTCCCGAACTTCAACTTAAGCGGGTACGAGGTCACCACCAACAACTGGAGAACCGGAGCCATGAGGTGTCCGGCGTCTCCTCACCCATGCTGGGTGCTGGCTACGCAGCTGGACATCATCGGCGCCATGGTCAACCTCGACCCAGTCACGATATTCAACAACAACAACCTTTACGTGACCCCGGCCACCGACCAGCTGACCGGAAACAGGATAGCCTCCTGCGGGCAGCCGGCGGTGATGAACTGGGTCCTTCAGAACTCCAACTTCTCGGCCAAATGGAAGGCATGGAACCCCAGCACTACTGTCTCTGGCGTGATGCATGGAATCGGCATCTCGAACTTCGCTGTAGGCAACGGCTCCGGATCGACCGGGACTGGCCTTGTGTACCTGCAGTCCGACGGAAGCCTGCAGGTCCACGTCTGTTCGACTCCTCTGGGCAACGGAAGGCGGGAGTCCGCAGCCATCATGGCTGGCGAACTCATGGGCCTCCCGTTCAACTACGTCACCATGATGAACTATGACAGCGAAGGAGGCATGGACTCTGGTGCGTCGGTAGGAAGCTCTCAGACCAAGACCACGGGCAACATGATAGGCGCGGCCTGCGCCAACGCCATCTCACAGATGATGGCTAAGGCTGCAACGAGCCTGGGCATCACTACTGCGACAGCGGCGAACAACTGGCAAGGCCTCACCTATGCCATGGACGGCTCCATGAAGATCTACAACTCTGCGGACAACACAAAGTACGTGACGTTCGCTTCACTGGCGGGCGCGCCTAGGATCGTGGGCGTAGGGACGTGGACAGCCCCATCCAAGACCACTCAGAGGGTCTACAACACAGCCGTGGCGGAGGTGGACGTAGACACCGACACGGGCCTGGTGACGGTCGACAACATCTGGGAGGCGCAGGACGCGGGACAGGTCATCTTCCCGGCAGGGATTGAGGCACAGGTGCAGGGCGCAGTACTGCAGGCGTGCGCCTACGCGTTGCAGGAGGAGATGTGGCCGGACGTCAACACCGGAACACAGTACAGGGTGAGCTACCTAGACCACAAGCTCTTCTTGGCTTCACAGATGCCCAACATCTATGTGGAGTCCATCAACGACCCCGAGTCGGGCGTGGACACCACATGCTTCGGCATGAAGGGCATGGGAGAGCCGCCGCTCAACCCGCCGTCCGCTGCTATAGCCAACGCCATCTACAACGCATGCGGAGCACGCATCTTCACGCTGCCGATCACGCCTGACAAGATCCTCAAGGCGTTGGGGAAGGCTTGAGGTGAATAGACAATGAAAGCATTCGTGCACTACACGCCAACGAGCTTGGCGGACGCATCTTCTTTCCTGAAGAACAACGCGGGCTCAGCAGCGATAGCTGGGGGCACCGAAATCCTGTACACCATGAAGCAGAACAACCTGCCCACCCAGGTGACCGCACTGGTCGACCTGAAGGCCATATCGGGCCTCGACACCATAACCGTCTCGGGCAGCGTGCTCAAGATAGGTCCCAACGCGAAGCTGGTGAACATCGCAAAGAGCTCCACGGTCCAGACCAACGCAAGGGCGCTGGCCATGGCAGCCGGGCTCGTAGCGTCTCCTCACCTTCGCAACATGGGGACCATCGCAGGGAACCTGGCCCAGGATGTATGGTGCTGGTACTACAGGGGCTCCAACGTGCTGTACAACTGCATCAGGAAGGGAGGCGCCATCTGCTACGCGCAGGCCGGCGACAACAGGATCTACCACTCCATCTTCGGCGGGCCGAAGGGCTGCTACTCGATTCACCCGTCCGACACGGGCGTCGCGCTGTCGGCCCTGGGAGCGACCGTGGTGACGACCGCAGGGTCATACACCATGGACAACTTCTTCTCGCCGTCGGCGCCGGGCAACAACCTCGCGGTCGGCGAGCTGATTAAGGAGATAGACGTCCCTGTGCCCGCTTCGGGATCCAACTCTGCCTTCTACAAGATAGCTCAGCGTCCGGCACTTGACTTCGCTCTCACCAGCGCAGGGGTATGGTACACCCCGACTTCAGGAGCGGTAACCTCATGCAAGATATACTTGGGCGGCGTCTTCCAGACGCCCTACCATGCCACCCTCGCGGAGACGGCCCTGGTCGGACAGAGCATCAGTGCGACGACGGCCATGGCGGCAGGAAAGGCCGCCGTAAACAATGCCGCCCCGATGACTCAGAACTCGTACAAGAAGCAGCTCGCTGCTGTAGCGATCGCAAGAGCGCTGCAAGCTTAGACTCACGAAGGGGAGGAGCGCTGCTGCGCTCCCCTCCGGATTTTCTTATTTCACATAAATGCCCCACGCCATGTGATCCCAGGGACCTTGGGAAGGCCTGGGCGGATCCTTCGCAGTAGGATCTCGAACCTTTCGACAATAGTGAAGAAGACGTCTAACCAGGTCCGGGTATCGAGAACGACTTGGCGCTCAGGATTCCACCCTTGACGAGGACATACTCGAAGAGCTTAAGATGAAGGGTGGTCGAGACCGGCCCCAGCTGTCCTCCTTGGGGGAAGCTAACGACCACCAAGAACAGGGGGTCGGACTCGGGTGAGAAGAGGTCAAATGT
>CAYYVT010000065.1:0-4088 GCA_964475215.1 uncultured Nitrososphaerales archaeon
GCGTATTTTGTCGCTGCATGCTCCGACTACCTTTATATTTGACCAGAAGTTAGTGGCGTCATTAAAATCAGAGGCCAGTTGTTCAATGCCATTTAGGGTTGACGGAGGCAAGTTCGTTCCATTCAAGATGAGCGCTGCAGAAGTCGTCGAATCGATCAAGGAGGCCGATGTCAAGTTCGTCGACCTCCATTTCGTCGACCTGCCTGGGAAATACAACCACACGACCATTCCGTCCTACTACGTCACGGAGGAGACGCTTGCGGAAGGCTTCCCGAAGGTCGACGGCTCCAGCATCCGGGGTTACACCGCGATCGACGATTCCGACCTCAACCTCAGGCCGGATACGAACACGTTCGCCGTAATACCATGGTCGCCGCCCGAGCAGCGGATGGCGCGCATGGTGGGCGATATCTACCTCGGAAGGGGAAGGGGGAGGTACTTGAAGGATCCCAGGGCCATCGCCCAGGCCGCCGAAAGATATCTGAGGGCGAAGGGCTTTACGTATGCCCTCTGGGGTCCCGAGCTGGAGTTCTTTGTGTTCGACAGGGTCACCTGGGACGTGCTCGATCCATACAGGGGCCAATCGTACAAGATAGAGTCACAGGAGGCCGCCTGGAACGGGGAAGGCTACCCCATCAGGTTCAAAGAGGGATACCTTCCCGCGGCCCCTCAGGACACCCTCCTTGAGTACAGGAACGAATGCAGCATGTACCTCGCAGAGGACTTCCACATACCCGTCGAGGCCCATCATCATGAGGTTGCGACGGCGGGTCAGGTGGAGATCAACGTGCGCAGGGACACCTTGACCAACGTCGCTGACAGCGTCTCGACGGTCAAGTACGTCGCCAAGAGCGTGGCGCGAAAGCGGAACAAGGTCGCCACCGTCATGCCGAAGCCGATGGCCATGGACAACGGCTCAGGGATGCACGTTCACGTCAGCCTCTGGAGGTCGATGGACGGAATCGCAGCCGACGGCGGATATCAGCAGGAGCAGGCCGAGTCCAACTTGTTCTATGATGAGTCTGACGAATACGCCGAAATGAGCCAGCTGGGCAGGTATTTCATCGGAGGCCTCCTCGAACACAGCAGAAGCCTCACCTCCATCGTGACTCCCACCACAAATTCATTCCACAGGCTTGTGACCGGGTTCGAGGCGCCCGTGTTCATAGCCTGGAGCAGGAGTAACCGAAGCGCCAACGTCAGGATACCCACCTATGCGTCTAAGAGCGCCGCCAGCAAGAGGGTCGAGTTCAGGACGCCGGACCCCAGCTGCAACCCATACATCGCCCTGCCAGCCATCTTGGCAGCCGGATTGGACGGCATCGAGAGGAAGATGGACTGCGGCGACCCCGTGGACGGCAACATCTACGAGCTCACGGAGGAAAAGCGGAGGGAGCTGGGGATCAAGGAGCTGCCGGGCAGCCTCCTTGAAGCCGTGGAGGCGATGCAGAGCGACATGGAATACCTTAAGCCCATCTTCCCGAGTGAAGTCCTCCAAGATATCATCACGAAGGCGAAGAAGGACCAACTTGCCCTCAACATTAGGCCGCACCCCTACGAGTTCTACATGTACTTCGACGCTTAAGCTCAATCAATCGTACGGGCCCAGGTATATGCCGACATACAGCTCCCTCTAGGGATCGACACAAGTTTATTTGGCACTTCGAGCAAATATCTTCGGGATGAAGTGGCTACCCCGAGTCATCGCCACGGCGATGATGGTGGGGATCGTCGCAGGGGCCGCGACCTATTTAATGGCGCCGAGAGCCACCTCTTTCCCTCTCCCCGGTCCTAATGTAAAAGTGTCATTGCCTTCGGAATCTCCATATCGCGAGCTCACATCAGGCAGCTGGAGCGACATGTGGCCGGCTTGGAGCCCCAACGGGTCCTTGATCGCCTACGTGTCGAGCCGAAGCGGGATGGACGCGCTTTACGTCATGAACTCGAGCGGCGGCAACTCGAACCAGGTTTCGGCTGGAAGCGAAGTCGTTTCGTATCCGGCATGGAACCCCAACTCTACGGAGATTGCATATTGGGCGATGAACGGGCAGGCTTCCGAGATCTGCATCTATAGTCTGAGCGACAATTCTACGTACGTTGTGCCCGGCAGCAGCCCCTTCGCTGCGCAGGCTAGGGCCACCTGGAGCCCCGACGGCTTAGGGCTCGCCTACTTTGTGTACAGCGATCCGCCAGAACTGATGGTCTTCGAAGCCAAAACCGGGTCCAGCAGCGGAGTAGCTAGCGCCAACGGCCTGGGGATCGGAGTCACCTGGGCCTCGAGTGACGAGCTTGTATACTCCACGACGATGGGCGGTGACGAGCAGATCCTTGAGCTGAACCTCAGTTCGGGCGCCAGCGTGCCCCTGCTCACCGGCGAGGCCAACTTCACGTCGCCCGCGGCAGGCCCAAATGGCACCATCGCATACTACTCGGACCTTGACACCGGCTCCGATTCCATCTACTATGAGGGATGCTCGATGTATTATTCTGGATACAGCGGATTCAACGTTTGGGTCGCAAATCCTGACGGGTCCAACCCGACATTTCAATATGTGAACGGTGCGGAAGGCACAGGAGGCTCGACGTCCACGCAGGTTCCGTATATACCAGGAGTCATCGATGTGACCTATCAACCTACTTGGAGCCCTGACGGGAACATAATAGTGTACACCGCTCAGTCCGCCGGGACGGGCTTTTCGCTGTTCGTCTGGGACGTAGCGACGTGGACTTCGACGCAGATTGGACCGCTCGCCAGCGGGGTGAACTCCGTGCAACCCACCTGGAGCCCCAGCGGATTGAGCATAGCGTTCAGCTCGAACTTGGACGGCTTCTACCATATCTGGGTGCTCAACATCAGCGGGAACCTTACCTCAAGCTCGACGGGGTATTAGGTTAACGGCTTTGCTCTGCTCTTGCTAGAGCTGCCCGCCCCCGACTGCCACGAGGTAGCCGAGCCTCCTGATGAGGTCCTCGGGCTCAACCCAGTCCCAAGGCTCAGAAGTCGTCGACCCAGCATCAAACCCACTTTGAACAGCAGGGGGGTGACACTGAGAGGATGCTTCGGACTTCTCCCAACCTAGGGGCTCAAATTCGTCAACTGGCTTAAGTATCGCAAATTCAAACTCCGCACAGCATGTGGTTCATTACCCTTGTCAAGATGAAGAAGGCCCCCAACCCGCAGGAAGCTGAGGCCATGAACAAGATGATGCAGGAAGCTGCGTCGAAGCTGGGCGTCAAGATACATCAGGGGTTCATGACCCTGGGTAGGTATGACGCGGTATGGATCTCAGAGGCGTCTGACATCAGTGGCCCGATGAGACTGTCCATGATGGGGGCCGGTGACGCGTCTTCGGAAACCCTCGTCGCCGTCTCGTACGATGACGCGATGAAGTGGATCAAGTAGGTAGCCTTTCGCCATAACGTTTTCTTTCCCCCCGGCTTCCGCTCAGGCCTGAGCCTGGACAACCTGCGGACCTCGCCCGGTGAAGGTTAGGTCATCGGCTCTTGGAATTCCGTTAAATATGGCTCTGGCCACAGTCGGCCCGTCGAATGGTTTGAAACTTGACTCGAAGACGATTCTGATCGTGATCCTAACCGCCGTGTCCATCGGCTCTACGGCGTTTGCCCTGACGACCTACTACGGCTCAGGCAACTTTACGGTCCACGTGGAGCCCGCGCCGGGCATAAACTCCACGACCGTCACCGTCAGCCCAGCCCTCGGGACCGTGCTCGCTTCGGCAGGGGGGAACTTCTCTGAGGCAGTGTGCTTCACGAACGCGGCTTCGACTCCCATAACGGTCTTCTTCAACTACTCTGTGTCCCCACCGCCTGGTGGCTCATTTACGGACATCCAGTGGGAGATTCCATCGGCCATAACCGTCAGCGGACATCAGGATTCCTGCAGCGCCGCGTATCCCGTCATCGTCTCGTCTGCTGCTGTGGCCGGCGACTACAACGTTTCGGTCACCTACTCTTGGACGGGCTAGCTGAACGGGCAGACTTCGCCACGCATTGCCCTGGGGGAATTGTTGCGTCGTTGGCCAGTTGTGACTATGTGGTATCGCTGACTTAGTAGCTCGGCCTGAAAG
>CAYYVT010000066.1:0-11239 GCA_964475215.1 uncultured Nitrososphaerales archaeon
GGGTTCGCCGGAGGCAACGACCTGTATTTCCTGCTCGAACTGGGTGGGACGGTCTTCCTCTTCCTGGGCTTCCTGCTGAGCGCGAGGTACATCACAAAGAGGGAAGCAGCGAAGGTCGCCGCGACATCGACGACCTGACCGACCTATGCGCTGAGGCAAGTGCCCAAGGCGCCTCCCGGCCCTAGACACCCGGAGTTCGGCATGCTTCCCTGCTTCCCCCTGAACGAAGTGAGGCAGAAGGGGAATTCGGCCGTGACAGGGGCCAGGATGCCCCTTCTCTCTCGTAACGCCAAGGAGAGGGCGGAAAGGATAGCAAAAGAGATGAACCACGCAGAGCTGTCGGGCGATCCTCGCTTCCAGGAAGCTTGCTTCAGATTCCTTAGGCTAGCCCCCCCTTATCCGTAGACAGGCTTGAAACTCCGCCGACCATGCCGTTTATAGCGGTGCGATGTAATCGATAATGTTTGCCAAAGGCCGTCCCCTTGACGGAACCCACAAAGACATTCTGTGGAATGTGCCAGTGCTCAGGCTCCAGACGATGTGGCTTGGATGTCTACACCCAAGATGGCAAAGTGGTCGACATCAGGGGGATGCCTGAGTTCCCGCTGAATATGGGACGAGCCTGCGTCAAGGCGCTGGCAGCGAAGGACGTCCTGTACCATCCCGATAGGCTGAGGCACCCGTTAAAGCGCGCGGGGGGGACCTGGCGGCGCATTTCCTGGGATGAAGCGCTGGACACGATATCTGCGTACCTAAAGAAGCTCAAACGTCAATATGGGGCCCACTCGCTTTCCTACATTTCGGGCGTGCTCGAAATGAGCACCGTGGACCCTTTCATCACTAGGTTCATGAATGTGTACGGGAGCCCGAACGCAGGATCGCACAGCGAGCTTTGCGTAGGCCCTAAGAGGATCGCTGACAAAGTGACCTTCGGTGCTCGCGCGTTTCGGTCCGGGGACCTAGCGAGGAGCAGATGCGTCCTACTTTGGGGAGCCAACCTCCCCACCTCATATCCAGTGGGATGGGAGGAGGTTCTGGAAGCGAAGAGAGGAGGGGCAAAGCTCATCGTCATTGATCCCAGGACTACGGCTGCCGCCAAGGTGGCCGACGTCCACCTGAAGCTGCTGCCAGGCAGCGATGGTGCCCTCGCCTTGGGGATGTTGAACGTCATCATTAGCGAAGGGCTCTACGACAGGGAATTCGTGGAAAAGTGGACGACAGGCTTTGACGAGCTGCGGGCACTTGTTACGAAGTATCCTCCAAGGGAGGTCGAAGCCATTACCACCTTGCCGGCGGGCGCCGTCGAGGAGGCAGCGAGGCTGTATGCGACGTCGAAGCCCGCGTATATGGAACTGGGAAACGCCCTCGATATCACCATGGATTCATTCCAGACGCTACGGGCCACCGCCATCATTCGTGCCATCACGGGAAACTTGGACGTTCCGGGCGGCAACTCCTTCGACTCCGGCGTCCCTTTGGCGGACATGTCTCTCTCTGAGATGATGCCTCCGGGCACGAAGCCCTTGGCGGCGGAGAGGTACCCTCTGGCCACCCAAGAATGGGAGGCTGTCCCATCGGGCGTCTTCGTCGAAGCCATCCTGGAGGGAAGGCCATATCCCATCAGGGCGATGATAGTCAACTACTGCAATCCGGTTCTGACCTGGTGCGATACGCGGAGGACCAAGGAGGCGCTCGAGAAGCTGGATTTCTTAGTAGTGATGGACGTGTTCATGAGCGAGACCGCAAGGCTTGCCGACCTCGTCCTGCCGGCCGCAACGTTCCTGGAAACCTCCCGGCTCTACACGCACGTCATGGACGTGCCCAGCGAAGGAGGAAGTCGCTTTGTAATGTGGGGGGAGCGGGCCATTGAGCCACAGGCGGATTGTTGGCCAGACTGGAAGTTCTGGTTCGAGCTGGCAAAGAGGATGGGGTATGAGGCGGAGTTCCCTTGGAAAGGCATCGAAGAAGCCGTGGATGAGCAGCTACGGCCCACTGGGCTCACAGTGGCTGAACTGAAGAAGCACCCCTCCGGCATCTGCACCGGGCCTGAGCTGAAGTACAGGACTTTCGAGGAGAGGGGATTTGGGACGCCTTCTGGCAAGGTCGAGATCTACTCTAACGTGCTCAAGGAACATGGCTACGAGCCGTTGCCGGTGATAGCCGACCGCTCCCATTCCTCCGAGGGCGATGCAAAGGACTTCCCCTTGCTCCTGACAACTGGGGCCAAAACGTCATCCTACAGCCATTCATCATGGAGAGAGATACCTCGCCTGAGGGCGATCATGCCCGAGCCCTTGGCCGAAGTTCATACACTTACGGCCGAGGCACAGGGGATCCGCGACGGAGAATACATGACGATACAGACGCGGAAGGGAAGCATCAAAATGAAGGCCCTCCTAACGGAGCGCATCCACCCTCGCTGCGTGAGCGTCCCCCACGGCTGGGCCGAGGCCAACGCCAACCTCCTGACCGACCTAGATACCCTCGATCCCGTCACCGGTTCGCCCAACATGAGAGCAATCCCGTGCAGGATCTCGACGTTCATCTAGGACGGCGCACCTTCGCGCACGTCCCACACCTGCAGGCTTCAAAGGTCCCCGAGCCACGGATATCTTGAGTTCTTCCAGGGTCCTATGTAAACTAAATAGTTTAATGTAGCCCAACGTAAGCCTAAATAATTACCGTCCCCCACGTGACATGAGAAGAGGGATCTTGACCCAGCAAGAAGAGGAGAAGCTGTTTGCGAGGAAGGCCTCCGGCCTCGTCAAGGAGGCCAGCGGCCTGAAGGCCTTGATGTTCAACTTCGTCGACACCATGGGAGGCAAGTTCTTTTGGTCTGTCAGCATGTTCGGCCTGTTTCCCGCGGCGTTGATATTCGGGTTCCCTACACTCCTGTGGTTCTTCCTCTTGATAATCGCAATCGACGTCGTGATAGGGATCGTGTATGTGCAGGTCGTCACACCCATGCCCCGCAGTGGGGCCGACTATGTGGTCCCCGGGAGGATAATGGGTCCATTCTGGGGCTGGATAAACTCCTGGATGATAGTTTTCTCGTGGATACCACTATGGGGCTACGTCGGCTGGATGACCCTGCAGAACATCACGCTGGTGGGGACCATGTTGAACCTTGCCGGCGTCGTGGGCAATGTGTCCTGGATCCTCACCTCTCCAGCTGACTGGATCTTCGGGACCCTCGCCATCGTGCTGGCCATGGCATTCTGCCTCATTCCTCCTAAGAAGCTCTACACACTGATGCTGAGCATTGGGCTCGTGGCGGTGCTGGGATTTGCTGCCGTGTTCGTAAGCGCGGCCGTTGCAGGGACGTCTCACTTCAGCGCCAACCTCTTGTCCCTGACCGGCAACTCTACATCCGACGTCGTAAACGGCGCCGCGTCGAACGGCTTCAACATCAACGCCTCTTTGGGCTTCTATGGCCTTGCCGGCCTCCTGGGCTACGTCCTCTTCGCCGGCGGAGGTGGCTGGTATTCGGCCTCAATCACGGGAGAGCTGCGGGGGAACGTGAAGAGAGCACTCTCGATTTCGATCTTCGGGGGCATAGCCCTATACTTCGTGTATCAGATCCTGTTCGTCTGGGGACTGGCGAAGGTCATTGGCTACGACCTTGTGGCGAGCTGGAGTTACCTGTACTTTAACACCAACAGCGCGCCGCTCAACGTGCCCCTCATCAACGGCCTCGCGGGCCAGATCGCCATGCCCGGCCTATGGCCTATCTGGATCTTCTTCGCTCTAGCGGGCCTAGTAGCTACTTGGTGTATCGTCCCCGCGAGCATGATCTACATCAACAGACAGGTGCTCTACTGGGGGATGGACAGGAGCCTGCCGAAGTCTGTCACCACCGTCTGGCGAGGGGTCCCGATCAAGGTCTTCATAGCGGAGGGAGTTGTTGCCTTCGCTTTCTACGCATTTACCTTGCTGGGGGTTAGCCCTCTGTCATACCCCTGGTGGAGCAATCTGCTGTCGCTGACATACTTCTTCTTCCCGGCCTTCTGCGGAATCATAATCGTCATGAAGAGAAAGGACATCATGGCAGCGGTGCCCTGGAAGAAGGCCCTCCTACCTCTAAGCCTGGTGACTATCATTCTTATGGCACCGATCTACCTCATAGGTTGCTATGGCGGCACTACCGGCTTGAGCCCGGGGCAGACCCTATGGGGATGGGCCATTGAAACAGGGCTCATCCTTACGGCGGTCGTGATCGTGGTCGGGGTGGTTGTGTACTACGCCGTCCGCTCCTACAACCTCAAGAGGGGGATAGAGCTGGACAAGATATACAAGGAGATACCACCGGACTAGGCCAATGGCACATCTTCTCTTACTTGAAGAGCCGTCAATTGCTGCCTAGAGAGGGAACGGGATGAATCGCGTCGAGAACTAGGATTTACTACTGCTGCGACGTCCATGGCTCCGATGTCTGCTTCAGGAAGGCCCTCAACATAGCCAGGTACCATATCTTCGACGAGAACGTCGTGATGGTTAGCGGCGACCTGACCGGGAAACTGATCGTCCCTATCAAGCGAAGTGGCAAAGTGTATGAGACGTCGTTCCTGGGTCTGAAGGAGATAGCCAGGTCCGAGGCGGAGCTGCACCTCCTTGAGAAGCGCGTCGCCGATGCAGGTTATTACCCCTACGTGGCCGACCACGAGGAGCTGCTCGAGACAGGGCAGGACAGGGAGAAGGTTACGAAGATCTTCTCGGAGCTCGTGGTCGAGAGGATGAGGAGTTGGATCAAGCTGGCAGACGAACGCCTTAGGGGGACGGGCGTAAAGTTCTATATGATGCTCGGAAACGACGACGACCCCTCCATAGTCCCCATACTCAGGAGCTCCGCCAGCGTAATCGATCCCACGACGGGGCCCGTCTGGCTCGACGATGACCATGAGATGATAAGCATGGGGGCTGCCAACCACACGCCCTGGGAGACGATAGGAGAACATTCGGAGGAGGAGCTCCGGGAGATCATAAAGGGGATGATGAAGGATGTCAGCAATCTGAAGAACCTAATATTCAACTTTCACTGCCCCCCGTATAATTCAAGCCTGGACATATGCCCGAAGCTGGACGACCAGCTGAGGCCGGTGAGGATCGGCTCCAACGTGCTGATGGCGCCGGCAGGAAGCACGGCGGTTAGAGAGGCCATAGAAAGGTACCAGCCCCTTCTTGGAGTCTTCGGCCACATCCACGAGTCGCCGGGTGAGGTGCATATCGGCCGCACCCTTTGCCTGAACCCAGGCAGCGAGTACAGCCAAGGCATCCTTAGGGGATATGTGATAGACCTGGAAGGAGGCAAGGTCACGCAATACTTTCGCACAGAAGGATGAAGCGGGGCATCGCGCTTTTCGCCCCTCCTGAAGACGGCATGCAAAGTATGTTGGAGTATGCTAGCATGAAGCCTTATTCTGCTTCTTTGGCCAAACTGCCATGGTGCAAGTAATGTCTGGCGCAACAAATAGACTATGAAATCCGAGGAATCGATCACTCAGGCCCAGCGATGATACGAGGAAAACCGCAGACTGTTCTCCGTTGGTCGCACATTTTTCCACAGCAGCAAATTTCGTTCGAAAGCAACAAACGATTTGGCGGTAAAGCTGCCACTTGGCATCTCTCTGACATATCCTATGAAGGTCAGGCTCCGAATGATTTGGCCGCTTTTACGAAGGCCTCTATGTTCTCAATGGGCGAAGCGGGAGGAATGTCGCACCCAGTGCTCGCAACGAAGTTACTGTGTCCCTTAGCCTGATCAAGCATCGCCCTAACGTTGAATGCTACCTCCGCTGGCGTCTCAGAAATCAGGTCGGTCGGGGAGTAATTGCCGAATACGAGGAGAGAATCGGGGATTGACACAAGCGCGTCTGCGAGTTTGACGTTCTCGTCGAGGCTTATGCCAGCCACGCCTGTCTCCGCCATGTGTCTCAACAGGTGTCCTGACCTGCCGCATATGTGCAGCACGACCCCCACCGACACGCAACTCCTGACCTTCGAAATGGAGGACTTACAGAGCCTCTGGAAGAGCGCAGCCGAGATGAGGCTGGACGAAGGGTCCGCTATCACAAGGAAGTCCGCCCCTGCACCTTCGAGGGCCTTGGCATAGGTCGTAACTACCTCAGTGCAGTGGTCCAAGAGCCTTAACAGCTCCGGCTGGCCCTTGAGCGCACCCCTCAGTAGGGTCTCGATTCCCACAACTTGTCCAGCCATTGTGAAGGGTCCAGTGACGAAGAAGCCGCCTGGTAGCCCCCGGGTCCGTTGGAATATTTTACCTGCAGCCCGTGTCATCAATCTCTCCCTAGGTGGCTCCACTGCGGGGGCATCGGCCGCATCTTCAAGCAAAGTCTTGGAACATATGGACGGGGCCTCTACTCCTTCGAAGGCCACCTTCGCTCCCAGCGCTTCGGCCTCGATCGTAAGATCTAAGAGGGGAAGAACCACGTCCGGCTTGAATCTCTCTACGTTGAACACTGCGGCCTTGGCATGCAATTCGGGATTCAACAGGCACTCCTTCGATGTCAGGCCCAAGGCCTTGACTCCCGGGTAACCGATGATGGGCGCCACGCCGATGCGGCCCAGAGATTTGAAGTAATCTGGTAACTCCAACTGCACCAATGCGAATTACAACCTTTGGTCCACCTGACGTCTCCGAGCTGGTCGACTAAGGGAACTGACGGAACGGCGAGCCCTGACGGCCTGAGTCTTGAGCTCGGCCAAAAGGAACTTTTCCCTCACTTTCCTCTGCCGGCCTCGTCTTCCCCAAGGAGCCTCTGGACCATCGCCTTGGCGGCAACGGCGTCAGGAGCGTATCCGTCAGCTCCTATCCTGTCGGCGAATTCCTGCGTTACAGGCCGCCCCCCTACGACGACGATGACCTTATTTCGTAGACCCGACTCCTCGAGAGCCTTGACGACAGTCTCCATATAGGTCATCCTTGTCGTAATTAGAGATGACATACCCAGAAGGGCCGGGCTGTGATCCTTGACCGCTTGTACGAACCGTTCGGCGGAAATGTCAACCCCCAAATCCACGACGTCAATGCCAGCTCCCCTGAGCATGGCCCCCACAACATTCTTTCCTATGTCGTGAGTGTCTCCCTTGACTGTGCCGAGCACCATCTTAGCCGAGGCCGAATTTAGGGACAGGCCTTTGACTCCCCGCAGGACCGCGGTCGCTTTCTCTGCTATTTCCCCCGCCGCAAGGAGCTCGGGAATGAAGTACTCCCCAGCTTCATACCTCTTCCCCACCTCATCCAGCCCTCTGGAGATGGCGGCCAAGATCATCTGAGGTTCCATTCCTTCGGAGAACGCGCGGCGGCAGACCTCCTCCGTCTCAGCCTTGAGGTCCGCAACTCCTTCGGAGATTTGATCTAAGATATCGGCCTTCAGCTCAGTCGACCTCCGAGCCATGCCTGTACCCCGTCGCCGCCTCTATCATTGCCCACACGTTCTCTTCTGGGGTGCCCCTCGGGATTCCCCCTCCGCTGCTCAGCGCGTAGCCTCCACCCGGGGCGCCGACGGAGATGAGCCTTTCGCACTCCGCCTTGACGCTCTCAGGGGTCCCTTTGAGGAGGACCTTCAGGGGGTGGATGTTTCCGATGAGGGCGACCTTCCCTCCCAGCCTCTCCTTGAAGAACGAGAGATCCCAGTCAGGGGTGAAGTTGTTGAAGACATGGATCCCCAGTTGAGGGATGAGGCCCACCACGCTGCTGGTGTCGCCGTCGCTGTGCCAGTACTTAATCGTGTGAGGGAACTCGGAGTAGAAGCGCTTGGCGTAGGGGATGTAGAATTCGGCGAACCGCTTGGGGCCCACATAGCCGGGGAAGTCGTCTCCCAGGCCAATGTACGCGAAGCGCCCTCCGGTCGCCTCTTCTCTTACCTTGGCCCACTTTATGAGCGTCTCCGTACAAACGTCTAAGAGTTCGTGAGCCACATTAGGTCTGAATACGAGGTCGGTGAAGAACTCCGATTGCCCCCTGACGAGGCAAGCGTAGTCGAATGGTCCCATGGAGAACTCGAAGCTCACGTTCTCCGCACCATACCTCTCCGCCATGTATCTGTAGGCCGCTAGTGACTTTTGCATAAGCGGAACTTCGCCCAAATCCGGCACCTCCAGTCCATGCACATCCTCTGCGCTTCGAATCGCAGGGCGGATGGTGGCTGGGTTCTCATCCTCAAATGAGATTGGGCATCCCATCGCTTGGCATTCGGCCAGATCCTCGTAGTCGGGTTCCAGACCGAAAAGCTTCAGATACTTCTCCCTTACCCTTTCCTGAACGTCTGCCATCAGCTCATAGTCCTGGACGTACTTGGCCATGGAGACCCCCGTCGCGCCCGTGAAGTAGTGGGCTCCGATGAAGAGGACCAGAGGGACCCGGTCAGGAACGCCCATCCGCTCCACGACCTTCAGCCTTTGCGTGTTCGCCGCACTGACAGCTTCGCCGCTCAAGAGAGGAGCGGGCATACCACGATTGAAGGCCAATAGGTAAATATAAACGATTCCCAGCCGCATGTTAATCTGAGTTCAGGGTTTGCTCCTCTTCCAGCCCGACGGAAAGCGCGCGCGAGCATGGCGAGGAGCATCTATCTTGGACGTCGCGCGGGAAGCAGGGGTATCCCTGACCTCCGTATGCGGAGGCGATGGGACCTGCGGCAAGTGCAGGGTGGTCGTCAGAGAAGGAGACGATGTCCTGACGCCCATTACGGACCGCGAGAGGGGCTGCTTCCGCGCGGCAGAGATGAGAATGCGCTATCGCCTGGCCTGCGAGGCCCACATCCAAGGCGATGCCTCATTGACCGTCGAAATCCCGCTGGAGAGCAGAAACTCTTCCTACCGCCTCCAAGCCGAAGGGTCGGAGACCCCCGTCACCCTGAATCCTTCTGTGACAGCGATCCGCTTCGAAATCGCCCCCTCCGATCTTGGCTTCGTCACCGCTCCGGACAAAGTCATCATAGCCGCGATGGCGAAATCGGGATTCAAGATCAACTCGGTGACGGCTCACTGCCTAAGGGCCATCGCCCCCGCTTTACGAAGATTAAACGGGAGGGGAGAGGCCATCGTCTATGACCGCACCGAGCTGATGGCCCTGGCCAAGGACGGCGCGCCTCTCCTTGGAATGGCCTTCGACATAGGGACCACCAAGCTCGTGGGATACCTCCTCGACCTCCGCACTGGCAGGGTGCTCGCTACGTCTCCATCGGTGAACCCGCATGTTCCCTATGGCGACGACGTCATGAGCAGGCTGAGCTACATCTCGGAACACCGCGGCGGCTTCGAAATGATGGTTAAGTCCCTAAGGGAGGCCATCAGCCAGATGACTGGCGACGCATGTCGCCAGTGCGGGGAGGAAGCGTCGAACGTTCGGGAGATGGTGCTCGTGGGGAACACCTTCATGCACCACCTCGCCATGGGCCTGGAACCATCCTCGCTCGGCTCTTACCCCTACTCGCCTGTCGCGAAAACGGCAATCCGGATCGAGGCTCGGTCGCTGGGGCTGGACACTGGGGAAGGGTGC
The DNA here is from genome assembly GCA_964475215.1 of uncultured Nitrososphaerales archaeon. Classification (GTDB taxonomy): domain Archaea; phylum Thermoproteota; class Nitrososphaeria; order Conexivisphaerales; family DTJL01; genus DATKKG01. Next base: position 9,518 of record CAYYVT010000066.1, read on the forward strand.
ATGGTCTACGCGCTGCCGAACGTCGCGGGCTTCGTCGGTGCCGACTGCGTCGCGGACGCGTTGGCGGTCGGACTCGATAGGGAGAAGGGGACTAAGCTGATGGTGGACGTCGGGACGAACACGGAGCTCATCCTGCTCAAAGACGGCCGTCTCTGGGTGGCCTCAGCGGCTTCGGGCCCTGCTTTCGAGGGCGCGCACATCAGGCACGGGATGAGGGCCGCATCAGGTGCTGTCGAGCATGTCTCTCTGGACGAGAGCCAAAAGGTCAGGTACCAGACGATAGACGGTGTTCCGGCTTGCGGAATCTGTGGCTCAGGGGCCATCGACATCGTCGCCGAAATGGTGCGTCACGGCCTGATGGACAGATCAGGGAGGATGCGCCCAAGCTGGGTGAGCTCCATCATAGTGAAAGGAACCGATTGCCTGGAGGCCGTCATAGTGCCTCCGGAAGAGAGCGCCAGCCGAAGAAGCATAGTGTTCACTCAGAAGGACACGAGAGAGCTCCAGAAGGCCAAGGCGTCGATCGCAGCCGGGGTCGCCGTCCTGCTGCGGGACGCTTCCGTGTCTCCAGACGAGGTCTCGGATCTTACGGTGGCAGGCGCCTTTGGAACCTACGTCGACCTGCAGAACGCCATGGCCATCGGCATGCTCCCTTCCTTTCCCCTTGACAGGGTCAGGCAGATCGGAAACTCAGCTGGAACGGGGGCCAGGATGTGTCTTCTGTCCAGCGAGGCAAAGGCGAGGGCGAACGTCATAGCCAGGAGGATGGAATACGTGGAGCTGGCGGGAAGCGCGAGCTTTCAGGAAGCTTACCTCAACTCCCTTCGCCTATCCCCAACTTCTGCTACATGAGGTGCCTTGGGCCACCATGTTGTTTAAAGCGACGGAATGGAATCAGAGGTGTCCGACCTCGACGATGGCTAAGGTGGGCCCGGTCAAGACGTCTTGCAGCATGTGCCAGTGCTCAGGACCACGCCGATGCGGCCTCGATGTCTACACCGAGGATGGCAAAGTCGTCGCCATCAAGGGAACCAGGGAGTCTCCGGTGAGCAGGGGCCGAGTCTGCGCCAAGGGGCTGGCCGCGAGGGACGTCCTGTATCACCCCGATAGGTTGAAGTACCCACTGAAGCGAGAGGGGGAGAACTGGCTGCGGATATCCTGGGATGAAGCGCTGGGCACGATTGCCTCGAAGCTGAAAGAACTGAAACGGGAATACGGCTCAGAATCACTTTCTTATGTCTCCGGCGTGCTCGAAATGAGCACTGTGGAACCCTTCATTGCGAGGTTCATGAACCTGTATGGGACCCCCAACGTTGGCTCTTTCAGTGAGCTGTGTGTTGGCCCCAAGGTACTGGCTGACCGTGTGACCTTCGGCGCACGGGCGTTCCGCACCGGGGACATAGGCAAGAGCAGTTGCATCCTCCTATGGGGCATGAATCCTCCGTCCTCGTATCCGGTGGGATGGGAGGGCATCCTCAGCGCCAAGAAGAGGGGGGCGAAGCTGATAGTGATCGATCCAAGGACGACCGCCGCGGCGGCCGCTGCGGACCTGCACCTGAAGCTACTGCCGGGAAGCGATGGAGCCTTGGCTCTCGGGATGTTGAATGTCATCATCACCGAGAAGCTCTATGACAAGGAGTTCGTCGACAAGTGGACGACTGGCTTTGAAAGGTTGAGGGAGTCCGTCGAGGCATATCCTCCCGAGAAGGTCGAGGTCTCGAC
>CAYYVT010000067.1:0-3375 GCA_964475215.1 uncultured Nitrososphaerales archaeon
GGATACGCTACGCCTGCTCGAACGCGAACAGCCTGAGGGGGATCGCCGGTGCGAGCTTCGACCTCGTCTTCGCGAACATGAGCCTGATGGACATCGAGGACGCGGAAGGGGCGATTGCCGAGGTGGGCAGGATCCTGAAGGCGGGAGGTAGGTTCGTGGCAAGCATCTCTCACCCTTGCTTTGACGTGGGGCCCGAGTCTGGTTGGTTCGCCGAGAGGTCCGCCCACGGACCGAGAAAGGTCTACAGGAAGGTCAGGGCGTACAGGTCCCTACATTCTGACGACATCCCCTGGCAGCTGGAGGACGGCGGGAAGAGGTACACGCGAGGGTATCATAGGCCCTTGAACTGGTACGCCAGGGTCCTCAGCTCCAACGGGCTGGCGATAACGGCGCTGGAGGAGCCGGAGGCAACCGCGGAGTTCCACCAAGAGGAAAGGAGGAAGGTCGGGGACCTGGACAGCCTGGGCATCCTCGAAGTGCCACTACACCTGGTGTTAGAGGCGGTCAGGCTTCCGGTTAGCGTTCGTTGACTAACCACACTCTTCTTGGAATGAAGGGACCATGCTTATTGTATGAACGGTCCTAGTTACAATGATAGGCGTTCGACGCGTGGGTGTTCGTCTATAGAATATTTTTATAACCATTTTAACGATTAGGAGCCGTAATGACTTCCGTCGCGTCGTTGCTGGGCTCTAAACACAAATCGATTGTAGCTGGCCTGGCCTTGGCCCTCTTGGCTCTGGCTTGGTCTCCGGCCTTCGCCCTCTCGTCAGGCGACATAGTCTCCGCCGGCTCGGTATGGCTGGAGACCACGATAGCAGTGGCCATGGTGTTTGTCACGTCCATGGCCTTCTCTCTGCAGATAGCAAGGGGTTACTTTACAAGGGTGCTCAACAAGTTCACTCTGAGGCTGGGCGCCGATATCTGGTGGCTGGCCTACATCCTGATCAGGGACGGGCTCATCTTCGTGTCGTTCATGATGGGCTTGATGGTCTTCTTCCCTGGCACCTTCCTTGACTACCCCATGGCGGTGCCCTTCATGCCCGTCTCGGTGGTCCTCTTCGGCGTTGCCCTCATAATCAAGCTCTACGTCGACGCCGACGAGAACAGGAACGCCTTCAGGGCGGTGACACTCCTGACCTTCACGGGAGCCGCGCTCTGGATCTTCGGGACAGTGTTCGTCCTAGAGAGCCCCTTGCAGCTTTCGACCCTCCCCGCAGGAGTCTCCGCGACGAGCGGCATCTGGGCCTACACATACAACACCTTCAGCTCGACCACCAACCTTTCCCTGGCCATGGAATCCTTCGAGGCCTGCTTTGCAGCCCTTGGGGCGCTGGCCATAGCCGGCCTGGCCCACCCGGTGCTGCACTCCAAGCTACCCCGCATGAAGAAGGCCATCGAGCAGACGCTTCCCTCCCCGGCGGCGCTGCCCACGACGAGGGCAGCAGACCCCTCTCGCCAGTCCGTGAGCCCGGCAGACGACCAGAACTGAAGGGGTGGCTCGGTTGGTCCTCTACAGGTTCACGGTGGACGAGACCAAGTGCATGAACTGCGGAGCCTGCATGGACCTCTGCCCTTTCACCTGCATCGAGTTCACGAGGCCCGACGACGTGGGTTTCTATGGAGAGCTCTACGCCGGCTCCCCCGTGGACGAGTTTGGTGAGGGGACAGAGAAGGAGTGGATGATGGAGAAGCCATACGTCCCATTCCAAGAGAGGTGCACCGGATGCGGAGTCTGCGCAAGAGAGTGCCCCACTAACGCCATATCCGTATCGCCCGAGGCGGGAACCATGGCCCTGAAGCCGAAGCCGGTCATCGTAAGGAAGGTGACGAAGGTGGACGACGGATACTGGCATCCACTTTCAGAGCTCACCAGGGAGTACCTCAAGCGCCCCGTCCGCAGCCCCTGGTTCGGGGTCGCTGAATGGAAGCCTACGACCAAGGAGAGGGAGGTCCATCAGACATGGCGGAGCATGAAGGAAGGCAGCTAGCAACACTCCCGAGCCACGACGCCAAGAAGAAGGCAGAGACGCCGGGCGTCGGCAAGGCGATGCGTCCTTTCGCCAACACCATAGCCTCCCCCCAGACTAGGCTGATCATTAGGAACGCCGTCGAAACCCTTCTCGAGCTGGGCTACCGATCGCCAGACCCTGCCAACGTCTCGAAGATGCTCTCCGACGACGACTTCAGGTCCCACTTGGTCAAAGAGATTACGGCCATGACCCCAGGGATCTGGAGCGACGACTGGAGGGACGCCTGGAGCATGGACGTCGAGCCCCTCCTCTCAAAGGAGCAGGGGAGGGCTTTCAAAAGGCTGAGCCTGATAAGGTTCTGGACGGAGGAGTGGGAGAGGCTGCCGCAGGAAGCAAGGCGAAACGCGACCTTCGCCGCCCGAAGGGCTCGCTGATGACCCAGAGGAGGACCCCTCCCAGCGAGCCGTCCCTGCTGATGAAGGGGATGGCCGCAAGGAGCTCCCTGACCGACGTCCCACTAGGCGCCTACAGGGTCTTCGTGAGCAGGTGCAGTGGCAAGGGCGAGTGCGCGGACATCTGCATCGTGGACGTCTTCACGAGGAACGCGAGGGGTGAGTGCACGGTGGTGAACGAAGTCCTCTGCTTCGGATGCCTCGCCTGCGTGGCACAGTGCACGGAGGGAGGCGTCCACGTGGTCCCCAACGAAGATGACGCATACCTGACGGCGGAAGAAGTCCTGAGGTAGCTTCCTCGGCGCCCTGACGGAGCTAAGGGTGGATCCTCGCTTTCGTCTCCGCTGCGCCCTTACTCCGCTCAACTATAACGCTTCAACCTTATATGATTAGGACGGGCACTCGTTACATCGTTGGCAGTGCGGAAGAAGTGGCTGGCGGCTGGAGCGGCGGCGATCGCAGTGCTCGTGGTGTTGGCGCTCGCCCTCGTACTGCAGCCGAAAGCAGGGACCGGCGAGGTGGGCGTGATAACGGTCTCGGACATGGTGACCTCGCGGACCAGCGGCCACTTTTACGAGGGCGTCCAAGTGGACTTCCCATATGTCTCAGTGCGCGCATCCTACACGGTGAGCGGGATGCCCGTCACCCCCTACGACTCCACGAACATCTCCTCAATCGAGGTGAAGCCCGGGGTCTATGGGGTCATAATTTATCCGCCTTCAGGCTACGAGGCCAGGCAGAGCTTCCTCAACGTCAGAGTTGCGGCAGCGGGCCAGGTGGTCCCCGTCGTCTTCTTCTTGGACCTCGTCACCAACACGTCAAGCTCACCCTGACATATTTCACTCAGTAAATCAACAGTGTCCCGTGACCCACCCTTATTAGAGGCCGTCCGACCCGGAGAGGATGTTGGCCTCGATCGCCGGCGCGGAGCCCTTCTCATGAACGAATTC
>CAYYVT010000068.1:0-1921 GCA_964475215.1 uncultured Nitrososphaerales archaeon
CGGTTCAGACCAGACGGTGGCTGGCGGGGCTCATTCCACAATTACAGTCCCAGGGGTTCACCGTTCTTGCCTTAATGGATCTAGAAATGCATCCTTCACGAGAAGCCCGTGCTATTTTGGACCTTTTCGCGGGGGAGATAAGTATTTTCGAGAAGGAAGGCGAGAAGGGGGGCGGGAAGTACTTGAAGATCAGCAAGATGAGCGACCAGAGGTACCTAGAAGACCATGTGCCTCTGAAAAGAGAGGAACCAGAAGTAAAGCCGCAAGCGACGATTGGACAGGCGGTTCTTGATACTCATCGGATCGCAGTGTTACCATTCGTCAGCATGAGCCCAGACCCCAACGATGAATACTTCGCGGACGGCATGACGGAGGAAATCATCTCCATAGTGTCTGGAATCAGCGGCCTCGATGTCATTTCAAGGACGTCGGTCATGGGCTACAAGGGGACAACAAAGAAGGTGAAGGAGATCGGGAGAGAGTTGGAAGTCGGCTCTGTCCTCGAGGGCAGCTTCAGAAAGGCCGGAAACAGGATCCGAGTCACCACGCAACTCATCGATGTCGCAGTGGATAGACACCTGTGGACTCAGAATTACGACAGGAATTTGGATGACATATTCGCGGTCCAGAGTGACGTGGCTAAACAGGTGGCGGAAGCACTGCGAGTCCGAATCCTATCTTCAGAGAAAGAGCGCGTGGAAAAGAAGCCTACTGAAAGCACGGCCGCCTACGTCCTCTACCTCAGGGGAAGGAGTCTCTGTAACAAACGCGATCCACGGGTCCTCAGGAAGGCGATGGAGTACTTCGAGCTTGCCGTTAAAGAGGACCCCAGCTTCGCTCTCGGCTACGTCGGACAGGCGGACTGCGCAATCCTGCTCCGAACCACATGGGACGTCGACCCAGAGGAGAACCTGGCGAAGGCCAAGGCGATGGCGGAGAGAGCTCTCCAGCTCGACCCAGCGCTGGCCGAGGCGCACACTACCTTGGGATACGTCCACCATAGCGAATACAACCTCCGAAGGGCCGAGGAGGAGTTCAGGAAGGCGATTGAGCTGAAGCCGAGCGACGCGACGGCCCACCTGTGGTACATGTGGAACTTGATCTCAGAGCTGAGGTGGGACGAGGCCCTGAGGGAGATAGAGAAGGCCGTCGAGCTCGACCCCCTCTCAGGGATAATCATTTACAACCTTGGAGCGTACTACTTCGTAAGGAGGGATTTCAGCAAGGCTGCAGAGAAGCTCAAGATGGCGGTCGAACTGGGGCTTGAGGACGCTCATAGGCTCCTATTCTACGCCTACGGGTGGATGAAGATGTTCGACCAGATGGACGAGGAAGCCGAGACCTACGCAAGATATATGCAGGACATCGCGCCCCGCATCAGGACGTACATCGATGCGCTCAGGGCGTACTTCAAGGGCGATAAGGAGACTGTCAGGAGGCTTCTCCCCGAACTTGAGGCCTATCCTAAGGAGACCCTTGCGCCAATATACAATATCGCGGAGTTCCATTTCTTCTTGGGCGACGTCGACAAGGGTTTCGAGTGGCTCGAACGAGCATACTCCAAGAGAGAGTGGCCCTTGAACATTCAGTATGCTTGGTTCCTAGACGGGGTCCGCACAGACCCGAGGTACCTTGACCTGCTGAAGAGGCTCGGACTGGACCAGACTGCGCAACCGTCAAGTTAGGGCACTTACCAATCACCGATTAAGCTCGACCATGAGCCTCTTCTTTGGGGAGGGGCGCATGCTAGCTTAATGCTTCACTGATTGCTTCGGACACTTGATCGTTGATTTCCTGCGGAAACTCTGCTTGATGACGCTCCACCGCGAAGCCCTACCACGCGCGCGAGAGATTAGGGGGTGGAAGTAAGTTGTGGTGGGCTAGGTGGGATTTGAACCTGCCCCAAGTGGCGATATCTCCC
>CAYYVT010000069.1:0-4255 GCA_964475215.1 uncultured Nitrososphaerales archaeon
GCAGAGGGATGAATGTGAAAGCGAATGCTTTGGCGGTCACAACTGTCTGTCTTCTCTTGGCCGTCTGCGTCGGCCCTTCGGCTCAAATGGCACTGGGAGCTAGCGTCACTTCGGCGACGGCTTCGCCCAACCTTGGAATTACGGAGTTCGCAGTCCCCGTCAGCGGCGGCCTTCCCTACGGCATCGCCGTTGATCCCAGCGGGAACGTATGGTTCACTCTGCTGAACAGCGGCCGCATAGGTAGCTTCAATCCCACGACGCAAAAGTTCGAGATCCTTGAAGCCCCCTTCTCGGGCGTTTCGGCCGACCTCTTGGCCGTCTCCCCCAACGGCACGATATGGTTCACCGATAGCCAGAACAGCCGAATCATCGGGTTCGATCCGGCCTCGAACACGTTTGCCAGCTTCAGAGCATCAGCTAGCAGGACCTACCCAGATTCCATTGCGGTCTCGTCCAACGGAACCGTCTGGTTCGCGGAGATAGTGGCGAACGACATCGGGGAGCTGAATCCGGACACCGGCTTGATCCTGAAGTTCCCGATACCCACTTCGGGCTCGAGTCCCTCATCGATAGCCGTCAGCGACGACGGCACGGTGTGGTTCTCCGAGGCGGCGTCGGGGAAGATCGGCCATCTAAACCCTGCAACCGGGAATATCACAGAATACTCCCCGGAATCTGGCCTGAGCTTCCCTATAGGCGTGGCGTTGGACAAGGAAGGAAGGGTGTGGTTTTCGGAGCACTTCGGCAACAGCATCGACGTCTTCGATCCGGCCGACGGCTCGTTCACCAAGTACCAGGTACCCACACAGTTTGGGTCACCTCATGGGCTGGCCATCGACTCTTCGGGCGACGTGTGGTTCGCCGAACATGTGGGGAACAAGCTGGGAGTCCTATGGGCAGGCAACGACTCCATCAGCGAATACCCAATCCCAACGGCCTTTTCGCTCACACAGATCATAGCCATCGACCACTCCGGAAGGGTTTGGTTTGCCGAAGAAAGCGGAGACAGGATAGGTTACTATGGGGTCGTCACGACGCCGGGGTCCTCCCCGGGCTTCACCGCGAGCTCCCTAGAGCTTCTCCTCTTTGAAGTAGTCCCTCCCATTGTGGTGGTGGCTCTGACTGTCAATTGGATCCTAAAGAGGAGAGCCCATTCGAGAGGGGCGACCAAGACGACTTCACCAACCTTAGCGCGTGCGATTGGCCGCACGTAGTCTCGGAGGCGCCAGACTTGTCCCTCCACCTCAGCAGGCCTTCGCGAGCAGGTCTGCCTTATGAAAGTCGGCTTGCCTTCCATCCTAGCCATGAAGCACCACACATGGGCTTGGGACCGAGCGGGATCCGTCTCCTGCTGGCAACTGGAAACAACCCCACTTCCCTGCAGGATGGGAATGCCCGAGCATCATTCGCGGGACCCAGCTCCCGCCATCGCTAGTGGAGCGCATGCTGCGACGTCAAGCGATCGTTGCCATGCCACGCTCCCAGTAATGAAGGAAGAGCTCCGTCGCCCATTCCAGCGTCGCCGACATCATCGTCAGCGACCCGACGGCAGTGCTGGACTTCCTGAGGGGGAACCTCGTCGTGGCAATTCCATATATCGGGCGACGCACAGATGTACTCTTGCCTTCCGGCAGCGATCTACGTCTCCCTTCGCCACTCAAGAGTTGAAGAAAATCAAAGGGGGAAGGTATGTGCCACATCTCCCTTAAATTCAGGTAATGGTTGTTACATCAGCATGCCTCAAAGGGAGTTTGATGTGAACGCTTGGCGACCACCTCGCGGGATCGAATCTTCGAGAACATCTTGCCCGCTGCCCCGTTTGCCCTTCAGGTGATCAGAAGAGATGTCAGAAGGAAACGGCTACTGCCGAAAGTGCGGTTCAAAACTGAGCGATGACGCCTTCTTCTGTCCCAAGTGTGGGACCCAAGTCAGCCCGCCGCGCCCCTCCGAGACGGAACGGCGAGCTCGGCGAGTCAGCCCGATGAGCCCTCTGACAATCGCCTTGATCGTCCTCGCCGCTCTGTTCGTGGGATGGATCTTCTCCGCAGGGTTGGTGCCGTACCTACCCGGGACAATGGTGGGATCGGGGATTATGACCACTCAGCATGAGAACTTCGCCAATTTCACGGCTGTCAGCATATCCGACGGGTTCAAGTTCACGATCACCCAGTCGGATTCCTACGGCGTGAGCGTGACCATCGACAATAACCTCGTCAACTACGTCCAGTTCACTCAGGCGGGAAACACCCTGTCGGTAGGCCTCTCTCCCAATTACAGCTATCAGTCATATTCGGCTAAGGTCGACATCACCATGCCCGACCTGAGCCAGGTGAGCATCTCAGGGGGGTCGACTGGCATGGCGACGGGGTTCTCGTCGTCACATGACTGCTTGGTCTCGGCTTCGGGCGGAAGCACCATGACCATGTCGGGCAGCGCCGGCAGCCTTTCGATAGAGGCTTCAGGCGGGAGCCAGCTGAACTTGGGAGGCTTCCAAGTCACGAACGTCTATGTTGACATTTCCGGCGGAAGCGAGGCGACAGTGAGTGTCAGCGGTAGCTTGGACGGGGTCGCCTCCGGGGGCAGCCAGGTGTTCTACCTCGGCAACCCCACTTCAGTCAACGTTAGCACTTCAGGCGGATCCGCGGTCTCCAAAGGATAGGGTTGTCCTCCAGCCACTTTCGGCACTCCTTGGCAGCTCCATCCTTTACGCAACCTGACCCCCATTAGACGCCTTGTCCACAAACTCTCAACTCTCACATGGGATTTGATCGCTCGCCGTTCCACCATGGCAGCATAGTCATACGCGATTCCAGCTGAGTCACTCTCGAAACCGAAGGCCGGCCATGGACTGCAGGCTATCATAGCTTGAAACGAGTCTCGATCTTAGCGAGGCCCGTTGCCGCCCAGACGGAGACGTCCTTTACACCTGAAATCATTTCGATCCTCCGTTTGAGTTCGTTCAAATGCTTCATGTCCTCCGTATGGACGACGGCGATCGCGTCGTATTCTCCGGTCGTCTGGAATACGTGATGCGATTCTTCGAAGGCTGCTAGGCGGCCTATCGCTGCGGTCAACAGCTTCGGGTTGATCTTGACCAGGACCACGGCGGTGACGTTCATTCCGATGCTCCTGGGATCGAGCAGGGCCGTCATCCTGGTTATCACTTTGTCACGGGCGAGTCTTCTCATCCTGTATCTCACGGTCGACTCGGCGACCCCTGTCCGCTTTGCAATCTCCGCGAAAGAAATCCGTGCGTCATCTTGGAGCAGGTTCAGGATCCTCTTGTCGGCTTCGTCAAGGCCCTTCCGCAAATCCATCGATGTTCAACAGAATCGGGCTTATAATCGTAGGCCTTCGGATCTGCCACGCCGTCCATCGCTGCCGGAAGGTTTGGAGCTTCGTCATTGGATTTAGGTGCCCTCCGCTCTATGGCACAGTCGAAGTACAATCCGCTGAGATGCGATTGACGCAACCGTCAGGACGAGTTAAGAAAGATCTGCAAAGGGTCGATTTGCGGAAGTAGCAATAAAAAGCGAGAAAAGCAGCGGAAACAGCAGGCTTATAAGGCCCCGCACCTTCGCATTGGCTAGATTTGCATTGGCAAACTACATTCCGCTACTGACCACTGCCGTTGCTTTCGTCTTCTCCCTTCTTCTCGCCCGCCAATATATGCAGAGGCACAAGGTCCATCAGCTCCTGTGGACGGTCGCCATGGTCCTCTACGGGATCACCTCGTTGATGGAGTTCCTCATGAACCACGACGTCATGGGCGCGAACCTTTCCCTTTTCATGGTCTACTACGTCCTGTCGGCTCCCTTGGTCGGCCTCCTTGGCGCCGGGGTAGTGTACCTCTTGGCGAACCGGACCCTGTCGAGGATCTTTTTAGGTTTCGTGGTAGTCTTCTCCCTCGCCCTGATCGTCGCCGGCCTTTCCACATCCCTCAGCTCATCGGCCTTCGTAACCGGTTTCAACGCGGGGCTGGTGCAGGGGATAAGCAGCGCATCGAACCTCTATCCGATGACGGTGAGGGCCTTCGCCATCGTCCTGAACATAGTGGGGGGATTGGCGCTGATCCTCGGAGCCCTTTACAGCTTCGTCCGGGACATGAGCAGGACCTATAACCTCTTCATAGTGCTCGGTGGCGTGCTGCCCATGGCGGGCGGGGCCTCTCTTGGGTTCGCCGGAGGCAACGACCTGTATTTCCTGCTCGAACTGGGTGGGACGGTCTTCCTCTTCTTGGGCTTTCTTTTGAGCG
>CAYYVT010000070.1:0-11463 GCA_964475215.1 uncultured Nitrososphaerales archaeon
AGATGAGCGACAGCAGGTCGGGCCAGCTGGGCAGCCATCGTGAAGACGGTCATTACTGAGTCTTGTCTTCGGTTGTTGCCTTCTGAGCATCCGGAGCTGCCTTTTGTGCTTCGGCAGGAGCCTCTCGGGCATTTTCTAGGGATGAAGTGGGAGACCTGAGTTTAGCAGGTTCGGCCGCGATCGGAAGCTCCTCATGCATGTACCTTTCTCCCCTCAGGGCTGAGGCCGCAGCCCCCAAAATGCAAAGGAAGGCGCTGACGTAGAAGGCCACTTGCACCGAAGACATGAAGGCCCCTGCTATGGCCTGGGGGAACCAGTGAAGCCCCGTCAGAGTCTGGATCGTCTGGGCATTGAGGGAAGAAGTTACGGTAAGCGGGAGGCCGTTCAGGATCGACTCCATCGGATTGTATCCGAGGAAGGCCGCGAAGAGCGACTGGGTGGGGGAAAGCGAAGTGAAATAGGGAAGTAGCTGGGATGGGACTCCTGCCTGGGTCAGGGCTGAGGCGAAAGCCTGGGGGAGGTCCTTCGAGAGAGTTATGACGATGACCGCGAAGAAACCTGCTATGCTGGCCACCATCCCCGTGTTGCGCGTAGTGCTAGAGGTCCCGCCCACGGCCCCTCTGCTCTCCGCAGGCACGGAGTTCATTATGGAGGCAAGGTTCGGGGAGACGAAGGTGCCCATGCCAAATCCCTGTATGTATATGAGCACCGCGAACTCAAGGTACGAGAAGTTGTACGGAAGCATGGCAAGGCCGACGAACGTCCCCGCCGTTATCAGCATCCCGAGGGTGGACAGGCCCCTTGCCCCGTACCTGTCGGACAGGGCACCGCTAATTGGCCCCATGGTTACAAACCCCATCGAAAGAGGGAGAAGGTAGATCCCAGCCCAGAACGGGGTGTCAGTGTAGCTGATGCCATGAAGGGGGAGCCAGATCCCCTGGAGAAGGATGCTCAGGGTGATCTCGACGCCACCTCTTGCAAAGGATGCGAGGAAGCTTGCGAAGATGCCAGCCGAGAAGCTCCTAATCCGGAAGAGACTGAGTTTCAACATGGGGAACTCGACCTTGTTCTCGATGAAGGGAAAGGCGACAAGAAGCGCCGTGCCCACCACCAGGCCCGCCAGCACATAAGGGCTGGACCATCCCATTGGAGACGAGCCATAGGGCAACAGGCCATAGGTGAGGGCGATAAGAAGGACCGTAAGGCCGACCGCAAATGTCAGGTTCCCCCAGAGGTCCACCTTCTCGTTTCGGCTTATCGTGCCCAGCTCCCTGAGCTTCCAGTAGGACCATAAGGCGCCGAAGACACCCACCGGCACGCTAACCAGGAAGACGAGCCGCCAGTCGATGGTGGCGAGCGTCCCCCCAATTACCAATCCCACGAAGGCTCCCACTAGCGCCGCTATCTGATTTATTCCGAGGGCCTTGCCCCTTTCGTAGGCTGGGAACGCGTCGGTTATGATAGCAGCACTGTTGGAGAAGAGGAAGGCTGCACCAACCGCCTGGATTATCCTGAAGGCGATCAGCTCAGAGGCTCCGAGCGTCCCCGTGTTGGGTGTCACATACAAGAGGATCGAGCCCACGGCGAATATCGCGAACCCAAAGTTGTAGAGCCTGACCCTTCCGTAGATGTCCGAGATCCGGCCGCAGGTCACTAGCAGGGTCGCCGTGACGATCATGTAGCCAAACAGGATCCACAGCAGGTACGGGAACGAAGTGAGAGGGTTGAGCTTTATCCCTCGAAATATGGCTGGGAGTGACACAAGCACCACCGTGCTGTCGATGGAGGCCATGAGGACTCCAAGCGTGGTGTTCGACAGCGCCACCCACTTGTACTGCATGACAGGGCGACCTGACTAAGAGCCTGATTATTAAGCGATACGCCATCACACGATTAGGTATTAATATGACCTCCCCCTCTCATCGTGATAATGATGCGACTACTCTTGGAGTTCTTCGGCCACACGCCACTGGGTGGGGTAGCCGCATTCATCCGACATGGGGTGAGGACAAGGGAGAATGGTTGGTGAACAGCTGGTCGAAGGGGAGACGGACGTCGCGCAGCTCTGGAACGAAATCAACGCGAAGTGGAGGAAGGTCCACGGAGCCGCGGAACGGAACCTGGAGAAGGCTGGTTTCTCCTTGGTCGAGTTTCACGCACTGCTCGACCTACATTGCAACGGGCGTCTGCCCATGGTGAAATTCGCCGACGACCTTGGAGTCACCTCTGCAGCCGTGACGGGCATAATCGACAGGCTGGAGTCGAGGAGACTGGTCGAGCGGTTCAGGAGCGGGGAGGATCGCAGGATCGTGAAGATAGGCATCACGGCCAGGGGCGAGGCTGCGTTTGGAAAGGCGAAAAAGGCCCACGAGCGCCTCGTGGGGCACCTCCTGGCCAATCTTGATCAGGAAGACATACAACGACTGGTCGAGATCTACTCTAGACTTGAGGAGTCGGCGTCTAGTTTCGAAGGCTGAGATGAATGGCGAAATTCGTCCTCGTCTCCGACCCGACCCTGCTCTATGACTACCACAACTTCCCACTGCTCGACTACCTGCCGAGCGCTCCAAGGGGCATCCTGCCCGGGTACGTCTATGGCCTTCTCAGAGGGGCGATGGTTCCTTCCATCGGTGGCAGAGCGACACTAGCGCCGTATTCGCTGAGGAAGATCGAAGCGGCGCTTTTGAAGACGCATACGCCCGAAGACGTCGCGGTGGCCAGCCCCGCCTCGGTGGGCGATTTCATCGGTGAAGAGACCGAGGTGATTGGGGTCACTACGATGGACCCGCTGGGACTCGGCCCCCTGACGATGTCGTTCGAGGCCCTCCTGGGATGGAGATCGCCGCCCTATGCGCAGGTGGAGTTCGAGGGACTGGTAAGGAGGATCGACCACTGCAGGAAGACACGAGGTGGAAGTGCCAAGATACTTCTCGGAGGCCCTGGGGTTTGGGAGTTGGCCGCCTGCAAGCAGGAGATGAACGCCCTAGGCATTGACTTCGCCTTCGAGGGGGAAGCCGATGACATAGCCTCCGAGATCTTCGAATACGTCGCAGCCTCTGAAACGCCGGAGTTGGACGTCCGAGCGCTCTGCGACGGCGTCGGCGACGATCGCCAGGGAGGCGAAAGGTTCATTTCCAGAGGTGCGTTTTCCCGACGTTCTCCGGAAATCGACGAGATCCCTGACATAGTCGGGCCTTCGACCAAGTCGATCGTCGAGGCGATGCGAGGCTGCGGCATAGGATGCGATTTCTGCGAGGCAACGCGCAGGCCCTTGCGATACTATCCCCCCGAAAAGGTCAGGAGGGAGATAGAGGTCAACGTAAGGGCTGGGTCGAGCCATGTATGGCTACACAGCGACGAAATCTTCGCCTATGAGCATGAGAAGAATTTCGTCCCGAACGCCCCAGCGATAGAGGAGCTCTTCACCATGGTCATGGAGACAAAGGGCATCGAGCACGCCAATCCCACCCATGCGCGGATATCCATCCCAGCGGCCTATCCTGAGCTCATTGGAAGACTGTCGAGGATACTCAGGGCGGGACCATCAAATCAGATAGGGGTCCAGGTGGGGATAGAGACAGGAAGCGAAAGGCTGGCAAGGAGACACATGAGGAACAAGACCCTCCCCCTAAGGGTGGGGCCCGATGGGTCATGGAGCGAAATAGCGCTGCAGGGGACGGCCTCCTTGAACAAGAACTATTGGACACCCGCGTTTACGGTTCAGGTGGGGCAGCCGGAGGAGACGCCCGAAGATAGCTGGGACACCGTTGCCCTCATCAACAGGATGGGCAGCTTCGAAGTTAATGGAAGGCCCTTGGATTTCAGCGTCACTCCGATGCAAAACATCATAGTAGGGGAAGTTCGCCTGCCGGACGCCTCGCCTCCTCGACTGGACCGTTCCCAGCTCGCGGTTTACTATACCTGCTACAGGCATCTCGCCAAGCTTGCGACAAGGAAGGGGGTTCACTCGGGCGGAGGAAACACCCTTTCAAGGCTGAGGACCGGCGCCCTCATCACCTTAGGATCGGAACTTATGCTCCATGCGATTTCGACCCTCTGCAGGAAGGACGGCCTTGACCTCGACAAGGTCAGTAGGTATGGGTTGGAAGGCCCTCTTCCCCGAGTTGCGGCTTGAAGGATTGAGGGAAGTCGCAACTGCGCATCCGAATCTCACTATGATTTCGGATGAGGCACCTTGAGGAAGGCTCAACTGGCTACATCTAGCTTAACCGCGACGAACAAAACTACGAGCTTTCTGTTTGAGGCCTGCCTCCTGCCTCATATTGACCCCTGAACCCGGTCAGATGTGCCACCGAAAACTTAAAACCGCACAAATGAGTCATGGAAAGTCGTGCATCGTAGGAGGTCTAAGGTGAAGACTGTCGATACTTCCAGAAGGAACTTGATCAAAGCAACAGGAGTCGTGGGTGTGGCGGCCCTTGCCGGGTCGGCAGCTCCGAGCTTGGTGAAGACGGCCTCGCCTCTAGACGTGAGTCTGCCGGCCCCGACGATCCTCGCTGGAAAGACCTTGGATGACTTGTACCCTGTCAGTCCCAACGTTCAGAGGTTCAGTTACCATAACACGGCTTTCATTAGGGGAACCTGGGACACGACTGCCCTATGTTATGGTACACCCGCGATTACCGACCCGACCTTCCAGCAAAGGGTCAGGCTTAATCAGGATGGTTGGCATTTGGAGGATTATGCTCTTGCCAACGCAGTAGGGGCCACCATAAGGCATGAGGGGATTGGCACGGGTTACCCCGACAAGGGGATCATAAGCTGGGAACCGCTTGGCGCTGTGACGAAACCCTCAGGAGTGTCTCCCCTGAACAAGGGCGCCTTCAACAACTCACTCATAGTTAAGAAGGCGGCGCTGAGCCTGGGGGCTTGCCTCGTTGGAATTTGTAAGTTGGATCCGCGGTGGATATACTCCATCGATATGGATGGTCTCCCGGTCGCTTTCGAGGATGTCCCAGTGGCCTACTCGGACTCGAACCACCACGCCCTCCCGAACAGCTACCAGTCCATCATAGTCTTTGCCGTGCTTATGTCCTACGACATGATGAGCCGTGCCCCTTACGGCGCTGCCCAGGGAGCAGCTCTGAAAGGATATGACGATCAGGCCGTCGTGGCCGCTAGGATCGCGGAGTTCGTAAGGGGAGTTGGATGGAACGCGGCTCCCTGCAGCAACAACACTGGGCTTAGCATACCCGAGGCCATTTCCGCCGGGCTGGGGCGGTTGGGGAGGTGCTGTCTCCTCGTCACCCCGCAGTACGGCCCCAACGTCCGCATTGCGAAGGTTATCACCGACATGCCCCTGGCTTACGACTCCCCCATTGACTTTGGCCTCACCAATTTCTGCAACAATTGTAAGAAGTGCGTGCAGGCCTGCCCTCCCCAGGCGCTTCCATACGGCCCCGAAGAATGGGAGGGCTTCAGTATCTCGGAGATCACGGGGGTCTACAAGTGGCAGCGCTATGCTGAGAAGTGTTACAGATGGTGGGGTCAGACGGGAGCCACGTGCGGAATCTGCATAAGGGTGTGCCCCTGGAGCAACGGAATAATGCACAACAACGGGGCTGCACAGGCCGCAGTCATGAACGTCCCATCTCTGGACCACACATGGAGGCAGCTTGACGATGACCTCGGCAACGGCGTGCTCAGAGACCCTTCGAACTTCTGGACTGGGGCCAAGACCTACGGCCCCCAGCCTAAGGATACCTCTTCCGCGTATTAGGCTATATGCTAGCGGCTATGAAGCGAGAATCAGCGCATCTTCCACACTTGTCTTGCTCCCTTCTTGAAGCCCATTTGAAGACAGCGCCGTTGTTTCGGGCTACGGCGGGGCCACGCGGTCAACCGAATAGTAAAATTCCCTGTAGAGTATAGGATGCCGATAGGCAGGCCACAAGTCCTTTGGCAGACTAAGGGAGGCTAGAGGAGTCGAGCTTCCTCAGTATCCTGGTCCGATGTTGACCTGGGACTCCCCCACGCCCGCAGTGTTGCCCACCCAGATCTGATACGTTCCGGTCATGTTGCAGCTGAACGCCAGGTTGACCGAATCGGGGGACCAGCTTGGGTCTACTACGTTAACCCCAGCCTGCACTGGACCCAGAGAGGCAGTGCTCGCTGCCACAGTGTTCCAGACGAATGTCGAGGAAAACAGGCTGCTCGTCGCAACGTATGCTACCTTGGTCCCATCGGGGCTCCAAACCGGAATTGACGACAAATCCGTCAGGCCGGGGACATAAGGCACTGGCACCATGACGTTCGGTTGGGCCTCTGATACAACCGACATCTGGGATTGGTACGTGGCATTCGAGCCATCGGCACCGGCAAACCAGATATTGTATCCACCGCCCCCCAACATTAGCTGGGCGACCACAGGGGGTTGATAGTCAGAGAAGTACGCCAGCGTTCCATTGGGTCCTGCCACCGGGTCGACGAAATCGCTCCCACCGCCGACCACAACGCCCGATGCCCCCGTCAAGAGGTTGACAGACATTATGGAATACCATCCATTTACGGAGGTGGAATAGTAGAGTTGATCGTTCGAAGACCAGGAGGCAGAGACTAAGCTACCGGAGGCATTCGCTACGGTCTCCATCTCGCCCGAGCTAACGTTAGAGACTGCCAGCTGCGGCTTCCCAGGATTGACGAAGAACGCAAGCATTGTTCCGTCAGGGCTCCACTGAGCCGGACCTTGAAGAGCCGTGATGTTATCCGGCGTTACCCTGCTGGCGGTCAACGAGCCGAGATCGACCACTTCATAGCCAGATTCCAGGCCATCCATGAACCAATAAGATAGTTTAGATGAGTCCGGGCTCCACGTAGGAAACATGGCGAGCGGGCCTGGCGTAGAGACCTGTTCGGGGGACGCGCCAGAGGCGGTCATCACCCAGACGCTCCAAAGTCCCTCCTTGTCGGAGATGTAGGCAATAGATGATCCGTTTGGGCTCCAGACAGGATATCTGTTATCCCAAGTCCCAGTCGTGATCTGCTTGTATGGAACCGATGCGGGGAGGGTCACGTTTACCCCGGCCTTGGGAAGGCTGTAAGACGAGGGCGCCGAGAGTGACATCATCAGCGCTCCAAGCAGCACTACCACAATAACGATCGCTCCCGCGACGAGAAAAGGCTGCAGCCTCAATCAAACTTCACCCTTCCTGACAGGTACTGGCCTTGAGTCCAATCCGAGCGAGACCTACCTAGTAATCTGCCAAATCATGGTTTTAATCTTTCGGTCATCAGCCGACCACCTTTCTACACTCTGGAAAGTCGATGCAGACAGCTTCAGACGACCTGGACGCGGATTACGCTCAAATGAGCTACGACCATCGCCATTACGATTCTTGAAATCCAGTTGTGAGGACTTCCGCTTCGCTGTGCTCGACTTACTCCTTGGCCTCGCACTATCAATTCCCGACGGCTCGAGTCCTGCTCCTTCCCAATGGGCTAAGTTTAATTCTTGCCTTGCGCTAGAATCATCCGCATGAGAGAGCTGCCCTATCTGGTCGGAGCAATTTTCGTCGCTGCCATGATGATAGCAGCGGCAGGTTATCTCATTGCTCCAAAGATGGTGGCGTTCCCGATCCCGGCTGCCAACATCAACGTCACCCTGCCCAAGGGGGTCCCCTACAAGCAGCTTACGTCAGGAGCTTGGGATGACTTCTACCCTGCCTGGAGCCCCAACGGCACATTAATCGCTTATGTTTCAAGCAAAAGCGGAGAGCCGGCGCTTTGGATGATGAACGCCGATGGTTCCGGAGCCTTTCAGGCTTCGTCCGGGAGCGAAGCGGTGAGCTGTCCCTCCTGGAACCCCAACTCGACCATGGTCGCCTACTGGTCCTTGAACGGACAGGACTCGGAGATCAGTCTTTACAACGTGACCAGCGACTCGACCATGATTTTGTCGGGGAGCTCGCCTATGGCGGCCCAGTCAGATCTGGCCTGGAGCCCCGACGGCACACATCTAGCGTTCTTTGCGGGGTCGTCCGCGTCTCAACTGATTGTGTACGACCTTAGCGCCGGAACCAGCGCCGCGGTAGCAAATGCCAGCGGCCCGTACCTCGCTTCAAGCTGGGAATCGAATGATCGGCTGCTCTACTCCACTTATGATGGAGGGTATCAGCAGATCGCCTGGCTGAACCCAGCCACAGGGGAGGGCGGATTGCTCATCGGCGGCGGTGCCAACTTTACCGACCCTGCCGTTGGTCCGAATGGCACTGTCTCCTACTACTCCGACCTTAACCCCGCGGCGTTTTCCGAGTACCAGATGGGGTACGGAGGGTTCAACGTGTGGGTCGCGAACCCAGATGGCTCCAACGCCACGTTTCAGTACGTTAGCGCCTTGCAGAACGAGGGTGGTCCGCTTGTGGTTCAGATACCCTATATCCCTGGCACGATCGATGCTTCAAATCAGCCTGCCTGGAGCCCAGATGGGACCTTGGTCGTCTACACGGCCTCCGCTTCCGGGACCGGGTCCACCATGTATGAATGGGATATCGCTACTGCGGCCACGACAATAATCGGCCCCTACGGAGCCGGGATCGACAGCATCGAGCCCTGCTGGAGCCCCATTGGCGGGAGCATAGCCTTCAGCTCGGACGTGGGAGGTAACTACCACATCTGGGTTCTCAGCGTCACAGGCAACCTGACTTCCAGCCTGGTGGGATACTAGTTTGTCATCCCTGCATCGGTAAGCTATGGGAGGAATTCGAACCTAGGGACTAGTGAGCGAGTTGGTTTGTCTCTTTTTCTTGGATGTGCACACGTCGACCGAATCGCTCTCACGAGGCAGCTTGGGAGTGTGATGTCGATTGAAAGGGGCTCTACTTCTCGCTTCTGTGATGTTGGCCGTCGTTTTGGTGATCGGGGGGGCTGCCTTCATGTCCTCAGTGCCTGCCGCATTCCCCATCCCTAAGGCTAATGTCAACGTCACGCCTGTTGGCGTCCCCTATCAGCAGCTGACGACGGGTGGCTGGGACGACGTCGATCCCGAATGGAGCCCCAACGGGAGCCTGATCGCCTTTGTTTCGGACAGAAATGGGACCTGGGGGATATTCACAATGTCACCTAATGGGACCACGCAGGAGAGGCTGACTTCCACGACCGTCACCGCCACCAACATATCCTGGAGCCCTGACTCATCCAGCATCGCCTACTGGCTCTACGACGACGGGCGCACTAGCATCGAAGTCGTACGACTCTCGGACCTCTTCACCTTTCAGGTTTCGGCGAATGGCTCGGAGGTGGCTCAGGCCCCAGCGGTCTGGAGCCCTGACGGCTCCCGCTTGCTTTACTACGACTTCAATCCTGCTGCACAGCTTGTGTGCTCTGACCTGACCACGATGTCTACAAGGGTCTTGGCGAACGTGAATGGCTCGGATCTCTCAGCGAGCTGGATGGCCGAAGATGAGATCACATATTCAAACCTGAATGATGGGTTATACGAAGTAATGTGGCTCAACTTGACCTCGGGCGCGGGGGGACCGCTGATAAGCGGCAGCTCCAACTACCTCGGCGGAGCCGTCAACCCCAACGGGACGAGGATAGCCTATTACTCCGACCAACAGGTACCGCTGAGAGGAAACGACATATTCGAGTTCAGCGGTTATAATGTCTGGAGCAGCCAGATCTTCCCTCGTACAAGTGACGCATGCCTCTATAGTCGAATGGGAGAGAACACACCATACCGACCGGGTGTGGTGGTCATGTCGAGCCAGCTTCAATGGAGCCCCGACGGCGACCTCTTAGCCTGCGTGTTGGACAATCCTGTTTTCGGCATCGGCGTCTACGTGTGGAACTACGTCGATCAGACGGTCGTGAACGTAGGGCCAACCGGCGGCGAGGCTCTCAATCCCACGTGGGCCCCTGACAGCACAACTGTGGCCTTCAGCTGCAATGAATCCGGCTCCTTTCACATATGGAGCGCGGCGATCTCTGGGCTAGTGAACATGCCTCCGCCCGCTTACTGAGATGGGTTCGAGCCTTGTGGCGTGTCGTCATCGCTGCCCCTCTCGCTCCCAAGTGGGGGATCTGAAGCGCCTCGCCCGCGCGAAATCGGGTTCCTACTAGTAGCCTCCGTTCCCTGTCGAGGCAGCCGAGCCGTTAGTGTTGGTGACCCATATGTGGTAGAGGCCGCCTAGGTCGGAACAGAACGCGATGGAGGCGCCGCTGGGGCTCCAGGAGGGCTCGAAGGAGTCGACGCCTGGCCCCATGGGACCTATCTCGGTCGTAGTCGCCGAGCCCACGTTCCAGAGGTAGAGGGAGCTGCCCATCCCTTCCAGCAGGGCCCTGTAGACGATCATGGTCCCATCGTAACTCCAGGCAGGCTGAACTGACGTGTCGATTACGCCGGGGATGTACGGAACCTCGACGATCTGGCCGCTTCCTTCTGTCTCGTGCACCAGCGAGTACTGGAACGTGGCGTTGGTACCGTCGGTGTTGGAGACCCAGACATCGAATCCACCGTAACCCTGGAGGTAGTCGGAGTCCTGTCCTGGATTGAGGTCGGAGTAGTAGGCGAGTTGGCCAGAAAGACCCACCGTTGGAGAAATCGAGTTGGCTGTTTCGTTGAAGAGCTGACTTTCTTCGTCGGTCGACAAGGTGAGCCGCATTATCTGCTCATAACCTTCCGTGGAAGAAGAATAAAGCAGGCTGTCGCCAGTGGCCCAGCTCGCTGCGAGGTAGGAGCCACTGACATTCGCCACTGCGGTGGTCCTGCCCGTACCGAGGTCAAGAACGAGGAGTTGAGATTCCGTGGACCTCACAAAGAAGGCCAGATACGAGCCGTCCGGGCTCCAGGCCGGGGCTGACTGAACGGCGAGAGGGCCGCTGCCAGGCACGACGTATGTCGAGTTGTTTTCTACGTTGTAGATGTCGATCTCTGAGTCCTGCCCGTTCATGGACCAGTAGGCGACCATGGTCGAGTTGGGGTTCCATGATGGGTAGCCGATGGCCTCGCTCCCGGCTGATGCCTGAAGGGCACCTGTTCCACTAGCGCTCATGATCCAAAGGGCGGGCTCCCCGGTCCTGTACGATACATACGCAATCAAGGAGCCGTTAGGGCTCCAAGCTGGCCAGAAATCGTCCCATGTCCCCGTTGTAAGTTGCTTGTATGAAACGCCTGGCGGCAGGACGGCTGTAACGTTCGCAGCAGGGATAGGGTAGGCATTGGGCTTGATCAGGACAAAAGAATAGAAGCCTGTGACTGCCACTAGGACCACGAGAGCCCCAGCTGCTAGCGCACTTTTCACAACTGTTTTGATGTGGCTTCCAAGAATTAAGTGTTGTCTTCGGTTGAAGGTGAACCTTGGAAGGCTCATCCGGCAGCCTATTTTCAGATTTTGAGCAAGCCAAGTCGCCTTCGGGTGGCATTTGGGCCTATGGTGTGCTGTCCTCTTTGCAGGCGCGCAGGCCACCGCTTGTGTAATCCTGTCTTACTCTGTGGACCGTACT
>CAYYVT010000071.1:0-3757 GCA_964475215.1 uncultured Nitrososphaerales archaeon
AAGGCCGAGGCGGAGCTGCGTGCCATGGCCTCACTGCCCGAGGAGAACCCCGCGCCTGTCCTTCGCATCACGGCCGATGGAGCCATAGCGTATTCCAACGGCCCGGCGAGGGCCCTGTTGAGAGAGTGGGGGACAGATATCGGACATGCCGCCCCCATCTCCTGGCAGCAGACCGTGGGGGAGGCCCTAGCCAGCGGCAAAACGAAGGTCATCAGCGTAGAGCACGAGGGCATCCATTACGCGATTTCTGTCGTCCCCGTCGGCGGCCTTGACTACGTCAACCTGTATGCCGCCGACATCACGGAGATGAAGATGGCAACGGAGGCGATGCGGCGGAGCGAAGAGCGCTTTCGCACGGCCTTCGAAAACGCGGTCAGCGGCATGACGATGGTGGACCCCCAAGACAACTTTCTGCAGGTCAACGATGCCTTCTGCAGGATGCTGGGCTACTCAAGGGACGAAGTCTTGGCCCTCGGGTTCAGGAAGCTGACATATCCTGATGACCTCGAGGAGAACCTCAGGCTCAGTCGCATGCTTTATGCCGGTGAGATCTCCTCCTTTCAATTGGAAAAGAGGTACGTCCACAGGGACGGCCACCCGGTCTGGACGCAGGTGAGCATTTCGGCCATACGGAACGCTAAGGGGGAGACCGTACACACGATAAGCCAGGTCCAAGACATAACTGCCCGCAAGGTCCTCGAGGCAGACCTGAGGGAACGTGAAGGGAGGCTGGAGAGGATGGTCGATGAGAGGACGCGAGAGCTGGAGGAGACACATAGGCGCCTCCTCCAGAGCGAAAAGATGGCCACCGTCGGTCAGATCTCCACTCAGGTGGCGCACGACCTCAGGAACCCGTTGACGGCCCTGAACACCGATCTCTATGTCCTAGAGGAGACCCTTTCGAAGTCGCGGCGGAAGAAGTTGAAGGAGACTCTGGGGTCGATGCAGGCTTCGGTGACGCACTCGAACAAGATTGTCACCGACCTACTTGAATTCTCGGGGGGAGGGGAGGTCAAGTCCGTCAGCCTCCTGCTGGATGGGGTGATTCGGGACTCTGTCGCGGCGGCTCATGTGCCAAGGGGCATCAAGGTGGAGATTGGAGGCTCCGGCGAGGCGCACATGAGCGGAGACCCGACGAGGCTCATGAAGATGTTCTCGAACGTCTTGCGGAATTCCATCGAAGCGATGCCTTCCGGAGGAAGGGTCATCATTTCGATAAAGGTCCTTAGGAGGAGGGCTCAGGTTTTCATCAGGGACGAGGGGGTTGGGATGCGGCGAGAGGAGCTGTCCAAGCTATTTACCCCCTACTTCACAACGAAGGCCACGGGCCTCGGCCTTGGCCTCGCCATCGCCAAACAGGTAGCCGAGGCCCATGGCGGGACGATAGATGTCAGGAGCAGGATAGGCGAGGGCACGACCGTCAGGATCACGCTCCCGCTGAGCAGGAGACCAGGACGACCACATAGCGAAGAGCCTTCGAGAGCTTCCCCTTCTTCCCCTCCCTCTTCGCCAGAGTAAGGGGAGGTGTTGAACCCCAGTCAGCGAGGACTAATCAATCCAGATTGGGTCAATGCTCTCCGGTGGTTGACTGCCTGCTAGCTATGGCTGGAAGACCACTCGAGAGTCTGGTTCTCTCCCATGCTGGTTGCGCGAGAGACGACGTATCTAGTGGACCCTGCTCAGTCGAGAAGGTCCCCTCGTTCTTGCCGTCGCAGAGGATGAGCAGGTCGGAACAGGTCACCTTGGTCTTGACGAAGCTCAACGCAGTGACCATCGTCCCCTGGGGCGTCTCGCCGCGGAATTTGACGCATGGGTCAACCCAAGCAAATTACCTCGGATAAGACCCCCGGTCTCCGTTCATCTCCTGAGGGTACCTATTGGACGATATGTTGAGGATGGGGTTGGCCATAGGGTCTTCGGTGATTGTCCTGATGGTGATCCTCTTCATCGGCTCCCTTGTGATCCCTCCAGGGATCACGAGCACGTACTACCTCCTCTTCGCCATCGTCGCCTGCGCGGCGATCACGGGGGGAGTGGGGAGCTACCTGACCTATTCGAAGATGAAACTGCTGGAGGAGGCTCAAGCAAAGGTGGTCGAATCGGAGAAGATGGCCGCCCTGGGGAAGACCGCCAGCAGGGTGAGCCACGACCTCAGGAGCCCCCTTACGGCCATAGGGGCCGACGTGTTCTACCTCGAAGAGCTGACGAAGCGTGATAGGGACCCGAAGGTCTACGAATCCCTGGGGAGGATCAAGGCCGCGGTGAGGCAGGCCAGCATCATAGTCGACGACCTCTTGGACTTCTCCAGGAACCCCAAGCTCAGCCTCCAGCCCGTCCAGGTGCGGGAGATATTCGACCAGGTCTTCGGATGGACCGACCTCCCCGCCAACGTGAAGCTCAACCTCGAAATCGACCCCTCTGTCTACGTCGACGGCGACCTGAACAGGCTCACCCGGGTGTTCCAGAACCTCGTGAACAACTCGATAGAGGCCATGGCCAAGGGTGGGATCCTCACCATCACCTCTGAACTCAGAGGCGGGGACGTCATCACAAAGGTCACGGACACGGGGGCGGGGATGAAGAAGGAGGTGTTGGATAGACTCTTCTCGCCGTTCTTTACGACCAAGTCCAGGGGGACGGGCTTGGGTCTGGTAATCTGCAAGAGCTTCGTGGAGGCCCACGGGGGCAAGATCGGGGTTGAAAGCATCGAGGGCGTCGGTACCTCCTTCACCGTCACCCTTCCATCCTACGGCGTTCATGGGGACATGCCCGTTCGACCTCCGAAGGGAGAAACCGTCGGCGATGTTGGTTCAAGCGGCGGCGCCTTGAAGCCAGCTATGATCAGCAGAAGGAGGGCGCGCTACTAGGCCATCTACGGCAGGGCCTACGGGTTCACCGGGGGCTACCTGGCGCTCCTCACGGTCCCCTACCCCTTCGACGGGCTGGGTTTCCCGGCTCAGGGCGCCCCCATCAGCGGGAATGGGGATTACCCACTCCAGCCGTCTATTGATGGTTTCGCCGGGCTCCTTGGTTTAGCGAAACTCATCGGTCACCCGCCCCTAGTCGGGGGACAGGTTGTTCGGGCGCCTAGAGGTATTTCCGCTCGTCCCTGCAGTACCATCTGCCGTACTCGCCGATCCAGGTCGCCTTCTTCCCGCAGGTCGGACAGGTCGGGGCCTCGCCTTGCGGGGGCTTTGCGGCCGTGGGTATGCTCCCGACGTCCCAGCCTTTCCGCGTCGCCTCCGTGAGGGGAAGATGGATCCTACTCGCCTTGGTCGGGTCAAAGCCGGGTTTCAGGAACAGGATGTCCTTCCCGCCGGCTATGCTCTCCCAGCCTATCTCGACGGCGGTGTTATCCTTGAGCTGCGTCAGGAAGGTGGGCCTGTTCTGGGCGTCGGCCCTGACCGCTATCACCCTTCCGACGAAGGATGTGTCAGGGTTGAAGATCCCCTTTCCGATCAGATATGACAACGAAGTGTCCATCGCTTGTTCTATCACCTCCTGGACATTCTGGCTCCTTTACATCACCCGTTTCTCCCCGTCCGTCGACCCCGACCCTCCCTCCTCGGACGTCTCAGGCGCGTAGCTGGCGGGGCTGAACGTCTGTTCCTCGGTTACGCTCATCTGCATCGTCGTGCCGGTAACGGTGTCCATGACACTGTTGAGGAGCGGGTCAGGGGCAGGTGGCGGCGTGGGAGTGGGATTGATGGGAGGTGCGTCGTTGATGGGGAAGTTGTAGGTGTTCCATATCGGGTGG
>CAYYVT010000072.1:0-2786 GCA_964475215.1 uncultured Nitrososphaerales archaeon
GGTCAGGACCACGACCGCGCTCACCCTTCCCGTGATGGCGCTCTTGTCCTTGACATCCTGTAGCAGAAGGCGGATGCCAGCCCTTACAAGCTCCGACCTGCCGGTGAATCCCAGAGAGCTCTGCACTTCATCCATCTCGTCAATCATCTGCTGGGGGAAGGAGAGGCTGACGATGGGCATTTGAGCTGGGTTAATAATTCGGATATATATTCCTATGGTATTCCTAGTAAGTCCGTTTTCGGCGACTGGAGGGAAGCTGTTCCGAACATGTTCTCGTTGAATTGAGCAACGGTTATACCTTCGTTAGACGTCCAGACCAGTTCGAGTCGAGCCGGCGTGTCCAAGGCCTGTCTGGAGGGTCGGAGTGTTGGTGAACCCTAGCCCTCCTGATGCTTCTGGTAGCGCTTTGCCAACCGACGGCGGAGGTGATGCGTTGCGGAGGCTTCGGGGGGCGCTCGTCACCGATTACGACCGGACCCTGACTGATGGCGAGCTCAACGTGTATCCTCCTGCCCTGGACGCCCTCAGAGAACTTCAGGAGAAGAAGGGGACCACGGTGATAATCGCCACGGGCCGGGGCATGCCCTTCGTCAAGGCGTGGGGAGGAATCCTTTCATTCTCCGACGCCGTAGTGGCCGAGGACGGAGCGGTGATATGGCTGCCGAAATCAGCTCGAGTCGAAGTCCTCGGGGACGGGAGCAGGACTAGGGCGGCCTTCCGCGCCTACGGCATGCCCTGCGATGAAGGCGAGGTCATCGTTTCGGTGAAGAAAACCGCCGAACGCAGGGCCAGGGAGATCGTGGAGAGAGAAGGCCTAGAGGTGGATTTTCATTACAACTTTGATTCTGTCATGTTACTTCCGAGGGGGGTGGACAAGGTCGCCGGCGTGCGCGCGGCCCTCGGCGCTCTTCATGTCCAAGGACACGACCTCATCTGTATCGGGGATGGTGAGAACGACCTTGCCCTCTTCGACATGGGGACCCTTAAGGTCGCCACGGAGAATGCTGTGGAGGCGCTGAAGGAGAAGGCCGACATCGTGTGCGATGGGCCCTACGCTGAAGGGGTGGCCCGATTCATAGATTCTCTTCTCGAAGACGGCCCCGTTCAAGCCAAACCTCAGGAATCCGTTTAATCAGGCCCATCCCTAAGTTTCGCCGTGATGCAAAGTCGGGAGGGCTCGGAATAGATTGAAAGCAGTCAGAGTTCACCAACTCGGGGGCCCCGAGGTCCTGATGCTGGAGGAGGTCCCTGAGATACACCCGGGGCCGAAGCAACTCGTCATCGATGTGAAAGCCATAGGGGTGAACCCCGTCGAGGTGTACACGAGGGCAGGAACATATTCGAAGACTGCGGTACCTTACACTCCTGGCACTGATGCGGCCGGGGTGGTGAAATCGGTCGGCGCTGGCCCTCGTAAATTCAAGGTTGGGGACAGGGTCTTCGTCTCCGGCTCGCTGACGGGGACCTATGCCGAAGAGGCCCTGTGTGAGGAGCACCAAGCCCATCCCCTCCCTGAGAAGCTATCGTTTTCACAGGGGGCAGCGATCGGAGTTCCCTATTCGACGGCATACCGAGCACTGTTTCAAATGGCCGAGGCCAAAGCGGGCGAAACTGTCCTCGTGCACGGAGCGACGGGAGGCGTAGGCACGGCCACATTACAACTCGCGAGGTTGGGGGGGCTGAAGGTGATCGCCACCGGAAGCACTGAATCCGGGCGCAAGATGGCCTTGGGCCTGGGCGCGACAGCCGTCTTGGACCACAGCAACCCCAGTCACCTCGACGAAATCCAGTCGCTCACATCTGGCCATGGCATAGACATCGTCATCGAGATGCTTGCCAACGTGAACCTTGATCGGGACCTGAAGGCCCTGGCGATGCGCGGCAGGGTCGTAGTGGTCGGAAGCCGAGGAAGGATCGAAATCGAGCCCAGGGACGCCATGCGCCGCGACGCTGCCATCCTCGGCATGCTCGTCGCGAACGCTCCCAAGGAGGACCTGGGCGTCATCTTCTCGGACCTCAGCAGGATGCTCAGTAGAGGAGATCTGGTCCCCGTCGTGGGCGAAGAAATCCCGTTGTCGCGGGCCCCAGTTGCGCACGAAAGAGTAATGATGGGCGGTGCCCGCGGCAAGATAGTCCTCATCCCTTAGAGATCAGTGGAGCACCGCAACCACCGGTTTAGCTACGGAGTTGTGAAACCTCCAGAAGGGCATGCGAGGTGGAGGGGTAGGCAATTGCGGCCGATGTTCAGGCACATTTGTCGGAAGCCGTCGTCCTGCAAAAGGCCCCACCTACGAGGCCAAGATGTGAGTCAGAAGAGCCGAAGATGTTCCGAGAGAGCTTGGATGATGTGTCTAACCCTTAAATGAGCGCCGACCATACTCGCCACCGAAGGTCCTCCCTTGGAGCCAGCGATTGAAACCGTCGACTTAACCAAGAGGTACGGTTCGATGACGGCCGTGAATAAACTAAGCCTCAAGGTTGAGAGGGGCTCGGTGCATGGTTTCCTAGGCCCCAATGGCGCGGGAAAGACCACTACGATAAAGGTCTTGGTCGGCCTTCTCAAGCCTGACGGGGGCAGTGTAAAGGTGCTTGGCCAAGAGGCTCAGGGGGACAGGCCGGAGACCAGAGAAAGGGTGGGTTACATGCCCGAGCTGCCCAGGTTTCCGAAGCACCTCAAGGGCTATGAGCTCCTGGATGTCTATGGAAGGATGTGTGGGATGGCGGAAGGGCAGCGTAAGGAGGAGATCCCCAGGCTTCTTGAGATGGTTGGCCTCAAGGGAAGGGAG
>CAYYVT010000073.1:0-5807 GCA_964475215.1 uncultured Nitrososphaerales archaeon
CGTAACTCCGTCATCCCTGAGCCCTACTGAGGCAGCTGCCATCGCCTCTTCGACGACGGAGCACTGGAGAAGCCTCCGCCTAGCCCTTCCCAGGATGGAGGGGCCCAAGGCCCTTCTGACCTTCGAAGGAAACGAGTAGGCTAGGACCGCGGCCGCCTCGAGGGCTGGACCCTTTGTCACCAGCACCCTGTCCCCTTCCATGGCCATGGCGGGTGTGACGAAATCCGTCTCCTTGGCCTCGGCGAACATGAAACCGGCGCCAGCGATGGTCAGGCCGCAGCCAGGGTATCTTCCTGTATGACCCCCGACTATCGTGATGCCGAGCTCCTGGCATCGGTCGCCGAAGGAGTCCAGATAAGCTCCGATGGTCCCATCGGCCAGGTCTCCCGGAAGGTTATAATCGACCACCGCGTATCGCGCCGCTACGCCACTGGTCGCAAGGTCAGAGGCCAAGTGATGGACGCTGAGCCAAGCGGAGGCATCTGCCCCCAACGAGGGGATATAGGATATCGGGTCCGCTGTAAACACGAGCACCCTCCCACCGCTGAGCCTCAGGACGCCATTATCGAACCCCTTCGCGGGTGGGACGAGGAGATCCGAGGACTTCGCGCCAAGGTGCCTGAAGGCGGACTTCATCACCGCGTCGGTGGGCTTGCCGAATGAAGGTCGGCGGCGACGGCCTCCGCCCGAGGAAGCGCTCAATCTCACTTCATTCAGCGACGGGGAACCGTAAGTATGTTTCTCCAGGCCAGCACCGAAATCACGGCCGCGCTGATGAAGAATTCCGGTATCAGGTAGCTGGCGTTGTACACGGCGGAGTATATCGGGCAGATCATCGAAGTCGTGTTGTAGCTGCAGAAGAACAGGACGCCGGCGACGAAGTGGCAGATGAACCTGGCGCCAATCCCTATGCCCACCCCGACGACAGGCCACTTGCCGAAGAAGCCGGAGAGCCCGAGGGCGCCAAACGCCATGGGATAGTCGAGGAGGAACTCGAAGGGATTGTAGTAGAAGGGCGTGATCACGAGGACGATTATCCCGAGGCAGGCCCCGGCGAAGATCCCAACCCTGGGACCCCTTCGCATGGAGAGCACGAAAATGGGGACCATCGAAGCCATGGTGACAGATCCGCCCTGGGGGAGCGTGTAGATTATGACCATGGAAAGGGCAGCCGAGAGGGCGACCATGATCAGCGTCTCGGCCATGACGGTGGTCCTGTTATCTCGCCTGCCCCGAGGGGCCTGAGTCGACGTCTCTGCCTCGGTCATCGAGTGGACGGGCAATCGGATGCATATAAGCAGTCTAATAGGCGGGTTATGAGGTTGGCCTTCGCTTGAGCATTCCTCTCGCCGTCGACACGGCCAGCCTCGCGGCCGAAGGGACCGCCCTTTGCACATCTTCGGACAGGCCCACTTTCACAGCGGTCACTCCACGGGCAGGCTGACATGCGATTATCCTAATCTTGACGCCTCTCGTCCTCTCAAGTTCGTTGAAGGCCGAAGCCGAAGGAAAGTCGTGAAGGCCGAAGGTGTCGGTGGAACGGGTCTCAAGGTCCTCCAGGGGTACTTCGAAGATCGAGCCCGGGTCTCTGCCCAAGTCCGCGGCATCGACCACCACGATGCCACTGGGCCTCAGGTCTCCGTAGGTGACCTCCAGGAGGAAGGAGCTCAGACCCGTGCCTATGTCAAGGGCGAGGATAGACCTTCCGAGCTTAAAACGCGAGCACCGCCTGGCCACGGCGGGACCGAACCCGTCGTCGCCCAGGAGGACGTTGCCACAGCCCAAGATGAGGACCTTGCCGGTGACTTTCAAGCTCTAACACCGAGTCAGCAGGGGTGTCTAATGTCCTTAGCGGATGGAGCCAGTCCGGACCCATCTTTCGGCCATCCTGGCGCAGAGCTTCGCTGCTTCGGCCACCTTCGGGGTGACGGATTCTCCATAGGTCTCCACGGGCCTAATGCGGCAGGCCAAGATCCTGACTTCCCGAGGGGCCTCACCTGAGAGGAGCGAGAGGGCTTCGAGCGCTTCCGCGAGGGTCATCGCGTGACCAGACAGGCCCTTGGTCTCGGAGAGGGCTTCCACGCTGAGCTCGACGATATCGCCCACCTTCCCATCCTTCGACTCTATAGCGTCGATGATCAATATGTTGGAATACGATATCAGGTTGACCGCCACATCGAGCCCTCCCTCGTCCAGCAGCAAGAGGTCGGCCCCGGCCATGCCTTCCAGCTCCTTGGCCACGAGCACCCCGAACGCATCGTCGCCCATGATGGGGTTCCCCAGGCAGGCGACGGCCCGTCTCCGCTGCATTTCCCCTTAAGTTCCCCTGGACTCGCTCCTCAGTAGCCTTCCCGAAGAGTCGTAGAGCTCAAACTCTAGAGGCATCGATCCGGGGAGGGCATGGGTGCCGCAGGCGAGGCAGGGATCGTACGCCCTGTAGAGCATCTCCACCCTGTTGAAGACCGGCTCAGGGATGTCCGTCCCCTTTACAAGATGCTTGGCCGCCTTCTTCACGGATAGGCATATCCCCGAATTGTTGTGAGTGGAAGGGACGATGAGGTTGACGAAGGTGACCGTGCCCATCTCGTTGGCCCGGTAGTGGTGAATCAAGAGCCCTCTCGGAGCTTCCACGACGCCGACGCCCTCGCCCGGCTTGCCGATGGGCGACCTGATTTCGGCCCCTCCAAGGTCAGGGTCCTCCACAAGTTCGGAGACCTTCTCCGCGGCGTGAATTATCTCGATCACACGCGCCCACTGGTAGGCGAGGGTCTGGTGGGCGGGGCTGCCGAGGGTCTCCCTAAAGAGCTCGAACTTGGCCTGCGCTCGGGGGGTTGAGAAGCCGTTGGCGACGTTGAACCGCGCCAAAGGGCCCACCCGATACACGCCGCTGTCCTCTCCCTCCGCCAGGCCCTTCCACCCGACGCTCTGCAGGTATGGGAATTTCATGTAGGTCCAAGGAAGAGAGGTCTCCTTGAAGTGATCCTGGTAGGAGTTCGGCTTGAACTCCTCCAGAACCGAGCCGTCGGGCTTGATCACCCTGATGTCTCCGTCCAGGAAGCCGATCTTGCCGTCCCTTCCAATAAGAGAGGCGTAATAGGATCGGTTCACGAAGGCGTCGGTATTGAAGAGGTCGATGAACTCCTTCTTGCTGGCGACGGTGTCCTCGAAGACCTTGTTCGTGAGCTCTGCCAGCTCAATGAGCTGGCGGCTCCTTTCCTTGATGGCAGCGATGTCCTCCTTGGTCAAGCCCCGACTGATGCCGCCCGGGCAGCCGAATATGGGATGGGTCGCCCTTCCACCGACTATCGTAAGGATGTCAGAGGCCGCCTTTCTGAGCGCGAGGACCTTGGCCCCCGTGTCCCTGCCAATCCTCTTCACAAGCTCCAGGATGTTCCTCTGGGCCCTTGGCGTGTCTGGGTCGAGGAGCAGATCGGGCGCGGCAAGAGCGTAGAACACGGCCGAATGGTCGTGGACCAAGAAAGCGTCGTAGGCGAGCTCCCGGACCTTCAGGGCCGTGGGCGGTGGGGGGGCATTGAAGAGAGCGTCCGTCGCCTTCAGGGACGCCATGTGGTGTGCCCACGGGCATACGCCGCATATCCTGCTCGTGATCACCGGCAGCTCCTCAGCGTTTCGACCCAGACAGAAGCTCTCGAAGCCCTTGAATTCGACCGTCTGGAACAGGGCTTCCTGCACCTCGCCGCGATCGTCCATTATGATGGCTATCTTGGCGTGACCCTCAAGCCTCGTCGCGGGGTTGATGACGACTCGCTTCATCTACTCCACCTTCCTCCTTCCGAGGAGGCTCTTGGCCATGGTGAAGGTGTAGAAGGAGCCGATGGTGTCGTTGATGTCGTCGAAGATCGCCGAGTAGTCCGAGTCCTTGCTCTCGTTGCTGAGCGAAACGATGGAGGCCAACGCGGACATCATCTCCGAGCCCGAGTCTTCGGCGTTGGGTAGAGGGCCCAGGCAGCCCCGGCAAGGCTGGTTCTGGTTGCAGCAGACGGCCTCGCACCCCCCTCTGGTGGCAGGTCCCATGCAGATGATGCCCTGTTCCAGCAGACACCGCTTGGGGTCGGGCTGGATTTCGTGGTACCTGTGGAGCGTCGCAATGTCCTTGTTCTCCTTGACGCGCTTGCATTCGTAGCAGACGGACCTGCTCGATGCGTAGTAGGTGCCCTTGGCGATGGGCTTGCCTGAAAGGACGTCGCCGAAGAGGGAGGAGACGAGCTTCAGCGGAGGGGGGCAGCCCGGAAGGTAGACGTCGACGTCGACGACCTGATCCAAGGCGTATGCCTGCCCTAGCATCTTGGGAAGAGCGCCTTCCCCTTCGAATTTAAGCGGCTCCGACTTGTCGGACCGGGAGGGGAGGCCTTGGTAGACCTCCAGGAGGATCTTCTTCGGGCTTCCCGTGTTTATCAGGCCCGGTATCCCTCCATAGGCTCCGCAGCTGCCGAAGGCGACAAGGCTCTTCGCCTTCTTGCGGCAGAGGCGGGCCATCTCCAAGTTGTCTTCGTTGACCACCGCCCCGTCGAAGAGTACCAGGTCTATGCTTCCGTCCTCGACGGCTTCCAAGTCCTCCAGCTTGGAGTCGATGCCTGTGGGCCAGTAGACTATCTCCACCGCGTCGGTGACGTCAAGCAGCGAGGGGCCCAGGTCGAGAAGGGAGTAATCACATCCGGAGCAGGTGGCGCCGAGCGCAATGGCGATCTTGGACTTCGCCGATTCAGGTTTCAATGGGGATCTCCCTCCTCCAATTCAGCGGCCCCAGCTTGGCCACTCTGGCGCTCATCTCGTTCACGACCTCGGCATAGCGTGCCCCCTCGCTGGCCGATATCCACTCGAGCCTGAGCCTTTCGTCCTCGATCCCCATCTGGGATGTGTACTTCTTCAGAAGCATGAACCTCCTCAGGGCCTTGTAGTTGCCCTTCAGGTAGTGGCAGTCTCCCGGATGACAGCCGGCGAGCAGGACTCCATCGGCGCCCTCGGAGAAGGCCCTAATGACGAGCTGAGGGTCCATCCTTGCGCTGCAGGGGACCTTGATGGGAAGCACGTCGGGCGCGTACTTCGTCCTGCTCACTCCGGCGAGATCAGCGCCGGCATAGGAGCACCACCTGCACAGTAGGGCGACGATCCGGAGGCGCTTTCGCTCGCTCAAGCCAAGATCCCCTCTAGCTCGGCGGCCACCTGCTTGGTCTTGAATCCGTCCAGGTCGAGTGCGTTGGACGGACACGCGGCGACGCAGGCGCCGCAGCCTTGGCAGAGCGCCTCGACCACCTTCGTCAGGCCGGTCTGGGGGTCCTTCTCCAGGGCGTTGTATGCGCAGAGGTTTAGGCAGACCCCGCATCCGGAGCAGAGCTCTTCTGTCACCCTTGCCACGTAGGGCTCAAGCTCGAAGTAGCCCTTGCCCATCATAGCGAGCGCCTCGGCCGCAGCGGCGGCCGCCTGGGCGACGGAGTCGGGGATGTCCTTCGGGCCCTGGCAGGCCCCAGCTATGAAGACGCCTGCCGTGGGGGTGGAGACTGGGGCCAACTTCGGGTGCTTCTCCAGGAAGAAGCCGTCCGCCGTCCTCGAGCAAGTGAAGGTGCGGGCCAGCTCCTTGGCGTCTTCTCCGGCCTCGAGGCCGATGCTAAGGATCGCCATGTCCACAGGGTATCTCTGCACCGTGGAAAGGATGGTGTCCTCGGCCACCACGACGAGCTTCCCCTTCTCCACGGGGGCTGAGGGGACGTCGGTGATTAGGGCCGGCCTACCCCTTATCATGATAGTCCCTTCGCCCATCACCCTCCTGTAGAACTCCTCGTAACCCT
>CAYYVT010000074.1:0-5746 GCA_964475215.1 uncultured Nitrososphaerales archaeon
GGCTCCCCCCGACACGGCCAGGACCTTGTCGCTTCTGCGCGCCCTTCTGACCGCAATCTTGGCAAGCCCCAGACCAAGTGAATGTTGCACGGCGTAGGCCATCTGGGCTCTGCCGACCCGCTCCTCCACATCGAGCATCCACTCAAAGAGCGACGCCGTGTCCAGGCGATCCACTTCTCCACCGATTACCCTTGGGGCGGGATGCTCTAGGCCACGCCTGGAGGAGGCCTCGAGCCGGATTGCGGGCTCCCCTTCGTAGCTGCGGAACAGGCTCAGGTTCAGAAGGGCGGACGCTGCGTCGAGGACCCTCCCCGTGCTGGAAGTAACGATGCCCTGCGAACGCGCCTGTCTGAGGACGATATCGAGTTCCTCATCCTTTCTGGGTAGCCCTTCAAGGAGCCCCCTACTTGCGAAGAGACGGTGGATTTCGGAGTCATTCAGGAATCGGGAGAGGAACGCGACCAGCATCCTGGCTGGGTAAGTCGCCGCGAGGTCGCCACCGGGGAGGGGCTGGTAGTCGAGATGGCCCAGGCGAACGAAAGACCTTGTGCTGAACCGTAGGACTTCGCCTCCCCATATGTTTCCGTCGTCCCCGTAGCCGGTGCCATCGACGGCGATACCCAGAAACTCGCCTTCCAAGTGATGTTCCGCAGCGACGGAAGCCAGATGTGCCCAGTGATGCTGGACCCTCCTCAACTTGGTGCCGAATCGTTCACTCCATCTTTCGGCCATGGCCGTGGTGGGATAGCTTGGATGAAGGTCGCAGATGGTTATGGCCTCCTGAGGCCGGATGCCGTAGTTCCTGAGGAGGAGGTCGATGTATCTCTCCAGCTCCAGCGAAGTGAAGTATTCGTCGGTGTCCCCGACGTACTGGGTCAGGACCGCCTTGTCCCCGAAGCCGACCGCCCCCGCATTTTGCAGCATGGCCCCGAAGCAGACCGCTGGAGACTCGAGCTTCGCGGGTAGATCGATCCACCTGGGCGCGTAGCCTCGGCCCCTCCTGAGGAGGGTCGG
The DNA here is from genome assembly GCA_964475215.1 of uncultured Nitrososphaerales archaeon. GTDB lineage: Archaea > Thermoproteota > Nitrososphaeria > Conexivisphaerales > DTJL01 > DATKKG01. The sequence continues at coordinate 1,015 of CAYYVT010000074.1, forward strand.
CCTCCCCGCGGTCATCCGAACGACGCTGTCATCCACCCTATTCACGATCTTGCGATCGTGGAGAAGAAAGTAGTCGACGAATGAGGAGAGCTTCTCCTTTGCCTCTCCTTCTTCTGTGCACATGGGCTCGCCAGCAGGATTCCCGCTGGTCATAATGGCGAAATGGTCCCCATTTGCCGCGAGTAGGAGATGGTGGAGCGAGGTGTAGGGAAGGAAGAGCCCCACCTGGCGGAGCCCGGGGGCTATGAGAGGTGAAAGTGGCGAGTCCTTCTGGGGATTAAGGAGGACTATGGGCTTCTCTGGCGAATCTAGGAGCCTCTTCTGCACCTCGGAGGCGATTCCCAGCCTCCCCAGCACCTCGAAGTCTAGGGCCATGACGGCGAAGGGCTTCGCGGGCCTCCGCTTGCGTTCTCGAAGCCTGCTGACGACGTCGTCGCGGCTAGCCGAGGCTGCGATGTGGAAGCCCCCAAGACCCTTCACCGCCAGGATTCTCCCCTCGGTAAGGAGCCTACCAGCCTCGCTGATCGGATCGACTACGCCTATCCTGCGCCCGTGGACATCCTCCAGCCAGACCTTAGGACCGCACCGGGGACAGCTGATACCTTGGACATGGAACCTCCTGACATCGTCTGGGTCCTTGTACTCCTTCAGACAATCGTCGCAGAGCTTGAAGGGCTCCATAGAGGTGTTCGCCCTGTCGTAGGGCGTTGAGCTGATGACCGAATACCTGGGGCCGCATACGGCGCAGGAGTTGAAAGGGTAACGATGGAAACGACTCCTCTGATCGAGGACTTCGCCAAGACAATCCTTGCACAGGGCCATATCAGCGGGAATCATGGAGGGGCTGGTGGTGGAGGCATCGCTTTCCTTGATCGTGAACCCCATATGGCCCTCGAGGGCGATGCGCCTTGCGCTAATCGACTGTATGTATGCCGCGCTCGGCCTCTCCCTTGCGATGGAATTGCGGAAGGATTCGAGGGAGGATGAGGACCCTTCCACGACGGCTACGACGGCGCTCCCACCCACGTTTTGGACATACCCGGTGAGGCCATGCTTCGTGGCCAGTCTGTATATGAAGGGCCTGAAGCCCACGCCCTGGACTACCCCTGTGATGACCAGCTCCTGGGCCTCTTTCATCGCCTTCCCCGTCATGTAGGCGGGACTTGAATCCTCCGTCGATTTATATGTTAGTCGCGAGAGGGCTAGCTCCCTTTCAGCGAAAAGCCTCATATACGGTCCAGCCGAAGTATTGAGTCTCGAAGAGGGCTGTGAAGGGACTTGCATGAAATGAGCCTGGCGCACAGCGTCGCTGCCTCGATTCTTTCCGAAGCCGACAAGCACCATGCCAAGAAGGTGATCAGAATCCAGCTCGCCGTAGGGGAGCTGATGCAGCTTGACAAGGGGATCCTCGTGGATTCCTTGAAATCGCTTCTGAAGGGCCCGATGCTCGGAGGCGCCGAACTCGTAGTAACGGACGACTTGGCGGCATTCACCTGCCAGAAATGCTCGGCCAAGTGGGGGATGGACGAAGCCAAAAAGCAGCTGAAGAGCGTCGCCCCTGACCTCTTGATCGACGAGCCGGACAGCAAGGAGCTTCCCCTTCACTTCCTGCCGGAGCTCTACCCGGCTTTCGTCCACTGCCCAAGCTGTGGCAGCTCGGACATCTTCCTAAGCGACGGCGGAGTGATTAAAGTCACTAGGCTGGTCCTGGAGAAGGGAGAATAGAATGCCACTGATGTTCCAGCAGGATCAGGCACTCGACCGGTTGAAACATGTCAAACATGTGGTGCTTGTGGGCAGCGGCAAGGGTGGCGTGGGAAAGAGCTTTGTGGCGGCCGGGCTCGCGCTGACGATGTCCCAGGCGGGAAGCTCCGTGGCGCTTCTCGACATAGACGTGCACGGCCCGAGCCTTCCCGGCTACCTGGACGTCGCCGCCCCCGTGCGGAGCAGTCGGGACGGACTGGAGCCGAAGGTGATAGGGAAGCTGAAGACGATGTCAGTAGGATTCTTCACCGGCGACAGGCCCGCCCCCCTCAAGGGTGGAGAGAAGCAGGCCCTAGTGACTCAGCTCCTCGCCCAGACCAACTGGGGGAAGCTGGACTACCTGATAGTGGACCTCCCTCCGGGGACCGGGGACGAGCTTCTGGCCGCGTTCCGGCTGTTCGCAGGAAAGTGTAAGCTGATACTAGTGGCGACGCCGTCGGAAAGGGCCCTGTCAGTTGTTACGAAGCTGGCAAAGCTCGCCAGGCAGGAGAAGGTGGGGGTCGCTGGGTTCGTGCTGAACATGAGCTACCTGGCGGAGGGCAAGAAGAAGCTCAATGTCCTGGGGAAGCCCCAGCCGAAGAGAATGGAGAGGGAGCTTGGGGCCAAGCTGCTAGCCGAGATTCCGCTAGAGCCCAAGGTCAACGAAGAGGACCTGGTGACTGTGCTCAAGAAGAGGAAGGAAGTGGGTGAGGCGTTCGAGGCAGTGGCCCGGGGAATCGGCGTCGGGCGTCAGTCCTGAGCGCGCTTCTTCCTGCGTGAGAACGTAAACTTCGCCGTCAGGACCCTCTCGGAGCTGAAGATCCTGGAGCCGATGTAGAGCACCACCACAGTCCAAAGGGCCAAGTATCCGAGCCCGAGAAGGCCTAGGGTCAGGTCATTCGAATAGGCCATCTTTGAGAAGAGCGTGGCGTACGAAAAGGGGAACAACAGCAGGCCGACCTGTATCGGAGCCGAGAAGCTCTGCAGGTCGCTGAAGAGGAGCATGAAGGTTGGGATCATTATGGGGATGATCATGTATCCTACAACCGCCTGCGCGCTCCTGACGTCCTCGCAGAAGACTCCGATAACTATGGCGAGGGATGTTGCGAAGGCCAAGGTGAGGAAGACAAGGGCCCCCAGGATGAGGTAGTATGATAGGGGTGGAGTGATGTTGAAGCTGACGGAGGTGGCGGCTGAGAAATCGCTCGCAAAGGAGTCGGTGTAGTAGGTGAAGCCGATGACGGTGGTTATAGCTCCTAGGGCCGCTATGAACGTCGAACCGATGAGCTTGGCGGACAGGATGTTGAACCTGGAGACTGGGAGGGTGAGCAGTGTCTCAAGGGTCTTCTGCTCCTTCTCGACGGCTATGGCGGTGGCGGCTATCTGCATGGCCAAGACGACTATCACCGTCATGGCGATGGGCGTCCCGAAGGATTGGCTCAGCACGATGTCGCCGAGGTCCGACGGCGATATTCCTATTAGCTGACCGTCCACGATGCTGGCGGCTTCCACCTGCAGGGGCTGCATGACGACGGAGGAGTTGAGGTTGGGGTCCGCGTTCTCGATATAGTAGTTGGACAGGTAGCTGGAAAACGAATCGACTATCCCGGAGACGACGCCGGCCCTGGCCGTCTCGGTCGCCGCGAAGTTCTTCATCGGGGTGTAGGTCTGGAAGTAGACCTCTTCACGGTTGGTGACATTCTGGCTGAATCCCTCTGGTATTACGACAAGCGTAGTGGCGTTATAGTGCTGAGCGTCCGCTAGTGCCGCGCCGATGGGCTCGGGGCTTATGACGTTCACCACGACGTTGGGCAGCGAAGTGAAATACTGCACTGCGAGAGCAGAGAAGTTCCCGGTGTCGAGGTTCATTATGGCGAAGTTGCCGTTGCCTACGCTGCTCTCGACGGCCTGGGTGGAGACGTTGATGGCGGCGCCCATGAGCGGGTACATGAGGAGTGGCACAACTATCATCCCGAACAGGAGCTTGGGATCCTTTAGGAGATCCCGCACCTCCTTGGCCACGAGGTTCCGGAAAACGTTAGCCGTTGTCGATCACCCTCATGAAGGCCTCTTCAAGGTTCTCGGACTTCGTGGACTCCTTGATCTCCCTAGGGGAGCCCGTCGCCAGGATGCGCCCCGAGTTGATTAGCGCTATCCTGTCGCAGAGGAAGTCCACCTCCAGCATGTTATGGCTGGAGACTAGGGCGGTCACCCCGAAGTTGCGCACGTAGTCCTTGATCATGCGCCTCACATAGGTCGCGTGTACGACGTCGAGGCCTGAAGTGGGCTCGTCCATGATGGCCAGCTTGGGCTTGAACATCAGTGAGCGGGCGATGAGGAGCCTCCTCCCCATCCCTTGGCTGTAGGTCTTTGCCTTGTCCTTCAGCCTATCCCCTAGGCCGGAGATCTCGCTGGCGTTGGCGATCATCTGGGTGAGCTCCTCTCGATTCGAGGCGTAGAGGTTCCCCATGAACTGAAGATACTCCCTTCCCGTCAGGTTCTGGTAGGCCCCGGCTTCACCCGGAAGATAGCTGATCAGGCTTTTGACCCGCTGGGCCTCCTTGACGACGTCGTAGCCCAATACGGTGGCGGTGCCGGATGTGGGCTTGATCAGGGTGGAGAGGATGCGAAGGGTGGTGGTCTTGCCGGAGCCGTTGGGGCCTATGAGGCCGAAGACCTCCCCCTCCATCACGTCGAAGCTGAGGCCGTCCAAGGCCGGTATCGAGCCGTAGGTCTTCACCAGATCGATGGCCTCCACCACATTCAATGCAGGTCTGCGGGCGTTGCGGGTGCAAATTAAGGTTTGGAGGAGGAATCCTCTCGCTCGGACGAATCCTCAAAGCCTTAAATAATCCACACAAAAAACGCTACCGATGTGGGCCTGTAGCTCAGCCAGGTAGAGATATCTCGCCTAGAGCGGCTGGCTCTTACAGCACTTCGTGTGCCGGAGAAACCAGTAGGTCGGGGGTCCGAATCCCTCCAGGCCCGC
>CAYYVT010000075.1:0-21488 GCA_964475215.1 uncultured Nitrososphaerales archaeon
CAGGAGGCAGCCTGCGAGAGATCCCAGGCCCCCCGCGAGGAACCACGACACCAGGTATACTAGACCGACGTTGACTCCAGAGATGGCAGCCAACTTCGGGTTCTCCACCGTTGCCCGCATGGCCACGCCGAACTTCGTGCGGGTGAGGATCAAGTGCATGGTCACCCCGATGAAGAGGAGCACCAGCGGAGTGAGGACGAAGATCCCCCTTTGGCCAAGTACGACGATGTCGGCGTCGCTCAAAGTGAAGAGCTTGCTGTCTGTTATTCTGAAGGCGGCGGTCAGGTAATCCGTGTAGATGCCGAAGATGCCCACAAAGAAGATGTCAACTGCAAGGGTCGCGATCATGAGGGATACAAGAGACGATTCCCTCTTGATCATCGGCCTTAGAACCAGGAGGTAAGTCACAACGGAGACTACTCCCCCCAAAAGGAATGCCACCGGTGCAGACAGGTAAGGGCTGAACTTCTTGAAGGTAAAGAGGGTGAAGGCCACATAAGCTCCTACGGTGACCTGGGATCCATAGGCAAAGTTGGGCACCTTGGTCGTCATGTAGGTTAGCGTGAGCCCGATGCACATCAGGGAGTAGAGGGAAGCGAGAACCGTTGCATCGATAAAATATGAAGCGACCATTAGATGGCGAACCGACCTGAATATGACCTGTAGACAGCAGAAACCTTATTTAAATAGTTATTCGTCGGGCTATTCAAAATAGGATATTCTAGTCTCATTTAGTTGGAATTTATTCAAAACGACATAATTTAGCACTCATAAATGTTTATATAAGCGCCAAATATTAGTAAGGAGACTAATGACACTTCGACGACGACGTGGTGTTAGTACAACCATAGCCATTGCGTTCTTCATCGTCGGCCTGGTGATAGGCCTCGGCGGGATGTACGGGCTCGCTGCAGCCGGTGTGTTGACAGTGACCTCGTCCACATCCTCAGGGGGCCTTAGTGGCACGATCACAATAGGAGACCTTGTCGCCCTGACCGGTGACCTGGCTTCCCAGGGCGCTCGTGACCAGGCCGCAGTTAACATGGCCATTAGAGACATCAACACTTGGCTGAACTCCACTGGAGCAAAATACAAGTTCGCGGTCCAGAATGACGACGACGCTACCGACACAACCACGGTGCTGACGGACATTGAAACGCTTGCCGCCAAAGGCATCACAGTGTACATCGGCCCTGAATGGAGCGGCGGAACGACCGCAATCCTCCAATACGCCGACACGAACCACCTGGTGCTTCTCAGCGAGTCTGCAACCGCGGTGACCCTCGCCATCCCTAACGACTACCTCTTCAGGTTGATTCCGGACGATGCTGCGCAGGGACAGGCCCTAGCAGCGCTCATAAACCAGGAAGGCATCAAGGCAATAGCTGTCATCCACAGGAACGACCCCTATGGGAACGGCCTTGCCACTGCCGTCGAGTCAGACTTCACGGCACTCGGAGGGACCGTCCTGGTCGACCAGCCCTACGACACCACCGCGACGGACTACTCGACGCAGCTGGCTACCACACAAACTGATGTGAGCCAGGCCGTGTCGCAGTACGGGGCGTCACACGTGGCCGTAGAGCTCATCAGCTTCGACGAAGGAGGAGTCATCCTGCAGCAGGCGGCGTCAAGTTACTCGAGCCTCTTGAACGTTCAGTGGTTCGGGTGCGACGGCGAGGCCCAGCTCGACCCATTCGTGACCACTGCCGCTACGCAATCGCTCAAAGTGGGACTACAGTCGACACTCTACTCACCAGGAGGAAGCAACCTATACAACTCATTCGTAGCGAACTTCACTGCATACAGCGGGCTCAGCATTCAAGACTACGCGGCCGCGGCATACGACTGTGTTTGGGTGGCTGCCCTCTCAATCATAGCTGCAGGCACGACCAACGGTCAAAAGGTCCAACAGGAGATCATACCAATCGCCAACAGGTACTACGGCCCGTCCGGCTATCCGAACCTCGATGCGGCTGGAGACAAGACTATTGCCAACTACGATATCTGGGGCGTCCAGGCGCTGCCCAACGGTACAGCCACTTGGAACCTCGTCGGAACATGGAGTTACGCCACTAACGTAGTGACGTTCACCAGCGGAACGACACCGTAATCGCAATGGACAAGAACCTCTTTTTTGTGATTTAAATGTCAAGCCTCCTTGAAGTGAAGGACTTGGGCAAGTCCTTCGGCGGCTTGAAGGCCCTAGACGGGGTCTCGCTTACCGTTGAAAAGGGGAAGCTCACGATCCTGATCGGCCCCAACGGCTCTGGGAAGACGACCCTGATCAACGCGGTTTCAGGCTTCTACAAGCCTGACCATGGCACCGTGTTGTTCGGCGGCAAGGACATCACAGGTTGGCCCGCCCACAAGGTCTATGGAGTGGGGCTTGCGAGGACATTTCAGGTCCCCTCCATCTTCTTCAAGCTTACGACGCTGGAGAACCTCCTTGTGGCGGAGCGAGGAAATCCCGGAGAGGGCTTTGCGAAGTCTATGTTGAGAAGGTACTGGGAGGACAGCGAGTCGGCTGCCATCACCAAGGCCACCCGCCTGCTCACGCTTCTCAACCTCTACAGCCAGTGGGACAAGCAGGCGTTCGCACTCAGTGGGGGACAGATGAAACTTCTCGAGATAGGCCGCGCCCTCATGAGCGGAGCCAACTTGCTCCTCTTGGACGAACCTGTGTCCGGCGTGAACCCCACCCTCGCCCATGAAATCTTCGCCAACCTTGTGAAGTTAAGAGACGAGCTCGGCCTTACCCTCCTCATAGTGGAGCACAGGCTGGACATCGCCGCCCAATACGTCGATGCCGCCCACGCCCTCGCCTTCGGTAAAGTGATAGCTTCGGGGACCCCGCAAGAGGTCCTGAGCGACAAAAGAGTTATTGAGGCATACCTTGGTGCTTAGGGTGTGCTCACTGTCGACAACGTCTCAGCTGGGTATGGAAGGCTTCAAATCCTCACGGACGTCTCGATCGAGGCCAAGCCTGGCGAAGTTACGGTAATAGTCGGGCCGAACGGCTCGGGGAAGAGCACCCTGCTAAGGGCCATCTCTGGCCTCTGCTCCATATATGGAGGGACTGTGCGCCTCGACTCGACCACCATCAGCGGCCTGCAATCGCATCAGATAGCGCGGATGGGGATAGCCTACCTGCCTCAGACGGACAACGTCTTCACCAATCTCTCAGTCTCCGAGAACTTCGAGCTGGCGGGGTTCACTGTCAAGAGCGGCGAGCTTGAGGCGAAGGTCAAGGAGCTCTACGGAACCTTCCCGAGGCTGGTGGGATATATGAAGACCAAGGCCTCAAAGCTGAGCGGAGGGGAGCGCCAGATGTTAGCTATGGGGATGGCGCTCATTCGGCAGCCCAAGGTGATGATGTTCGACGAGCCCACTGCGAGCTTAGCACCGAAACTAGCAACCCAAGTGCTGGAAACGGTGACATCGATGGCGAAGGAACGGGGTCTGACCGTGCTTTTGGTTGAGCAGAACGCGAGGAGGGCCCTCGAAGTCGGCGATAGGGCCTACCTCCTCGTATCTGGGCAAAAGGCATTTGAGGGCGCCGCGAAGGAGCTCCTCGAGCATAAGGAGCTAGCCAGGCTGTACCTCGGCCTTAAGCCCGCCTAGGCGACGTCGGCAAGATCTTCGTCTGGGAAGCCTCGCTTTTTTCGCGCCTACTTGCCAATTATTACGCCTATGGCCAGGACGCTGAACAGAAGCGCCAGGTAGGGGCTAGTGAACTTGAAGAGGTCCCATGCGTTCTTCTCGGTGGGCTCCCTGATGAGCCAGATGCTCATCCCCGCGAGGACGACGCTGAGGATCGTCCCCACGATGGCGGCTGAAAGGCCAAAGGGTGAGCCAGGTAGGAGTGGCAGGATCGCCGTGAAGAATGCCAGCAGCACGGAGGTGAACGCTATGCACCTGATGCCCGTCGTGACCCCGAGGGAAACTGGAAGCATTGGGATATTGGCCCTTCCATAGTCATCCTTGAACCTGACCGCAAGGCTCCAAATGTGCACGGGCGTCCATAGGACGACGAGGGCAGCAAGGACGACCGAGGTCCAGTCCACGTAACCTCGAATGGCAACGTACCCTACGAAAGCAGGAATGCCGCCAGACGGAGCCCCCAGTATGATGTTCCAGGCGGTCTTCCTCTTTGTCAGAAGGTTGTAGACGATGATGTTGTCGGCGAGCCCCAGGGCGAGATACACGGGCAGGAGCGTTCCTATCGGAAACGAAAGGATGAGCCCTGACGCTATGAGGCCAGCTCCGTAGACAAGGGCGTTCCCCGGAGGAATCGCCCTTCTGGGGAGAGGCCTCAGCTGGGTCCTGTGCATGAGCACGTCTATGTCGCGGTCGATGTAATTGGTAACGGACCGCGCTCCCGCGGAGCACAGGCCAGTAGCTAGGGTGATGGCAACCACCTGAAGGGGCCTGTCGATCCCGCCGGCCATTAGAGCCGACGTGGCTGTAGTGAAAGCCAGAAGGTAGACTATGTTTGGGTTCGTCAGCTGAATATAATCCCTTATCAAGGAAAAGCCCCCCGAGGCGTGATTTCTTGCAAGCCAAGGCTTGTTATATAACGGTTACGAGAGAGCCCTGCCTTACGGCCGCGATCCTCAAAGGGACGCTATGCGGGGGCGTCTTGACCCCTCCGGGAGCATGGTGCCGCGGCTGACAATTGCCCAAGGTGGGCCCGTGGGCCTCTCCCCTTAAGGCAAAGGCTTTATCACGAGCGCCGCTCGAGCACAGTCCGGCGATGAAGCCAGCTGGTATTTCTGAACCATGATGAATGACATCAGTGCTGAGCCAACCGATCAAGACCCTTGACCTCAAGATGGGTCACAGAGAGGGAGGCAATGCAGTTCATTCAGTCCGCCGCTTTGGGCCTGACATTAGGGCTTTCGCTGGCCGTCCCACCGGGGCCAGTGAACGCTGTAATTGCTACAGAAGGAGCTACCAGGCCGGTTAAGGGGACTCTGGTGGGCTTGGGGGCGCTCACCGCGGACGCCTTCTTCATGTCGGTCACGCTGCTCTTGGGCTCTTGGCTTCCCGAATGGGCGAAGAGGCCTCTGACCCTTGCCGGGGGGCTCGTGTTCGTCACGATGGCCTTCGTCGTCCTGAGGTCGCGCCCTTCAGCCAATAGGGCCGTGCACGTGCAGTACCTGACGGGCCTTGCCATGGGCCTCACCAATCCGTTTCAGATAGCCTGGTGGCTCACTGCAGGCCTCACGCTCATTACATCGTTCGGCCTCCCCGTGCTTGTGGGCTTCTTTGGCGGAATACTGCTTTGGATTTCGGCCTTTCCTCAAGCCGTTCACAAGGGCGTCGCCACCTTCGGCGGAAGAGTCCTGGTGGCCGTGAAGATAGCATCCGCCTGTGTGCTTCTGATTTACGGCGCCTGGTTCATCTACCTGGTCCTGGCCTGAGATCCGGTTTCACAGGGTTTTTCTATGCCGGTGGACGTCGAAAAGCGGAGAGGAAGTCTACCCTGAAGGCTAATTTACTCTGGTCTAGCCCGGAGCCCGAAAGGCTCATCGGCCTTGCAATGCGCCGCTGCTACACGGCCAAGGTCTGGGAAGAACTCCTGAAAGATGTCGGGGTTCCGGGATACTCGGCCTACCTCGCCGAAAGCGCATTCAGGAGGCTCGAGTTCGACGTCTATGAGCATGTCAGGAGCCTCTTTCGGTTAGAGGCGGAGCCGAGGGAGCTCTTGGCGCTCTTGCAGGCCCATCCTCATGTTTCATTTAGCGATCTGGGGGGAGGCTCCTTCATCATGAGCCTGAACCTGAGGACCATGACCGAAATGGCGCGAAAGCTCGGGTGCGACGGAAAAGAATGCGCGGAGATAAGCCGTCACCTCCCCATCGTCTCTTCATCCGTCGCCGCCTGCCTCGAAGGGGGCAGGGAGGAGAGGTTTGAAGGGGTCAAGCCATCTAGCGCAGGGACCTCTGAAACCGATTTCAGGGTCCTCCCAGTCCAGCATCTGACTACGGCCCAGGTTCTGAAGCTGGCAGGGAGGGAGATGTCTCAGGGTGAGCTCATGAAGCATTCATTCGCGACCTTGGAAGTGGAAGGGATATCCAGGGCAGCATCCCATCAGCTTGTCAGGCACCGGCTCTTTTCGTATTCCCAGGAGAGCCAGCGGTTTTCGGATGCTGTAAACGAATCCGGTGTAATTCCCCCCAGCGTGGCGTCAAACAGGGAGGCAGTCGCGATATTCAACAGGCAGCTTGAAGCGGGAGGGCTTGCCTACAACAAGCTGCGCGACCTCGGAATCAAGAAGGAGGACGCCAGATTCCTGTTGCCAACGGCGATCAAGACAAAGATACTGATGACGGGCTCTCTCCGCCAGATCGTTCATGCGTCATTCTATAGAAGTAACTTCAGCGATGTCGGCAGCAAGGCCCAGTGGGAGATCAATCACCTCTTCACCAGAGTCTATGAAATCCTTCGCGACGCCGACGGTGCCCTGCCCGGGAAGATAGCAGAAGTCTAGTGGACAGCTCGAGCCGATAAGCCGTCTGCGGCGATTATCGTGCACGATATCGAACACGATATTTCGAAGAGCTCTACATCGTGGCCCCGGAGCTTCTACGTGGTGGAGTTGGATATGGCGGTAACGGACCCATCCATCAAGCCGGGATGGATGGAGCAGTAGTAAGTGTATGTAGTCGCGGTAGTCATCGTGAATGTCACCGTCACGGTCTGGCCCGGATTGATGTTTCCTGTGTGAATGTTAAGCGCGTCAATGTCGAAGGTGTGGGCCATCCCGTCCTGATTGATTATCGTCACAGTCACCTTCTCACCGACGGGCACGTAGATTGTTGGGTTCGTCACGTTGAACTTTATGTTGAGGGCTATGAGGGTCCACGAAGTGGCGACATTGATGGCCGTCGAAGGCGCCTGAGGCGGCACCAAGAAGAACGTCGAGTAGGTCGCCGCGGTGATCCCAAGGAGAATTACCAGAAACGATCCAAGGACCACCTTGGTATCCGCCCAGCTCAGACCCTTGCCTTCCTCCGCCATTTCCCTCTGAAACGCTGTTGCGTCAATCCTCTTAAATTTATTTGGCCAAATCCTAGCTGAAACGGGACATAGATGACGAAACCTTCGCTTCCTTGACAAGACTTAAATCAAGAAAAACTGGGTTTGAAACTCGAGCTGTAATGGCCCAGCCACCGGCTTCCAACAACCCTCCATCTAAAACCGATGGAAAGATGTCGAAGTCAAGGAGACGCTTCCTGCAGGGCACGCTTGCGATGATGCTCGTGGGCGTCCTCGCGCCGGCTATCACGTTGGTGGACTACCTCTACAGGGACCCTCTTCCAAATCCTCTCCCGAAGACCATGATCGCCAACGTCAGCCAGCTGAACCCTGGCGACACTCTGATCTTCTTCTATCCGACTAGCGACGCAGAGTTCAGGAGCATCCTTTTCAGGCTATCCAACACGTGGACAGCCTACAACTACCAATGCACTCACCTGGGCTGCCCGCTAAGGCTCATTTCGGCTGAACAGGCTCTGGGCTTCATCGGCCCATGTCCTTGTCATGGAAGCATGTTTAACATCAAGGACGGAACAGTGCACAGGGGCCCGGCCTTGAGCCCGCTCCCCGTGATCGACCTTGAGATTCATGAGGGGAGCGGGGACATATACGCCGTAGACCTCGTCGGCACCCCCACCATCCACGGGCCTGGAAGGGGCTCGAAGGTGACGATGGTGGCGGGTAATTGATATGAAGCTGGAGCTCAAGAAGAAACTCAACGTCAGGAATCAGCTACAGACTTTCGACAAGAAGGTCGACTCGACAATCGACTACGTGAACAAGAGGCTCGCTAGGACCTCCTTGATGGCGCTCAAGTTCATGCTGCCTTCAAGGCTCACGAATCCCTTCGAGTGGTCAGGGGTCCTGACCTTCGTGTGTTTCTTCGTCCTGGCGTTCACGGGGGGGTTCCTGACGCTCTATTATGTTCCTGCATTCACCGCTTCGACGACGGCCTCAGGAGGATATTACACCTCCTTCGACTCGGTGTCCAGGATCACCTACCAGATCGCCTTCGGCTATGCAATCAGGAGCATCCACTATTGGGCCTCGAACATAATGATAGTCGCTGCCTTCATCCACCTTGCCTACTACTACGTTCGAGGGCGTTACAAGAACCCCAACGAGATCATCTGGATAACTGGGATGATCCTCGGCACTTTGACCATCCTTGAGGCATTCACAGGGTACGACCTTATAATGAACGTGAGGGCGGTCGAGGCCGTCAACATCGCCCGCAAGCTTCTAGCTTCGCTCCAGGACTACAGCCCGCTCCTTCCAGCATTCAACTGGATCATAGAGGGGCAGGGGATATACGACATCGTTACCCGACTCTATGGCTTCCATCTCATCATCATCCCCTTCATCATGCTGGCGGGCTTTCTAGTCCACTTCCCGAAGAACCTGAAGCTGGACATCTCCTCAATCCTCTTCACGCTTGGAGTCATCGCCATCGCGGCGGGCCTGATGCCGGTGGACCTCGGTCAGAAGTACCTTCCCGCTCAGCCCATTCCGGCGGCTGTCCCGGAGTGGTACCTTTCCGGCCTGTATGCCCTCCTTCGTACCGGAGGTTATCTCCCTCATGTGTTCACGGGCTTTGTCGCTGGCGTAGCCATACCCGGGGTCGTCGTTACGATCTTCGGGGTCATCCCGTTTCTGGACAGGAAGCTGAAGAGGTCCTGGTTCGATAGGACGTTCTGGCTTAACCTCCTGGCGGGGGCGATGGCGGCCTTCGTTTATGTCACCATAATGGGCTACCTTCTCCCCAGCATCCCGATTAGGCCCGACCTATTCTACACCTCGATCTTCTTCGTGGGCTTCGCGGCCTTCGCGGTCACGTATGGCCTGAAGAACTACTACGTAAGGAAGACAGGGGCTACCCCTAACCCCAATGACAGGCCATCTCTTCCAGAGCGCTTCCTCTCCGCCGCCCACATATCCTCCTACGAAATCCTCTTTCCACTCTCGATATTGTTCCTGTTCGTCGCTGGTGGCCTGACTTGGGTTGCCTACACGGTCATGATAAACTACGGCACGACGGTGGGGCTGATCTCCTCTGCCGAATTCACGCAGGACATGCACGACGCCATACTCTACGGAATGCCCCTGGCCTTCCTCTTTCCGTCGGCCGTCGCCGGGGCGAGCATCTGGCTGGGAACCAAGCTGAATCCCAGGCCGAAGGTACCGAAGACTAGTTACGTCCTGGGGGATGTCACGGCAACCCAGATCATGTCCGTAATGTTCGTCATGGGCGCGGTGCTTGTCGCGCTGACGGTCTATTCGATAGCCACGGTCAACCAGTTCGCGATGCTTGTCGACGCCGGGGCCCTTATGATAGTGTTCGGCGGCGCCTACCATGTCTACCGGCTTTCCATGCCTGTCAAGAGCCTGCTCGAAGAGTAGCTCCACCCTTAGGTGGGCGGCAGACGAAACGAAACGGCCTCGACCCAAAGGTGGCTGTGTCTAGTCTTGGCTGTGGCAGTAGGGACGATCTTCCTCCTGGCGAGCATCGCCTTCAAGCTCCCTCCTTCGGAGGTGACCACGACCGCCCTGCCGCCACCCTTCAGGAGGTTGGGGAGGTTGGCCAGGAACCTTTGATACAGCTCTTCCATTCGATTCGCCTTGGAGCCCCTTACCCCGTAAGGTGGGTTTGTCACTATGGCGTCGGCCCTTGGCTGAATCACGGCTCGAGTGCAATCTTCGAGCCTGAGTTCGACCTTCGAAAGGCCGGCCGCTGAGACGTTCTTGGCACAACCCCTGATGTGGACGGAGTTGATGTCGGTGCCTACAAAAGAGTTGAACTTTGGCAACGTGTTCGGGGGCGGGACTGCCCGCTCCTCCTCCGAGGGGTCAAAGTCCAGGAAGTTCCGGTACAGGTACGTTCTCCTAGTATGGGTGGGCCTGCGGGCGGACATCAGGGCCGCCTCTATCAGGATGGTCCCTCCCCCGCAGAATGGGTCGTAGAGAGTTCCCTCCTTTGCATCGGACATGATTACCAGGGATGCCGCCAAGGTCGGCCTGATGCTCGAGGGATGATTGTACCTCCTGTACTCTCTGTAGTTTAGAGGTTCGCCGGTCGTGTCGGCGTAGAGGGATGCGGTCTCGCCGTGGACCCCGAGGAATAGGGAGGCTTCGGGTCTCTTGTCCGTCGTTTTGACGTCAGACGTTGTCCGAAACGCGCGTGTGAGCAGGGTTGAGAGCTGGGTCATCCAACGGGGTCTGATCCTTTTGACGAACTCATCGCAATCCAGAGTCACGCCAGAAGCTGGTCCTAATAGCTCAAGGTCACACGTGGAAATCAGGCTGTCCATAACCCCATGCTCGGCAAGAGGGGCTGATGCAAGCTCCATCATCACCCTCTCAACGGTCCTGCCGTAGCGGTTCAGCGTGTATGTTAGCCTGAAGGGTCCATCGACTATAACGTGCCCCGAACCCTTGTCTACGGCCCTCCCCCCAAGAAACCCTGCCTCTCGAGCACAGCAGTCCTCGAAGCCCTCCTGGCAGGTGACCCTCAGTCTCAACGTTCCTCCCCCCTAGAGATGTTCACCCTAAAAAACTGCAATGATATGTAGCGCCCATCGCAGAGACCGGTCAAGAGAGCACGATAAGGGCATCAGCCTTAAATATGGAAATTACCATTTCCCGCGCAGGTATTTGTAAATGACTCGCGAAGTCGATTATAAGCCGAAGGCCATCGATCAAGACTTCCTGAAGAAACCGGACGAATACCCAGTCACAGGCGAGCACGCCGGCCACAAAGTGAGAGCGGAAGGCAAGGAGCGCATGGACAACGAAGGCAAGCCTAATCCTACCAAGCTCGGCGTGCATGGCACCTTGGTTGGGGTTGATTGGGAGGCGTGTGTCGCCGACGGCGCATGCATGGATGTCTGTCCCGTAAACGTTTTCGAATGGTTCCTCGCACCGGGAAAGGCCGGGACTGGAAACGACAAACCTGTCGAACAAGCTTCTGACGAGTACAACAAGTATAGGACCGACAAGTGCGACCCGATCAGGGAAGCCGATTGCATCTTCTGCCACGCTTGCGAAACAGCCTGCCCGACGGCCGCAATCAAGATCACTGAAGCGTCGTAGATATCGATCTCGCACGTTTAGAGAGTGGCTCTAGCGCAAGCAAAGTTCCAGCTATCTAGCCAAAGATTAAAGATGGCGAGAGGGTCTATGCTGAAAAGTGGTCCAAGTGGACGCGTTTGAAGCGGTTGTAACCAGGATCGAAGTTAGGGACTTCTCTCCAAAAGAGGTGCCGAACGAAGTGAAGATGAAGGTGCTTGAAGCCGGAAGGATGGCCCCAAGCGCATGGAACAAGCAGCCATGGCACTTTGTTTTGGTCGACGACAAGCAGGAGCTTGCCAAGCTGGCCTCCCTTTCGCAGACGGGTGGCTACATAAAGGGTGCAGCCTTCGCCGTAGCCGTGTTGATAGACAAGTCGTATCCTCAGTACAATACCGACGCTATTAGGTGCGTCCAAGGGATCTTGATCGCCGCTTGGGGTCTCGGGCTGGGTTCGTGCTTTGTCGGGGTGATAGACCGAGAGAAGGTAAAGGAGTTGTTGGGAGCACCCCCTGAGCTCCACCTCGTGACGATCCTTCCTTTCGGATACACCAGGAAGACGTTCAAGGGGAAGAAGGACAGAAAGCCATTGAAAGATATGGCTTCTCACAACAGGTTTGGAGTCCCGCTTGAGTAGGGGGTCGATCTCTTTCTTTGAGGCACATCGAACGTAGACAATGCAAGAACGTTATGGAAGGGCGAAGCCGGCGGACTGCAGTATGTCCTCATGCGATCTGGCTATATCTGAACGTGCTAACGAACGGGTGTCGACGAATCGAAGCTCCCTCCAAGCAATGACTGGATGGATGTCTTCCTTCCTCATCGCCCCACGGAATATGAATTCGAGGTCCCAGTGGTCGGGCCCGTTGGGAAACCTCTTGGAGAGGTATGACTCCGAGACGACCTTAGGGCCCACTAGCTCAAGACGCTCTATCCCTAGCTGCTCCCTCGCGATCCTTGCGGCCGCCCCTTCCGGTCCCTCCCTGAATATGAAGTGCGAGGATGGCAACATCCACCCTCTGGCGTTGGCTAGCGCTCTCGCTGCGTCAAGAGCCCCCATGTGGTCCCATGGCGCATCTGGGTTCAGGTGGCCCATCAAGACCGCCCAAGGCTCCCCCGGGGGCGAAACCAACACGAAGGCAGAAAGACACATTCCGCCATCCGGAACCTCGGTCATGCCGAAGGCTCGGTTGTCCTCTTGCCTGTTGAATCGGCAAAATCTCCTATCCGTCGCCATCTTGGTCGGCGAGATTGAACGGAAGGGCCATATTTGTCATTCCCGCTTTCCGTGCAAACCACAATAAAGAGGCCACGTCCATCCAGCCTCCTCGAAGTCGGGTGTCCTCAGTGCAGCAACACCAACCGGCCCCTATGAATCCTTAATACCTGCCTCATCTCCGGCCTTCCATATGCCCATGGTCGAGTTTCAGCGAAAGAAGCCAATACTTAGCAGAGACTGCTGGGTCGCCCCCTCGGCCCTCCTGATAGGCGATGTGTCACTCGCTTCGGGGAGCAGTGTTTGGTTCGACGCGATTCTGCGAGGTGACAATGCCTCCATCAAGGTCGGTAACGACAGCAACATACAGGAGGGGGTGGTCATACATCCCGATCGGAGCGCTGCTATCATAGGTCAGAGGGTCACCGTCGGCCATAAGGCGACTCTCGAGGGGGTGTACATCGACGACGAAGTCCTAGTTGGCATAGGCGCACTCGTCCTTGAGGACACTAGGGTGGGGCGAGGCAGCCTCATCGGGGCAGGAAGCGTTGTACCCTCAGGCCTTTCGATCCCCCCAGGGAGCCTCGTGATGGGGAACCCCGCTAGGGTAGTGGGATCGACTGAGCCCAAGCATCTGAAGCTGATTCAAGAAGGATGGCACTACTACTCCGAGCTCAAGGAAGAGTACCGCGCGCTCCCTTCCTTTGACATAAAGAGGTTCTAACTTCAACCCAAACACTGGCGGCTCGCCCTGACCCCAAGATCGTGTTCAAACGAGCTGACGGCCAACTATGGCGCTGCGTGTTGGAAGGTACGCAGGAGGGCGCCCCGCACCTCTCGCCCCCGGCAGGCCTTTTGAACTCTGGGGACGAAGACGCGGCTTGCAGACCGCTCCAACGAAATACGCCATACTTTGGCCGCGAAGAGGCCAGCCAACTGACTGGCTGCAGATCCCCAGATGAGAACCAACTTCCCATAGCAACAAATACATGTGCCAGGATGTATCGGTCGCAAGGGCATGGCCTCCAAAGTCGAAGGCGTGTTCACTGGACTCGTTCCCGCCGTCACCGATCTGCTAGTCGAGGGAGGAATCCTCAGGCCAACGCCGCCTCAGGAACAGGCGTTCCCCCTCATATCGGCGGGGAAGAACACATTAATCGTCTCTCCGACTGGTTCGGGGAAGACGGAGGCCGCCCTTTTGCCCATCTTCGATCTGATGGTGCGGTCCTCAGTCCAGGACAAGCGAGGAGTGCTCCTTCTGTACATCACGCCGTTGAGGGCACTGAACCGTGACCTCCTCGACCGGATTACACGCTGGTGCAAGACCCTCGACATCAGGCTTGCCGTCAGACACGGAGACACCGATGTCGGCGAGCGGCGGACTCAGACGATGGCGCCTCCTCATGTCCTGATCACGACCCCCGAAACCCTGGAGGTGCTCCTGGTGGCGAAGGTCTTTCGGGAGCACCTGAGGAGCCTGAAGTGGGTAGTTGTCGACGAGATACATGAGTTGGCCACAGACAAGCGGGGTACCCAGCTCGCTGCGGCTCTTGAGCGGCTCCGGCGGATTACAGACTTAGACTTCCAGCGGATAGGCCTGTCAGCCACAGTCGGAGATCCTCAGAAGATTTCAAAATTCCTCGTAGGGCCGAGCAGAGAGTGCAGCATCGTAAGGACCCCCGTCGCCAAGCTCTTCAGGTTCGAGGTCCTTTATCCCGTCGCCACCAAGCTGGACGAAGCGAGGGCCGAAAGGATGATGAGCCATCCCGACGTCGCCGCCCGACTTCGGACCATCCTTCGGCTGACGGACGAAGGCCCGCTCCTTGTCTTCACGAACACCAGGACGGAGTCCGAGATCCTCACGAGCAGGATGCGCCAGTGGAGCCCAAGGATTGCAGTGGCCGTCCATCACGGGAGCCTGTCCAAAGAATCACGGTCTAGGGCCGAAGAGGACCTGAAGTCAGGTAGGCTGAAGGCCGTCGTGTGCACGAGCAGCCTTGAGCTTGGAATAGACGTGGGGTTGCTAAACCTCGTGATTCAGTACAACTCGCCGCGCCAAGTCGTACGCCTTATTCAGAGAGCTGGGCGAAGCGGTCACACCCTTGAGAGGACGAGCAGGTGCGTCATCATCTGCCAAGATCCCGATGATGCCCTTGAAGCAGCCGTCATTGCTAGAAGGGCCAAAGAGGAGCTCCTTGAGGAGCCGGTGGTGCACACCAGGTGCGCCGACGTACTCGTCCAACAACTCGCGGGCCTCCTGATCGAGTCCGGGAGGATGGAGGCCGGCGAGGCCCTATCGACCCTAAAGAGATGCTTTCCATTCGCCGATCTCGAAGAGCGTGACATAAGGGAGGCCATCGACTACATGGCGTCGCTCAAGCCGAGGTTAGCCAGGGCGGCAGGTGACGACATCGCCAGGCCTTCGGACAAGAGGGGCTTGTTCTCATACTACTTCGACAACCTAACCATGATCCCCGAGCAGCGTCAGTACCCAGTGATCACGGAAGCTAAGGAGGCTGTCGGCCTCTTGGACGAGGAGTTCGTTGCCGAACACGGGGAAATCGGGAAGAAGTTCATCCTGAGGGGCAGCGTCTGGAAGATCAACCAGGTCTACAACTCCAGGGTTTACGTCGAGGAGGACGACGATCCGCTTGGGGCCATACCGAGCTGGGTGGGAGAAGAGATCCCCGTCCCCACTCAAGTGGCGATGGAGGTAGGCAGCCTAAGGGGGCTAGCCGCGAAGACCGCATCTGACCCTAGGTCGACCGAAGGCCTAGCCTCAGGCCTAATTTCCAAGTACCCAATGGAAAGGGAGTCCCTCGAGAGGGCCCTCGCGCCTGCCGTGCGGCAGGCGCGGTCAGGGCTAGAGGTGCCGTCGGATACGACTGTCACAGTGGAACAATGGAGGGAAATCGTCACGGTCACCACCCACCGAGGCCTGAAAACGAATAGGACCTTGGGAAGGCTGCTCTCCCATCGATGCTCATCCGTCATGGGAAAACCCGTGAGCGTGAACCAGGATGCCTACAGGATATTCCTTGAGGGCAAGGAGCTCACTTGTGAGCTCGTGCGGGACGCCATAGTGTTCCTCTGCGGAAGCGATCTCGCTGCAGAAGTGAACCTGTCATGTGAAGACACCGGGCTCTTTCGTAGAAGGTTCGTTCATGTGGCGAGGAAGATGGGGATCCTCTCGAGAGAGGCGGAGCTCACTAGCGCGCTGGTCAAGCAACTGGTCGAAACCTACAAAGGCTCTCTCCCATATCGAGAAGCTTGGAGGACATTTCTCCAGGAGGACCTCGACCTTCGCGAGGCAGACGCCTTCCTCAGTGGCTGTGCAGGAGGTGCGATATCAGTCAAGGTGCTTGGGCGACTCCCGGAGCCCGCCCCCATTTCCTTGGCCGGCCTTGAAGAGATGTCAAGGAAGGGAGAGGTGATGGACCCCGCCAGGATGAAGCGACTTCTTGTCGAGTCCGCCAGGTCGAGGGTCTTGAACGGACGAGCGATTCTTGTTTGCCTCGACTGCTGGAACTACGCTGAGGAGAAGTACATCGTCGATCTCCCGGAGAGGCTTTCGTGTCCCATATGCAAGTCCAACCGGGTGGCCTCCTCTTTCATGGAGATGGAGGAGGTCCAGGATTTGGCCAGAAAGATGCGGAGTCACACGGCCATCTCTAGGGTAGCGGCACGAAAACGCCGAGAACTTGACGGCAGTTCACGCTTGAACTCGACCTTTGGCACCGTCGCGGTTAAGGCCCAGGTCTTCAACGTGGGCCTTGCCAGGCTTGCTGAGTTGCTCGCGAAGGCTCCGGGGAGTGAAGACGAGCTGCTCTTCTTGCTGATAGAGGAGGAGCGGAAGACCTACCTGAGACGGTTCGTCGGAACTAGGTAGGCGCCCCGGATGTGTCTCCCTGTCTAGCCAAGATGGAAGTAAGGAGCTCGTCCCGGTCTATCTCCACCTTGCTCCTCCATCCCACCTTCAGATAGTCTCCATCTTCCTCGAGGTATCCAAGCCTGACGAGCTTGTTCATTATCTGTTGCACCCGCCATCCAGGAAGCTTCTCCTTTATGGCGTCCTCCAACAGCCTTCGGGGGGCGGACCCCGTCCTCACGAAAAGTTGGCTAAGTATGATGGCCAAGCTCGCCGCCTCCTCCATCCTAAGCCATCCGCCCAGCTCGCGGTCCTTGAGCGGTGCCTTCGCAACGAGGACATATCGCGCCTTGTCAGCGTCCTTCTCATCCTCCTCGTCAGGAACGGCCACCAGCTTGAGGCCTAGGTCCGCCGCCATCGCTCCCGTTACCTTGAGCACTTCGAGATAGCCGCGACCAAGGAGGCGCTTCAACTCCCAGCCCTTCAGGCCTGGCTGGAAGTGGCGCTGATAAAGCAGGTAATTGAGGCCTTTCAGGGCTTTCTCCTTGACCTCCTGAACTTCCTTATTCTGTTCCTCTGCCATCCAAGTCACCCTAAGGATACGGCGACGGACCTATCCACGTTACCCTCGGCGAGCGTGATGAGATAATCCGAAGAAGAAGGATCATACCTCAGGGCTAGGGCTCCCCTCATGCATAGGTGAGCGAGCGAATATGCCTCCCGGAGCCTATCGGCCCCATGAAACTCCCCCACGAAGTCCCTGAAATGGAGGGACCCCTCGTTTAGACGCCGGCTGACCCGCGCAAAGGTGGATTGAAGCCCTCTTTCGAGCTCCTGCGAACTCATTGCAAGGGCCTCATACGGGGAGCTGTCTCCGGGAGTGGCAAGTGGTCCCAGCCTCCCAAGGGCACCCCAGCCGTAAAGCTGAACCCAGTAATCGGCCGCCTCGAGGAGGCGAACGGTGGGCAGGAGCTTCACCACCGCAGGAGGATGGTGTGCTTCCCCAAGCGCTTCCGCGATGCCGCCTATGCCAAGGCTCGCTATCCTTGATTGAATCAAGCCTGGATCCACTTGAAAGGTAGTTAGCTGGAAGCTGAGCCATTCGTCCTGAAGCCCCACCACTTTGCTTACGGCATTGAGGGCTTTCGCGTCAGACAGAAGCTCCTCCCTTCCGATTTCCCTTAGGCCCACCCTAAGGCGACGGAGGATTGGCTTTACTTCGACCGCGAAGGGGTCGCCTCCCTGGTCCTTCAGGTCGTCCGGGAGGGACTCCACCCTTTCCCTATATTCTCTTGCGTCATTCGCCTTGACTGACACTTTTAGCCACCTTCACCTGGGACGACGAAGCAACCTTCTGAACCATTATGTAATGTGCGGAGTCGTCGTAGAAGGCTGGAGTCCCGGGGGTGATCACAAGGTACTGGACGGACCTGTCCCCTTTGAAGTAATCATGGAGCGCCCTGATGAACGTCTCCCTGCTCGAAGGGTCCATGTGGACGTCGAACTCGTCCACCGCCCTGAAGGGGGAGACGATGCGTTCTTGAAGGGCCAGCAGGAACGCGGTAACAGAAGAGCTTCTCTCCCCACCGCTCTGGGTATATGAGTCCAGCGGGACGAGGTCTTGCCCTCGGAACGCCACCTGGATTTCGATGCCTGCCTTCAACGGGTCGTCCTCCCCAAGGATTCTCACCCTGCCGCTTGCGCCGATTAGGGAGAGGATGCGTCCGAAGCTTGTGTTCACGTCGGAGACGAGCTCGTCGAGTTGCTTCCGCCAAACCTTGAACCGATCGTTGACTTCGTTGAGCGTAGCCTCCTTGTTTTCCCTCAGCTTCTCCAGCCTGCCTGAGAGTTCCCTGATCTTGCTCTCGAAGTCATGATAGATCTGTTCGGCCTCCCGTGGGATGTCGCCAAGCTGTACCAGCTGAGCTTCGTCCACCTTGATGGCCAGTTGCACATCCGTGAGGCTCCTCGGTGTTGGAATCCTTGGCCCTGTCGAGCTCGCTGAAGCAGTAGCCTCCGCCAATTCGACCTCGGCCGTCGCCTTCTGGCCTTCAAGGGTCTTGAGCTCCCTTCGCTTTTCTTTCAGCCTATAGTCGAGGACGGCAGCCCTCTCCCTTGCCGCCGCGTAGTTCTCGATCTTGGCAACGAGCTTCGGAGATTCTGCTCCAATGCCCCTCTCCAACGACGATATTTCGTCCTCGAGGGTCTTGAGCCTGCTTTCGTCCGAAAGCAGGGCATCCTTAATGATCTCGTTCAGGTCCTTCGGGGCGTCCTCTAACGGTGTCTTCAAGGCGCTGTAGGTCTTGGACCCGTGCTCGACCACGGCCAAGTCCGCACGAAGCCTACTAAGGTTCCGTTCCTCCTTCGCCACCCCCTCCAACCCTTCAGTCAAGGCTTTGTAGCGCTTCTCGACCTCCCCCTGCTCTTCCTCAAGTTTCACAGTCATCCCATCGATGGTGTCCTGAGCCTCCTTTATCCTCTGGACGAGCGAAGAGAGCTTCTCCTCCTCCCTTTGGACCCTACACCAGGCCTCTTCGATCCTGAGCGAAGTAAGCTCCTCTCGGAGACTCCTTATTTTCATGCTCTTTTCGTAGTTTTCCTGCCAATGAGCTAAGGTCGTCTTCGCAGTTTCGAGCTCCTCCTTCTTCTCATCCTCCTCCGTAGTTATTGCTTCCAGCCTCTCCTTTGCTTCAAGAAGGCTTGTTCTATATGAGGCCAAGCCTGCGGCGTCCTCGACCAGCGCCAGTTTCTCCTCCGGTCGGACCACGCTGAAGGTGTCTCCAAAGCCCTGGTGCATCATTATCAGCATGTTGTCGGGGTTGAGGCCGAGCTTGCCCAGGGTTTCGACGACTGCCTGCTTGTCCGCCTCCTTGAAGTCAATCTCGAACCAATATGTTCCGTCCTTCCGGATGTACCTCGAAAGGTGTATTGTGTCGGCCCTGTAGGGAAGAGGCCGTTTGCCCTTCACCGGGGAGTTGTCGAGGAGAAGGGTCACCCTGGAGATATCCCTTCCGCGCTTGACGAGGTCGCTGAGCCGGCGGGACCTTTCCGTGGAGGCCTGCCCCAGTGCGACCGAAATCGCAAGAAGGATGCTGGACTTGCCAGCTCCGTTGGGGCCCATCACGACGTTGAGCCCCGGCATCAGGAGAACTCTGCCATAATCGTAGCTGAGGAAGTTCTCTAAGATGACTTCCTTTATGAATGCCTTGCCTTCTTCGACGCTCTCCAACGTCCCCTATCCACTAAACGAGCCCGTAATAAACAGTTACGGAGTCCGTTGAATCGGTGATCCCCTTGTCCGCTCCGCGTCCGCCGCTTCGACCAAGTCAAGAGTGGGGCACATTCGGGCGGCAATGCACGCGACCACGAGCTTGGAGCGAGGGATAGTCAACCTGCTCAAAAGGTGACGGCGTAACGCCATGACTCCTCAAGAGTAGGACAGGGGTTTCTTCATTTCTTCGGTGAATTCAAGGGTAATAGTAGAACTCACTCTGCTTACCTGGCAGGCATCGCTCCAGGCGCAAGCCGCCTGTAGGAACGACGTCCGTCGGCCGACACTAGGAAGCACCCCCCAGAAAACCCTGAACCCACCAAGCGGGTAAATAGTCATCATAACGATTTGAGGAGACGCCATGTGCTGTGATGACAGTGCAGAGCTGTATGAAGAAATGCTCGAGTGGGAACGCGAACGAAGAAAGCTGGAAAGAAGCGCCAAGCAGGAGAACGAAATTCCAGCGGCCGTGATTACCGTAAAGGCTCTGGCACCAAGGAAGTAAGCAAACTCCGCATACCCTCCGTCACCCGATCTTTTCGACTCTCCTTGCGAACGACGCCAGCTCATCTGCCGTTGGAGCTCCCCTTGTGTCAAGCTTGGTCGCCTTGAAACTCCCGGCGTAGTTGGCCATCTGTAGGGACTCCCTCAAGCTGCGACGCAGGATCAAGTTGACCGCAAAACAGCCGATGAAGGCATCCCCGCAGCCCACCGTGTTGACGACCTTGAGTCCGAGGCGGGTCAAGTCTACACCCTCGACCACTTCTTCCAGCCCAGGCCCCAACAACGTCGCGCCCGACCTTCCCTTCGTAACGAGAAGCTTCAGATCCTTATGGTGGGTACGGAGCTCCGCATAGGCCTCACGGACCGATGATGCCCCTGCCAAGTTCATCACTTCCTGCTCGTTCAGGACCAGGTAGTCGGTATACTTCAGCAGCTTGGTGATGGCCGACCCCCCTGAAATGGTGCGGACACCAGGTGCCCATATCCTAGGAATGGGCCTCTTGGCCGCCGTCCATAGCAGGGCATGAGTGAAGTCCAGGGGAGTGTCCATCACCACAAGGACATGGATGGTGGAGAGCACCTGCTTGACCTCCTTCTTCTCGAGCATGGTTGGCTTAAGGGTGGAATTGGCGCCGAAGTACGTGTTGATCTCGTTCTCACCCTTGTCATCTATGACGATATAGGCCTGGCCCGACTCAATTCCCTTCATCCGGACCATTGCCCTGGTGTCGACCCCCTCCTTTTCAAACACCTTCGTCTGCCAATCCGCTATGGCATCATCTCCCACCGCCCCGATGATCCCGCTGGCGGCGGGTCGGAGCAGGCGGGCCATGGCAACCGCGACGTTAGCAGCCTTCCCTCCTGGAAGGCGAGTGATACGTTTTACCGGCATCTCGCCTCCTCCCGTAGGCATCCGTTCGACGAAGAGGCTGATATCGGCGTTGATGGCTCCGGCAGCCGCCGCCAGAGGGCCGTAGTCTTTCATTTCCTTCTCATGCGCCGCCCAAAACGATTTAAACTATTCTGGCAGAGCACGCACGCCACGCCATCGACATGGCATGAAGGGGATGGGAGCCGGCCATCCTCAGATGCTCCATCGCGTACCCCTCCTACTTGTTCAGCAGTTCAGTGGTAGCTTCCTTCTTGATCCACCTTATGTTTCCGCTGATGTTAATCTGGACGGGGCAGATTTCGTTACACGCGTCGCATTCAAGGCAGAAGTAGGTGAGGGGGTCGGCGGCCTCCCTTCCCTCCGTGATGGCGGTCCAGAGCAGCCCCACGGCCGCCGTATACGTCGGGCCTCCCCACGTAGGGCCATCGACGCTGTAGGTCGGGCAGACGAGCTGACAGGCTCCGCATCTGATGCACCTGAGTGCGTCCCACAGTGGTGTCTTCAGGGCCTCCAGTCGCCCATTGTTTACCAAGACCACGTGCATCTCCTTAGAACCCTGGGCCGGCCTGACCATGGTCTTCTCAATGTCTCTGGTGCCGCTCGGGCCTGCTGAAAGGTTGACGTAGGT
>CAYYVT010000076.1:0-1777 GCA_964475215.1 uncultured Nitrososphaerales archaeon
TAAGGACCTCCCTCTTCTTGGCAGGGCTCAGCGGTTGAGGCACATCGACGGGTGCCTCCTCCTAGTATTTATCCGAAAAGCGGCCGAGGCGTTCATCTTAGGGACGCCCCCGCATGCATTACCGTCTCCTCGCATTGGAGCGATGTTATCACTATCTGATGGCCCGCATCTTCCATGGCACTATCCATTCTTTCTCCGTCGCGTCCGTGACCTCAGACCGCCACCAACCTAGCGAGCATCTTGTCTTGGCTGGGAGTGACCTTGCGCCACAGATCACTCTTTTCTCTACGACAGATGAAGGGGGGATGGGCGACCTGGCCCGAATCCTAGCTCTCAGGTCGTTGACCCCCTGCTCGCCAAGCCTAGAGCCACCGGCGTAAATGCGGGGGTAGATTTGTCACGCCCGATGAGCCCGAAGCTCTTCGAATGGAACGAAGGGGGGAAGGAAGCTCCCAAAGGCGTGGCCAGCGTCTTCTCGAGGTCCGATGGGACCGACAGGTGCGAGGGATGCAGGGAGGTCGTGAAGGAGGGAGGGGTCCTTTACAGGGAGCATATCGACATCGTAAGCGAGGAGGGCTCCAACGAGTGGGGCGACTTCCTCCTCTGCGCCGCCTGCTACCGAAAGGTCAACCAGTTCCGCCAGGAGATCGCGCGCAGAAAGGGGACGAAGAAAGAATGGGTCGTCGCGCCCCCGGAGGACATATCGAGGCTGGACCTGGCGGATTTGAACGACAAGTGGGACCTGCTCTTCTCGGGGCTTTTCACGGCCAAGGAGGTGATGGACGGGGAGAGAGGGCTGGAGGATCCGTCTTTCTCCTCCGAAGACTATGTCCGTCGGGTGCTGCAGGCGAGGGAGAGGGTCAAGGAGGCCCTGGCGGAGCTCGACATGTTCCTGCTCTGGCGCCTGGCCGAGGTCGCGAGGGAAACCAAGAAGGGAGAGGCAAAAGCCCAGCCACCGAGCGAGTAGGGGAACCTCATTTGAGCCCGAGTCCAGAGGGAAGTATCTCGGGGGCCTTCGTAATCTCAAACACACTTTGGCGGTGACACGCCCCTGAGTGCTCGTCTCTACTAGGGCAAAGAAAGGATCCTTATGCCAAATTCGCAACAATTGGGTCCGTTTGTAAGATGATCTGTGGAATTCCGGCATCGTTATGTTTTTATCGCGATTCGTGCGAGTCCCTGCTAGTGAGCCGTGGCTGAAGTTCTGTCCCGAGTGCGGTAAGCCTCTGGCGAGCCCCAATGCCAAGTTCTGTCCTGAGTGTGGGGCGAGCATCCAAGTTCCGACCGGCCCAGCGCAGCAGGCACCCTCTCCAGCACAGCCAACTCCCCAGCCAGTCCCACAGGCCGTCCAGTTCGCTCCCACAGTGCCTTCATGGAAGTCCGCTCAAAGGGTCCCATCGCCGACGACGCCGGCGGCCGGGGTCGTGAAGAGGCGGCCCAATCCAGAGGAAAGGAGGCTCGCCTGGGAGATGGTGAGGCCCGGCATCTCGCAGGGGAGGGGAGCGGCCATCGCCGGCCTCGTCATTGGACTGGGGATACTCTTCGTGTGGCCATATTTGGGCCTGGGGCAGATCACGGGCCTTGGTTCGGGCGTGGACCAGGTGTTCGCGATCGCCCTCATCCCCGTCGTCCTCGTCATCCCGTTGCTGTCCATCGTAACCATGTTGTCGGCCCGCCGAACCGCGGGCCGCCTGGCCTCCGAGGAGTCCGTCTACGACGTCACCGGGTTCACCGAGTATCACAGGCGCAGGCTCGGGATGGGCTTCGAAGTGGCCAT
>CAYYVT010000077.1:0-1718 GCA_964475215.1 uncultured Nitrososphaerales archaeon
CGCTGACCCTGATAGGACTCGTCTCCTTGAGCCCTGTCGGGGCCTATGCGATGCTTTACCAGCCTCAGTTCGTTCCCAGCCTCCCAGGAACGGACGCCTATGCGGGTCACCAGGCCATCTCCATAATTCCCTCCAATGCAACAGTGCTCGCGCAGGACGACATCCTGGAATTCCTCGATGGCAGAACGGCCCAGGTCTTCTCGAATTTCCCAAATAGCTCCGCCCCTCCCGATTTTATTGCAATACACTTCCCTCAGAGATACTTCTTCCTCAAGGATCCGCCGGACGCCCCGATGCAGAAACAAGTCGCCTACTTTCTGAGTAACTACAAGTATGGTCTGGCGGCGAGCGCCGACGGCTATCTTGTCTACGAGCTTGGTTACTCAGGCAATCCGAAGGTCTATGTTCCATACCAAGCAACGATCCCTGTTAGCGAGTTCGGAGCACTTCCTCCTCTCAGGCAGGGGACGACGTCCATCAGCATCCCTCTGGGTGCGCATGGATTAGCGTGGAATGGGCCCTGGATTCCCCTAGGCCCCGGGACGTACCGTGTTACCTTCCTCTTCGATGTCCTTTCGGCTGGTTCCTCGATCACTCTTGACTCTGTATACAACGCAGGCAACACCACCCTGGCGGCGGAGTCGGTGACGTTTCCAGCCGTCGGCCTGAGCAATGCCAGTCTGGACATTACTTTGTCGGGCATCGTCCCGCAAGCCGAGTTCCGAGGCACGGTGGGACCTGGCCAATCATCGGGCCTCAACTTCGAAGGAGTCGAAATTTCGCAGATCTCAGCTCCTTGACGATGAGGAGGAGATATCCACGATAACTAACCCAGCGTCCGTTGCGTCTCGTCTCGCGCGCTCGCTGCACTACGGGGTCGTCGTAGGCGGGGCAGGTAATGTCACTAGGTAGACTATGAGGATTATGCCAAGAGCGATAATAGTGCCAACTGCGACAACAGTGGCACCTTGCGAAATCGCCCTTCTTGCACGTTCTGAAGGGATGGAGTTTGTGAGAGTGAGAAGCGCCGAGGTCAGCAGAGTCCACAGATATTCCAGCACGTCTCTCACAGTGCTTCGCCCCTGGTAGGAGTAAATTTGCTTAAAAGCCTTTGGTAACAAGTTCATCCAGCCTCCAGTGAAATTGCCAGAAACTTGACAAAGTTCTGGTCGTTCCGCCATTCCCTGGCACCTGCGTTCCCCCACCCCACGGCCGCCTCAGAAATGGCCCATGCAAGCCGCATTGCCCTCATGAAAGCCATCCCCGCCCTGTCGCAGGTCTCCTTCAGGCACTTCAGGACCGACACCAGGGCCTTCAGGAGCTCATGGCTCGCGAGCTTCACGTCGAGCCTCATGGCTAGGCTGTAGAGCCCTCTCTTCACCCGGTCAAGACCGAACCATGTCCCCGCCCGCTTGGCTTTGATCATTTGCGTCAGGAGGATTCTCTTTGTGCCGCTGGGTTCTGGATTCTTTGGAGGAATGGGGCGAGCTGGTGGCGGTTCGATTTTTGGGGTGTTCGGGTGCGAAACGGCAGGTTTCACCGACATCAGGTGGGATTGGTTCGTATTTATGGTTCTGCTGCCCCGCTTAGCCCCTATTTGCGTCCTTGGGACCTCCATGGGGACTAGTCACTTATGATCGATGATTCAAAGGGGGGTGGTAGCCCTAAGTGGACACCACTATGTATTGGGCAGGTGCTTGAGGAGCTAAACTCTCACA
>CAYYVT010000078.1:0-3748 GCA_964475215.1 uncultured Nitrososphaerales archaeon
CAAAATGCACTTCAACGTCCACTGATAACGTTGCGCCTGTCTTATTCGAGCCCGGTAAGTTCCCACCTGTTTTTCGAGAGGAACAGGCGCAGCAGGCGAAGCTGGTCGAATCAAGGAAGTCAGACGGATAGGAGGCACGAAACAAGACCTACGAAACGGAGAAGGTAATCCAAGCAACGGGGACCTCCCAAAATTCTCCCTGTGGGCTTGCTAGTCACCGACAGCAGACCGATTTGCGGCGTCAGGGGGAGGACCTGAAAATTTCGATATAAATGAGTTATAGAACTTATTTAATGTCAACCAGTAAGACGTAAATACAGTAGTATACTCATGTGGAGGGCTCTTGGTACTAGCTGGCGAGCTCGAGGACCCGAGTTTAGAGGCCCTGCTGAAGAACCGCTACTTCCATGAGTTCATGGGCGTCTACGTTTCGATCTTCGGAGACGACGTCAGGTACTCGATCATAAAGTTCCTCTGCACGCGAAGGTCGGCCTCTGGCAGGGAGATCGCCCGAAACGTCGGCATGAGCCACAAGAACGTAGCGAAATACCTCGAAGATATGACCAAGAAGGGGGTCCTTGAGGTTTCTTACGAGGGCCACAACATCAGGCTCTACGTCATATCCCCCAGGGCTGCGATCCTGGAGAAGCTCTTCCGGTAGCCCTTCTCGACGATGCTAACCTCGAAGCTCTTCCCTGAGCCCTCGACTTCGACGAGATACCTCCTTCCGCAGTAGGGGCACTCGGGCTCCAAATCCTCGGCTACGAACCCTCTTCCGCACTCGCATTTTATGCGCAAAGAAATGAGTCGAAGCCTCGCGAGGGCCAACCGCCAACCGGGGCCACATGAAGCAATTGAATTGATAACCTTAAGGAGCCACATGGTTCGAAAAGGCTCCACGCGGGTCACGGCCGGCAAGCGTGGCTCCCAACATAGAAATAACGTCAGCGACCGCAGTCGTTAGACTTGGAAAGTCTCAGCTTCTCCACCCTCTTGGCAGACTTAGTAGAGAAGCTGGGAAGGGCACAGGCGCCCGTGCAAATCTTTGCGATAATAGAAGAGGCCCTGGAGTCCGGACTGGCCAGGAAAGAAAGGATGGAAGTCATTGACCGTGCGGTGAGAAAAGCGTATGACTTGGGCATCGTCGCAGGGGTCGGGCAGAGCCAGATGCGGAGAGAGGGGGAAGTGATCACGCTTACCGAGGAAGACATCAAACTGATTCCGAAGGTTGAATGATTTCCAAGGAACGCCCGGACAGGCTTCTACAGCTCCTTGGTCACCTTCATCGAGCTAGCCGGGCTCTTGGCATGGCGCTGATAACTCAGTTTACCTCCAAGACATTCGGTGACGCGTCGAACCCTATTCCCCTCCCCATCGCATAATCGAACTTTGGACTTCGATGCCCTTCCAAGGAGTGAAATTGGCTTAGTGACTCCACTTGGCATGGCTAGCTCGGCGGATGACGGCCTTGTCTCATAGCCTAGATAGCAAATCGTTAAATCTCCTGTCATCGTTCGAATTATGAAGATATTGCGTGCCTTCCAGCCACCGAAGGCCTTAGGCGGGGCCCCACGCCTGGATACCGAGGAACTGCGTGCACTGAAGCAGCGTCTAGTCAGACAGCGGGTCCTTCACTTAGCCCTGGACCCGGTGGAGAGAGGAATCCTCCACCTCTGCTGTCGCCTCAACCTCCAGGCCAGGAGCTCAGCCCTCATCTCGGCCCTCTCCTCGATCTTCAGGAAGGCATCTCTATGGCTGTCTCCCTCCTTCAGGACTAAGGCGATTTTGGCGGGCCGTCCCCTCGCCGTCGCTGGCGAAAGGGCGGCGAGGCTGATGGGCAACCGCAGCGCATCGTCCTGGGCTGAAGACGAGGGATACGTCCTCCTCCTCGGAGTGAACGCGTTGAACGGTGGCTAGCCGTCGACAAACTCCATCGTAGCGGTATGATTGACGGTTGAGCAAACCCGTCGACGGGGGAAGCTCGAAGAGCGGTCTGGCCCTGCTTCGGGAGTCCGGGGCGGCGGCCTTCCTCTTCGTCCTCTTCGTGCTCGGCTTCTGGGCCCTGGAGCAGACCATGTTCGCGGTGGCGACCCTCGGCAGGGACTACGTCAACCTCCCCTTCGGCCCAGCGACATTGGACGTCTGGACCTACCACGACATAGCCTACTCCCTCATCTGGCTCGCCTACGTGGGGGTGGTGGCCTTCGAGGCCCTAAGGTGGAGGCCCTTCCGCCTCACTGTCCCTAGGGTCTTGGTCTCCCTCTTCGGGTTCGCCGTGGTGACGGCCGGCCTCTGGCTCTCTCAGGACATGATGAACTCTGTGCTGGTCCTCGGGAGGGGGTACGTCGACATGCCCTTCTATGTGGCCAGGCCCGACCTCCTGAACACCATGAGCCTCGTCACCCTCCTCGTCCCCCTTGGCTTCATCTCCTTCTTCGCCCTTGTTCAGCTAATTGAAAGGTAAGATAGAATTCGGGCCGTAAGCTTGGAAGAACCAACACTTATTATCTCGTTTTGGCGAAGTCTAGATAGTGATCGCCTGAAGTGATTCGAAGCCGTTCCCTAAGGTGGACCTCTCTCGCCCTGATAGCGCTGCTCGCGAGCCAGGCGGTGGCCTCCATCGGATGGTTCGGCTTCAAGGCGTTCGCCCAGCCCCCCAGCCTCGGGCAGGTGGTCCTGAGCGACCCGCTAAACGAAACCATGACCGAGCAGCAGCTCGAGGCGAGCCCCGGGTTCTGGAAGTTCAACGGGAGCGCCCAGACCGTAGTAGGCGCTTCGTACGACTTCAGCGAGAGTGCGTCGGGGCTGCAGCTCGGGGTGGAAGCCCCGAGTTCCGTGGACGCAACTTGGGCCGGCTACTACGGGGAGACCCCCGCCACCAACGCCACGGTGGCCCAGGCCACCATTACGGCTCCTTCGGGCACCCTCCCCTCAGGTGACGACTACGTCACGGGCCTCTACGCCCAGACCAACCTTACTGCCATAAACGCGACCTTCGCCGGGGCGGACACGGATAGCTCAGGCACCTTCTGGCAGGTGGACCAGCTCAACGGCAACGCCAGCCAAGCAACGAGCATAGTGCTCCTGTGGGAGAATACGAGCCTGGGCCAGCCCCTCACCATGACCGTTGCCATGGTCACGAACGGGATGAACTTCTTGGCTGTGTACATGGACGGGGTACTGGTCTACGAGAACAGCAGCCTGGCGCTGCACGATACCCCGCCCCTGACCTGGTTCCTTGAGACGGAGACGGACTATTCGGGAGGGATGCTGTACGGAACGTTCCAGAACTTCTCCGCCGGGGTGTGCGAGGACGTCTCCACCGCCGTCTCCGGCATGAACAGCTCGATTTACTACGACTCGATACTCAGCGGGTCTTGGACGGACTGGCAGGCGCTCCCATCCGGCACCACCTCTAACTCTCCTGCGGTGGCGGACTACAACGGTTCGCTCTACTTCGTGGTGGAGGGAAACTCCCCCGCCAACTCCATTTACTTCGGCCAGGAGCAGCTCCTGACCGCAAGATTCAGCGGCTGGAACCTGCTCGATGGGGCGACCCGGTTCGCTCCGGCGCTAGTAGCGGGGCCAGACGGGACGCTCTATCTTGTGGTCACAGGGATGGACAGTAACGTCTACCTGAACGTGTACAACGGAACCTGGTCCGGCTGGACCCAGCTTCCAGGGTCTACCCCGAGCGCCCCCGCGGTGGCGGTCGTAGGGGACATCCTGCACATAGTGGTGGAGGGGT
>CAYYVT010000079.1:0-2553 GCA_964475215.1 uncultured Nitrososphaerales archaeon
CGAATTTTCGAGACGCCTAAGAGCGGCCTATCAACCCTCTCCCTTTGATGAACAGATCCTGGGAGAGCGCGCGGGCGTCTTTCGCTTCGAATTCAAGGGAAGGACCCTCGCGTTTCCGTACGACGGCACCAGGTACGGCACCATGGTCGTGCTCAAGCAGTTCTTCATAGACGAACCATACGGGGGGCTCAACGTTGAAGGGATGGACGTGGTAGACATCGGCTCAAGCATAGGGGATACCCCGATCTACTTCTGTCTGAAAGGCGCTCGGAGAGTAATTGCGCTTGAACCGTACCCTGCGACATATGCGAGAGCGAAGAACGCTATTTCGGCGAATGGTTTCGATGAAAAGGTAATTCTGCTCAACGAGGGGGCGGGGACACCGGGGTGGATGAGGCTTACACTTGCTGAAACGAACCTCTGGGCTAACGCCGTCCCCTCGGGAGACGGTCAGGAAGTGAGATTCAATTCTTTGAGCGAGATTATCTCCAGGTTTGGGATCAAGACGGCGGTTCTGAAATTTCACGGTGAGGGTTCAGAATACGATTTCTTTGGAAATGCGTCGACGGACGACCTCGCTCACTTCACCCAGATAGCGATGAAGTATCACTATGGAGCCAAGCCGATCCTGAAGAAGCTCAGGAGTGCGGGCTTTGAGATTACGAGGAAGTGGGACCTGCACTTCAGTTACAACTCGAGCAGCTCGAGTCCGAAGTACGAAGCTGGGATGATTCTGGCCAGACGCATCCAGCATACATCAGCCTAGAAACCCCGGCGTCAGGAGCCAGGCTCGCGGCCTACCTGGATGCGAAGGCCTTCTCTAGCCTACCTTCTTTGGTCCTCACCCCTGCCAAGTGCTGCCCTAGCCACATCTCTTCTACGGCTGGCAGGAGGAGCCACCAGGTCTACGAAACGTCTCCTCCTCTTCATCGGTTTCTCGTCCCAATCTGCGAACCACGCGAAAAACTCGCCCAGCCCGGGGTGCCTAGCCAGGATTTCCTTAGGGGGATTCTTCGCCTTCTCCTTGATGAAGTCCCAGCTTGGCTCGTCGTATTTCCGTCCGAACAGCCCCGACTCTAGGTTTAGCTTCAACGCAGACAACGCGGGAGGGGAGATGTCGAACCCGCTTTCGCTTGCATCAGCCCCAGACAAAATTAGAGTAAGTTCTACCACCATGCATTTAGGACACTGGCCACAGTTGAGCTGCTTGCCTGCAAGCCTCGCAGCCCTCCTTCCAGTACACACCCTCAGCGGGACAACGGTTTGTCTGCTGTTTGCAAAGGGGACCAAGACCTGACGAATCTTGTCACGCCTCGCCAGGTCGTAGGAGTCGTGGATTACCCTGATTCCTCCCCACCTCACCTTCTCATCTGTCATTGGACTTGATCCCCATGGCACCTGGGTCTTCTCTGTGTAAGACGAGGCTATCATTACTCTGCCTATCCTGTTGAGGAAGGTGTAAGGCGCGCACAGGCTAAGAAGGAACAATCCGTGCGCAAGGTCTTCCCACCATCCAGCTCGAAGCTGGCCCCTGAAGTTGGCTGAGAGAGCCGGGAGGTTCACCATGTCCAAGGCATTAGTCTCAACGATGTGTGACTCGATACCAAGGCCACTTATGAAAGGCTGAATCCTCTCTTGGACCCTTGACCAATACTGGTCATCATGCAGCGGGACGTCAGGGGTCCCCTTCACGGTCAGGACCGATGGTCTTTTTTCCAGGTTTCGAATTAGGGAACTGGTGGAGTCTACTCCACTACTGTAAAGAAGGCAGTATCTCTCCTGGTCCCATTCTGAACGGACCCGGACTGGATTCGCGTGGACTCTTCCCAAGAAGCTAATCCGAGGGAACATTCTCTTGAATTCCTGGGTCACCCGGGATAGCGAGTTCAGGTATTCTTCGTCGACGTCACCGACCCGAATCTCAGCCCCGGTCAGCCATCCGAGCGGCGTCAGGAATCCAAGGAGAGGTATCGAGAGGATGGACATGGGAACTGACTCGATGGGGAAGTCGTACTTCGCATAGAACAAGCCTGTAGTGAGGTAGGGATCTAGGAGCTCGTGAATGGACAGCCTGAAGAGAAGGGTGTTCCTGAATACCTGTGCGCTCTCAAGCTCCATGAACGCCCCTGAGCCGGGGCTGCCGACCGGGAGGCCATCCGGGGAGTCAGACTCTGACTTCATTCAATTGGGCCCTTTTGTCCCAGTCATGGAAGGCGAAAACCTCTGCTTCCTAACAGCGCTGACGATCCTTCTGCTCTACTTTTTAAGAGATTTGCGAGATGGCCGAAGATGTTGACGAAGCCGAACTCCACTTCAGTGGAGACTCCCGTCAATCGGGTCATTGTAGGCACTTTTGTCCACAACTACCGCTGGGGCTGGCAGATACGGGGGGATGAGAGAGGGTACGTCGAGAAAGTGAAGCGATATCGAAAACTCGGAGTGGGTTTCTTCACTATAGAGAAGAGGCCGTCCCTGCAGGACGGAATGAAGGAAACGGTCTACACGTCCCTGGCACTGGGAAACCGTCCTATCCCTCCTCAAAGCATCACCCAA
>CAYYVT010000080.1:0-18453 GCA_964475215.1 uncultured Nitrososphaerales archaeon
CAGATTTCGCATATCTCTACGCCCCCTCGTCGTCCGACGGAGGCTTCCCGGTGGCGGGCATCATCGGGAAATCGCCTCCGAAAAAGCTGATGGCGGCCCTCGGAATTCCCCCCGCCCTCTCCGATGTCGACACCGTCGAACTGACCTTCGTCGGCTACACCCTGAGACGGTACCTGGACAAGGCCGTCCAGGCGTCCATCTATCGAGACCTTGGCGTGAACGTCGAGCCAGAAAGGACGCTCTACATCGACGACCTTTCGAAGGGGTTCTTCGAAGTGCAGCTCCTGATGGAGAGCCTTCAGCAGGGAGACCCTCTCCTCCACTTCGCGGCCGGGGCGATGCGCTCGCTTTCGAGCTACATGAAGGTCCTAGAGTCATTCATAAGGCTTCAGGTGCGAAACAAGGGGCTAAAGGCGATTCGCTCGAGGATCTTGGTCCTCTGGTCCATAGATCAGTTTGAGATGAAGGCGGAGAAGGCCCGCCTTCTATCCATGCTTCTCTCCGAGCTCCGCGAGGTATTCGGCGAAGTCGAATACTGGAATCCCCATGATCCCGAAGGCAAGGAGCGAACCCGGCCTCTTCTCTCCGAGAGGTATCAGGTCGTTGTGACATGCAGCGCCCATGACAGCGAGCTCCTGGCGGCTTCACGTCCCACCCCGGGACAAGTCGTGGTCATGGCCACCCTTCCGCCGGGAGTCGTATAGCTTAAAAGGCCGAGTTATCGGAGCAGCTTCGTCATGCCTTCCGTCGGTCTGGTGGGGGTAGGCGGTTGGGGGAAGAACCATGCAAGGGTCCTTGGCGAAATGGGCGTCCTTGCGGCCGTCTGTGACCTCGACGCCTCAAGGGCCTCCTCCTTTGCGAAGCGGTACGGCTGTCCTTCGTTCACCTCCGTCAAGGAGATGCTCTCCTCCTGCAAGTTGGACGCAGTCCATGTGTGCACTCCTACGGTCACCCACGCGCAGGTCGCAAAGGCGGTCCTCGAGTCCGGGCTGAGCGTCTTCGTGGAGAAGCCTCTGGCGGCGACGACGGCCGAGGGGGAGATGTTGGCGACCCTCGCAGACGAGAAACGGAAGGTTCTGGCCGTCGGATTCATCGAGAGGTTCAACCCCGTCGTTACGTACCTCAAGGACCTGGTCTCCAAGGGGAAGATGGGCGAACTTCTGCTGGCCGAATTCCACCGCGAAAGCAGGTGGGCGGGCATAAAGGACGTGGGAATCCTGAAGGACACCACCGTCCATGACATCGACACGGCCCGCTGGCTATTCGCGGAGGAGCCCGTGCAGGTCTTCGCGAGGACCGGGAAGGTCAACGGTCAGTTCGAGGACTTCGCCGTCGTGGTCCTTGGGTTCAGGGGCCACCGCTCCGCCATCCTTACGTCAAACTGGGTGACGCCCAAGAAGGAGAGGTCGCTCGAGGCGGTCTTCACCGAGGGAGTGGTCACGCTCAACTTCGTTACGCAGGAGGTTCGCATTGACAGTGAGGCTGGGACTGACATCCCTCGGCTTCAGGCTCAGGAGCCTCTCAGCGCCGAGATCAAGTCCTTTCTCGACTGCGTCGCCTCTGGGAGCAGGCCTCGAGTGGACGGCTGGGATGCCATCAAGACCAGCAAGATCGCCGAGGCTGCGGGCTACTCCAGCGAAAAAGGGCTCCCAATCTATCTGCAACTCTGAGCTCGACTTTAATGGCCGAGCACCACGGTAGCGAGCGGTCAAGGTTCGCGGCAGCCATCGAATAATATCGGCTGTGGCCTGGACTCGCGAGCAAATGTTTTTAGCACATCGAGAGGGAGCTCTCACTATGACTGGTTCCCGGAGGCCGTCAAGGCTTGGGGTGGGAAGCGTCATAGACCCGAGCGCGAAGATCGGAGAAGGTGTTTCTATCTGGAATCTGGTCTACGTTGGAAAGGGAACGGAGATAGGCGATAACGTCTCCATCGGTTCACTAGCTCACGTGGATTACAACGTCAAGATAGGGGCTAACACTAGAATCGAGGGCTCGGTCTACATCCCGCCGCTTACGGTCATTGGCAGGGACGTCTTCGTCGGGCCCGCCGTCGTTTTCACCAATGACCCGTACCCGATGAGCAAGAGGATGATTGGCTGCATAGTGGAAGACGGGGCGGCAATATGCGCAAGGGCAGTCATCAAAGCCGGGGTCAAGGTCGGGCGCGGAAGCGTAGTTGGGATGGGAGCAGTCGTGACGAAGGACGTTCAGCCCGATACCGTGGTCGCGGGAGTCCCAGCTAAGCCTTTCTACTCCCGTCGGGTGTTTGATGAGAAGCGGAAGAGCTGGGAGTCTCATCTAGTCCTGTGATCCTGGAGTAGGAATCCCGCAGCACGTAGAACGAATACAGCCAGATTAAGAGGAGGGCTCCGCCCATGGCCGCCTTGAGAACCCCGTATTCGAGGATCGCCGAATAGCTTGCGCCGGCGGGAGCCGACAGAGGTATCACAACTTCGAAGATCACGAAGGCACTGACAAGCAATGCAATCCACGATGCCACGACGAGCAGGGAGATGGTGACGATCGTCCGGATCCTCGCGGTCAAGGCGTCCACCTCAGCATTATGAACGTGATCAGGGAAAGGCATACTGCCACCAGCTCGATGACGAAGATAGTGGAGACCACGTCCTGCTCCGAAAGCGGCCCTCCTGCCAGGACCATCCTTGAAAGCGTCATCGGGGAATCCTTGTCCCTAGAGGCCTCGAGAAGGTAGTCATCCCTCAGCCTGACTGGCCTCTTCTTCATGTTGCGGTGCTCCATGAAGCTCCTGACCGATGAGAGCACGAAGAATGAATTCAGGATGGCGGGGATCAGCGCGACCACTCCAACGAGGTCCATGCTGCCCGAGATGACTATGGCTCCGAAGGCCGCCCCGAGGGCGAGGCTTCCCGAATCGCCCGGGAATACCTTGGATGGGTTCATGTGGAAGGGATAGAACCCAGCCAGCAGGAGGAGGTAGGCAACCGTCACCGAGAACATCACCCAGTCTCCGACCACGACGAAAGCGATCAACAGTGGGACTGCTGCGAGCGCAGCGAAGCCAGTGAGGAGGCCGTTGTAGACATCGATCATGTTGAAGGTGTTCGCCGTTATGGGAATCGCAAGGAGCACGAGGAACGGGTATACGATTGTGATCGTCAGCGACGCCCCGAAGGGCAGTGAGATGCGCGGGGTGTAGGCGCCTAGGACGATGATCGGGACC
The DNA here is from genome assembly GCA_964475215.1 of uncultured Nitrososphaerales archaeon. Classification (GTDB taxonomy): domain Archaea; phylum Thermoproteota; class Nitrososphaeria; order Conexivisphaerales; family DTJL01; genus DATKKG01. Next base: position 3,206 of record CAYYVT010000080.1, read on the forward strand.
GCGGCAAGAAAGAGGAGGACCACCTTGAGCGGCCCGTTGAGGGTCCTGAGATCGTCGACCAGTCCCACCGCCCCGGCTATCAGGGCGACCAAGACGAAGGCCGCTGCCCGTATGTCCCCTGAGACGAAGTATATGAGACCTCCCGACACCGTGATGGCTGCCAAGATGGCCGGACCTCCGGGGCGAGGAACGAGTGGCTTGCCCTCCTTGTGGGCGTCGGGAACGACCATGCCCCTCTTCCGCAGGGACCGCGTAAGGTACCAAGTCAGCAGGTAGCAGACAGGGAACGCAAGAAGGGACGCCGCTATCTCTGGCCACAAGACGGTTGGGTCTCTCGCAAATCCTGCCTTCGGGACTTTATAAGAGCTTCGACGCGGGGCAGCTTGTTATCTTTAAATACGGACTCTACCAGTAGTCGCGTGGATTAAATTGATGCTGAAGGAGCTTAGACCTGATTCGCGCAGGGTCTTCGTTGACGTGACCGTGAAGGAAACGTCCTCGCCGCGTGAAGTATCGCTGAAGACCGGCGAGAAGGCGACGGTGGCCGATGTCACCATTGAGGATGAATCCGGCACCGCGACCTTGACCCTTTGGAACGAATACGCTACGAAGGTGAAGGTCGGCGACAAGCTGAAGATTGAGAACGGTTACGTGAGCACCTTCCGAGGCGAAATGCGGCTGAACGTCGGGAAGTATGGCAAGCTCACCGTCGAATGACAGGGCCGACAAACTTTAAAAGAGCACTTCTTCAAGCTTCGGAAGGCTGACCATTCATGCCGCAGATCGCCAGGATAAAGCTCGTCTCTACGAGACTTGACGACCTAGAGAGGGTCAGCAAGGACATCAAGGACCTAGGCGAGAAGACCGGGATCAACGTCAGGGGACCTGTCCCCCTTCCCACCAAGAAGCTCAGGGTGGTGACGCGAAAGGCCCCCTCAGGCCAGGGCACTCACACGTTTGACAAGTGGGACCTGAAGGTCCACCGGAGGCTTATCGACATCGATGCCAACGAACGGACCATCGCACAGCTCACCCGACTGAGGATTCCGGATACGGTCAACATCGAAATCAAGCTCAGGACAAAGTAGTCCGTTCCAATTGATTACCTGTTCCTACGAGTGGCGTTCTGTAAAGTAGTCAGCCGCTCGTCAGCACGAACTCCTTAAGGGCCCCGTCCTCGAGGCTCACGAGCCCTCCGTTGAGGACTCCATCTCCATAGTCGCTGCCGGGGTTGAGACAGAGGGTCCTACCGATCTTGACGAAGCCCCTGGACTCGTGGACGTGGCCGTGCATCCCCAGAAGGGGCTGGTACTTCTCGATGGCCTCCCTTACGGCCGTGCTCCCGACATGGGTCATCTTGACGGTCCCCATACCTTCGCGGACGTAGTTGAGCTGCTCGTCCACCGCAGGGGCCTTGTCCAACTCCGTTCCGAACGGAGGCACATGTATGCTGAAGATGCTCCCCGCCCGGTCCGTGACTCCGTCGGCCAGCCGCTCGATCATCGTCTTCAGCTCGACTTCCGTCACCTCCCTTGGGCTGTGCCAAGGCGTTATGTTGGCGTACCCCAAGGTGATCATCTGGTTCTTCGGGGCCACCTGGACCACCTGGTTCTCCGGGTTGGAGACATGGTCACCCTTCCTGATTATCTCGTCGAGTTCGAACCTGTCGTCGTTCCCCGGGGAGATGTAGCACATCACGTCGGTCCCCTTCAGCCTCTCCTCGGCGAGGGAGACCCACGAAGCCAGGCAACGCTTCATCTCCTCAACGAACATCCTGTCAGACCTCGCCTTATCCGCCCTGAGCTCCTCCATCTCCGCCTCGTTCGTCGCGAAGCAGTATATCCCGGCGTTCCGCAGCTCCGACTGATACTCCGGCACCTTCTCCTTCCCGATCGTCACCGGCTCGCCATGGAAATCGAACCTGAACTTCCCGTCCTTTCCCTCGACGATCGGCACCAGTATCTTTCCCGTAAGGTCTCCCGCGAGGATGAGAGCGCTGGCCTTGTAGAACTTCGCGGCATTGACGAACTTGCGGAAGCAACGCTCGGAACCGTGCACGTCACTTGCAAAGAAAATCCTAGTGTTCACAGGGTTCTCAGTCTGGCGGTATCTCCTTGTAGGCCAAGTCTATATCTATTCCTTTGCTCTTGTGACTGCTCTTGGACCAGAGGTAGAGCACTACACCGAGCAGGAAGGAACCGAAGGCATAGGCATAGGCGAAGTCGTACCCAGGCAGCCCGAAGGCCGTCGCGGAGGTCCCCCAGACGGTGGGGTTCGTGAAGAACTGGTAGCTGATGAAGGCGAAGACCAATGCCATTAGGATGCCGCAGAGGCCGAGGATGCCTTTCGAGGAGCCCTTCTCGTTTCGTAGCGCGTAAAGGAAGCCGGCGATGCCGACAAAGATGAAGTAGATCATTGAGGCGATTACCGCGGCGTAGAGAGACTGGAAGCCGCCGTACAGAACGGCGCCGATGGCCACCAGCGCTCCTGTTACGATGAGCTGAATGGTCAGGGCGACCGTGGGCGACCCATATCTCGAGCTGATGTGAGCTACGCTCTCGGGGAGGAACCTGTCAAAGGCCTGGGCGAAGAAGTACCTGGAGGCGACGATGATCCCGTAGGCCAGGATAGCCATAGTCCAGACTATCCACCCTATCCCGAGGAACCACGCGATCGCTTGGTTGTTGGCGGCCCCCATGGCGAGGGTCCAGAAGTTGAAGGAGTAGTCGTAGACCAGGTTCCCGTTGGACAGGGCGGCAGTGACGAACTGGTAGCCACCGGCGTAGTACATCGCTCCGAAGGCGCTGGTGACCAACACCATCACGACGAGTGAGGCTATAGGCACGTTCCACCTGATACTGCGTGAGCCCTTGATTTCAGAGGCGACGGCCGGCCCTGCGTTGATCCATGGGTATACGAAGATGGCGAAGAATGGCAGTATGGTGATGCAGGCCGAGAGGCTGAAGGTAGATCCCGTGTAGCTCGATGCGAGTGAAGAGTACGTCGTGCCGTTGATTCCGAGGGAGTTGATGTAGCTGGAGACACCGGACTGTCCGGCGCTCAGGAGGACGAATATGCCGACGATTAGGGCGATGACGCCCACAACCGCCAGCACCGAGACGAGCTTGTAGCCGAACCTCGGTCTGAAGACGTTGACGGCGATGAGGATGGCGAAGATGATTACTCCCACCAGGGCCTGCAGGTATGGGGTCGAACCTGACAGGTTGCCAGGCAGTGCGAGGCCGAGGGCCGAAGAGCTGGTCGGATAGAAGAACAAGCCGACGGAACCTATTGCGAAGACGGCGGAAAGGGCGATTAGGGCGAGGTACGCGAGGGTTTCGATGGTGTAGCCCATGAACGAAATGGCGCTACCGAAGAGGCCGCCGAAGACCCTGGAGACCCATACGTAGTCTCCTCCAGTGCGTGAAAGGCGCCTGGTCATCATCGTGTAGACGACTACCTGTGGAATTGAAAAGACGAAGGCGATGAGTGATGCGTAGACGAGGTTGATCCCCGTATAGCTGGACAAGGCCACCATTGTAAAGCCGATGGTTGCAAGTGCGGCGCCTGCGGACATGTTACTTACGTTAAGGGCTATTGCGTCGAGCATCGACACGTTCTTGACGAGACCTGTGCTTTCTCGTACGAAAACGGATGACCGTTGCTTTTCGGTCATGCCCTTGCATCGTACCACCCTCGATTTAAGTATTGTTTTATCGGGAGAATTAGCCTAGAATTATTCCAATTGACCTAGCAACCCACATATAGCCTGAGGAATCATCTCCGCTGTAAGTACAAAATGGACCCCTCAGACAAGGTGCGGGTCTATCAGGGACCAGCAGGCGAGAGTTTTGAGGTCGACAGGCAGCTTCGGAGCACGGTTGACCTCGACGCCCTGCGTGCTTCGCTTGGCCTCCCTCCATACATAGACTTGACTCGCCCTGCCCTTCGGCGGGCTCTCGTCGCCCTCTGGGCATCCTCCTCTGCCCCTTCGACCTTTGCGTCATTTCCGGAGAGGAAGAAGCTCGACTCCCCAATCTCCCCCCTGCTGATGGGCGGCGGGGCGGTCAAGTTCCTCAGCCCGAGCGCCAACGTTGGTGGAGGGCCCCTGAACAGGAAGATCCATGATCTCGACTTCATCCTTCCAAGAAACCAAGCGGGGAAGTTCGTCCAGCTTCTCTGCCTTTTAGGTGCCGTGGCCGGTACTCAGTTCACCCACTTCCTGACATCTTCGGACAAGAGGTTCAACGCGCTGCGCGCTGGGGAGAGGTATCGGGTACGAGGGCTCGATTGGAGCGAAACAGAACCTACCGTCGCGAGCGTGGTCGACGTCTTCGTCGAGAAGATCGAGATGAGGCACACCCTTTCAGTCCACGACGAGTTCGCTCGCGCAAAGGCGAACCTATACACCATAGGCCTCGAGAAGGTGATTCTGACAAAGTGCCAGCTCATTAGCGATTTCGACGCAAGGGCCGTCACCCCCTCCGATGGGGTCGACGTGAGGGTCTTGCACTGGCCCCATTACAGGAAGGACAAGATTATCGTAGGCATGGAGGAGAAGGACATGTCCGACGTATGCGCTCTCTTCCTTGACAGCGACGGTGGTTCTCGCCTGAACATCGAAGGGCTACGGCGGGAGCTAAACGACCAGAAGTTCTTGCTTACCGTGAGGCTTAACCTTGAGAACCTGCTATCCAGGGAGGACTGGATGAAGTCCAGAGGCCTGTCTGGCGCTCAGATATCCCATGTAATGGAGACCTGTTCAGGACTCCTCAAGGCCCTCCCCGAAGTACGCAAGGAATGGTCCAAGCCTTGGTGGAACGTCGACGTAGAGACCCCGGTGGTCGGCTAAAGCCTGGGGCGCAAGCTGATTTTCAGAACAAGGAAGGCCCAACCTTCCGCGGCATAACCTATATATTTACAACCATAAACATGGGCAGGCGTTAGCAAGGTGTCATAGGTGCTTCTAGCTGCGCAGTCCATCCTGGGCGTCACCTTCGACTCGACCGCAGTCTTCTGGCTCGCCCCCATTTCAGGCCTCCTGGCCATCGCCGTTTCGTTGCTCCTGATGAGGAAGATCGCTAGAATGAAGCAGGGAGCGCCCAAGGCCATCGAAGTGGCTGGTGCCATCAGGGTCGGGGCTTATGCCTTCCTCAAGAGGCAGTACCGGACGATCGGCATCATCACGGCAATCGTCTTCGTGCTGATAGCGGTCGCGCCCAACCTGGGCCTTGGGACCGCAGTTGCCTTTCTCGTGGGAGCGGTCGCGTCGCTGACGGCCGGCTACATAGCCATGGACAACGCAACGAGGGCGAACTTGAGGACGGTCGCGGCCGCCCAGGACAACGCTGAGAAGGCGCTCAAGACCGCCTTCTATGGCGGCGCGACGATGGGGTTCGCCGTCGTGGGGCTTTCGTTGCTTGGCGTCAGCGCCATGTTCCTGTTCTATGACGGGTATAACGCGCTATTTGGGACCCTGACTACCAGCGCCGCTGCCTCCCTGGGCGCCAAGGCGGCCAGTGGGATCGTCGGGATGGGGTTCGGCGCTTCGCTGATAGCACTCTTCGCTCAGCTGGGCGGCGGGATCTACACTAAGGCCGCGGACGTAGGCGCGGATCTCGTCGGGAAGGTGGAGGCGGGAATCCCTGAGGACGACCCTCGCAATCCCGCCGTGATAGCTGACAACGTGGGAGACAACGTGGGCGATTCCGCCGGAAGGGGCGCCGACCTCTTCGAATCCGCCACGGGCGAGAACATCGGGGGGATGATAATAGGGGGCCTCATCAGCGCAGCCACCGGGAACCTGCTCTTCCTCGTCTTCCCGCTCATCGCAAGGGCGCTGGGAATCTTCGCCACGCTCGTCGGAATGCCCTTCGTCCGCCTCGGCGCGGATGAGGCCAAGAATCCCATGAAAGGACTCCGAAGGGGGCTCACGGCGACCACCATAGTGGCGGCCATATTGTTCTTCTTTGCCATCGAGATCCTGTTCGGGAACACAAGTGGGGCGATCTACCTGTACTTCGCACTGCTTGCGGGGCTTGTGGCGAGCGTTCTCATCGACTACATTACGGACTATTACACGGGTCGCGACCGCACGCCTGTCAGGAGGATCGCAAACGCGAGCCAGACTGGCGCAGCCACTAACATAATCACGGGCCTGTCCGTGGGCCTTGAAACCACGGCCCTTCCTGTCGTCTCCCTCGCAGGAGCCCTTCTGTTCGCATACTACTTCGGGAGCCTCTTTGGATCGGCGAACCCTGCCATAGGCGCGTTCGAAGGAGGAGTTTATGGCACAACCCTCGCCACCATGGGGATGCTCGCCGTAATGGGCATGGTCCTCGCCCTTGACGGCTTTGGCCCTATAGCCGACAACGCGGCGGGCATCGCCGAAATGTCGGGCGAGAAGGGTGCGGAGGAGACGATGGAAGCCCTTGACGCGGTGGGAAATACCACCAAGGCGCTGACCAAGGGCTTCGCCCTTGGCTCGGCGCTCCTCGCCGCGCAGCTCCTCTTTCAGGCTTACGTGCAGCAGGCGACCACCTACTTCCACGTGACGACCTTCGTGGTGGACATCTCCAACCCTGCTGTCCTCGTCGCTGGATTCATTGGCGCCATGATCCCGTTCTTCTTCTCCTCTCAGGCCGTTGCGGCCGTTGGTAGGGCGGCCTCACTGATGGTGGAAGAGGTCAGGCGCCAGTTTAGGGAGATTCCCGGCATCCTGGAAGGCACCGGCAAGCCCGACTACGGAAAGGCCGTGGACATCAGCACGCGGGCCGCCCTTCGCGAGATGGTTCTTCCAGGACTAGTGGCCGTGATAGTACCCATCGTGATAGGCGTCCTCTTGGGCATCGAAGCCGTAGGGGCCCTTGTAATTGGCTGCACCCTTTCCGCGGTCCCGCTGGCCCTCTTCATGAACACCGGAGGAGGCGCGTGGGATAACGCGAAGAAGTACGTCGAAGCTGGGAACTTGGGCGGAAAGCGCTCCCCGGCACATCAGGCCGCCGTGGTAGGCGATACGGTGGGCGACCCGCTCAAGGACACCGCAGGGCCCTCTCTCCACGTTCTCATAAAGCTGCTGAACACCCTTTCGATCGTCTTCATACCGCTCTTCATCAACCTCCTCCACCTAATTCACTGACTTCACTCAGCTCGGTCGCCGCCCGAGTTCCCTTCGTCGCCGCGAGGCCTCCGCCCCGGACCAACGCCCTTGGCCAGCAAGCCAAAGCCTAAATACGCACTCGGCCTGATTCAGGAGGATGAAGCGAAGGAAGAACGACCCCGTCGTCATCCGGACCATGGCCATAGATGACCTCGGCTTCGTGTGGAGGCTGGGGGAGGCTTCCTTCACAAGCGAAATCTCCTACTCGAAGAGGCTCTGGACCGAGGACGAGCTCCTCGCTCGCTTCTTGGATAACCAGGACCTCTGCCTGACGGCGACGTTCAACGGCCGAGTCGTCGGCTTCATCCTGGGAGGCCTTTTGAAGCGCACTGGCTCATCCTGGTCGACGGGCTACTTCCTTTGGATAGCCGTCGCGAAGAGATACCAGAAGAAGGGCATCGCGGTGAGGCTTTACAGGGAGCTCGAGCGCAGGCTGAAGGAAAGGGGGGCGAGGAGCGTCATCAGCGAGGTCGAAACGCGAAACTTCAAGGCCCTGGACTTTATGAGGCGAGTGGGCTTCAGGGAGGATCACACGGTATCCTACCTGAGGAAGAGGCTATGAATCAGTCCGGACGTCGTACGGCTGCACTGGGCAACCCAAATTAGGCAGGCCAAGCGAAGGTCAGGGGTCAAATGCTGACCGAGGTGCTCGTAGTGTTCGTGGCAGGGATCGCCCTCGGCCAGCTCCTGCGATGGAGGAAGACCAGGCCGAACCTGTGGGGCGTTTCCGCGGTCTTCGCCTCGGCGTTGCTTTTCACCATGGGCCTCAGCATAGGCCTCGAAAGGGGAGCCCTCCTCGACATACTGCCCGAGGCCGCCGGCACTTCGGTGCTCCTGGGGTTCTCCGCCGCCACGGCTGGCGCCGTCGTAACATACCTTCTTAGAGGAAGGAGAAAGGATTGAGAAAGGAAGTATTCATGCCAGCCCTGCTGGTGGGCTCCCTCCTGACCGGTTTGCTGCTATCATCGGTCGACCTACATGGAATCACTTCCGACGAGGTCTCCCCGTTTGTGGACTACTTCCTCTTGATATTCGTCTTCACGGTATCCGTCGATGTGGGCGCTGGCCTTGACCGCAAGATCGTTTCCACCCTTGGAAGGGACGCCCTCCTCTTGTCTCTGGGCACGGTCGCTGGGAGCGTCCTGGTCGGGCTCGCGTTTTCGTTCGTTCCTTCGCTGGGGCTGAGGGGCTCCATGGCGGTGGCCCTCGGCATGGGCTGGTACACCCTTGACGGACCCCTCGTAACAGCTTCTCTTGGTGCCCTTGCGGGTGCGACCGGCTTCCTCTCCAACTTCCTCCGGGAGTTCTTTACCTTCATTGCATACCCCATCTTCCGTAGGAGGCTCGGAGGGCGGAGTTCCATCTCCCTTGGCGGGGCCACCACCATGGACACCACGCTCACAGTGATCTCCGGAGTAAGCGGGCAGGAGGTCGGAGCCCTGAGCTTCCTCCACGGCGTCATCATCACCTTGATCGTCCCCTTCCTCGTCTCCCTGGCCTTGGCTTTGCTCCCTCGGTAGGGATCGCTTCTTTTGACCCGCCACCGCTTTAAGTCGCCTCCAGGATACATGTAGGGCCGGATGACACGTGTCCTGTACGGCGTGAGCCCCATCGGCCTGGGGCACGCTTCCCGAGCAGTCGCGATAGGCGAGGAGCTCGCCAAGCAGGGCGCAGAAGTGACGTTCGCCACCGGAGGGCCTGCTGCGGGGCTTCTGCGCTCCTACGGGTTCGACGTCAGGGATGCGGTGAGGGAGCCGAACCCTATCCTCTGGCGCAGAAGGACCATCTTCTCCTCCCTCTGGTACTTCCGCTACTGGAGGGGATACAACGCCTCCAGGGCGAAGATGAAACCTCTTGAGAAGGAGGTGAGACCCGACATCGTGGTGGGGGATGAGGAGTTCTCGGTGCTCAGCCTCGCGGCCAAGTCAGGGCTGAAGAGCATAATGATTTCGGACGAGCTCGAACTGGGGTTCGCCAAGACCTTCCTGTCCAGGAGCATCGAATCCCGCGTGGCAAAATGGTACAAAGAGCTCCAGGATTCCGTGTCGCTGCTGATAGTCCCGGACAATGGGGTGGACGAAGGCAACATGTGGCACTGTGGGCCTGTCGTGCGGAGGATCACCGCGGGGAGGGCGGAAACCCGGTGGGCCCTCGGGCTTCCCGTGCAGTCGAGCCTCATCTTGGTGAGCCTGAGCGGGAGCGGGTCTGGCGAATACCTCATCCCCGCCGTCGAGAAGGTCGTGAAGCATGAGGCCCTGGACGTCACCGTAGCCGTCGCCGGTGCGAAGCCTGCCCCCACCCGTGGGAGAATTCACTACCTGGGATTCGTTAGGGAGCTTCAGAATCTGATCGCAGCTTCGGACTTGGCCATAAGCCAGGCCGGCAAGAGCACCATCGACGAAGCTGCCTCATGCGGGACTCCCCTCATCGCCATACCCCTCAAGAACCACTTCGAGCAGGAGGAGAACGCCAAGGCACTTGGCTTCTCTCATTCTGACACATCGAGGCTGGGTCGCCTGATCGAGGAGCGGCTCGGGAACAGGTCCCGGCCAAAGAACTACGACGGGGCAAAGCGGGCAGCCGCCAAGATACTCGAAATGGCTCAGCAGCGGTAGCGGTGTATGACTCGAAGGCTTGTCTAAGACACACCTTTCCCAGAAGCCAAGTTGCCAAGGGAAAATGTAAAAGCGCTCCGTGCCCGTGAAGCCGGCGTGAGCGCGTTGTCCAGAGGTTCGGAGCTGCTCGGCAGCCTGGCAGAGGAGTACTGGCAGGGACGCCTCAGGGAAGATCCCCTTCTTGCCACCGCCCTAGGAGATCGAAGGTACGACTCGAAGCTCCCCGACATATCCCCCGAAGCCCGATCTAGGAGGGAGGCCGATTATCTTTCGGTGTTGAGACGATGCGACGCCCTCGCCGACGAACAGCTCTCGCCAAAGGACAAGGTGACCAAGGCGGCATTACTGGTGGACGCCAGTTCGGCTCTCGAGTTTTCTAGGTGCCGCCTGGAGGAGTGGGCCCTCGACCCGCTTCAGGGCCCCCAGGTCGAATTCGCCAACGTCGAATCCTACCAGCCCATCAGAAGCCCCGCTGAGGGCCGGGCGATGGTGGAGAGATGGGTGGCGATGGGGCGCTACATACACGACTACGTCTCCAGCCTGAAGAGAGGGGCCACGGAAGGGAGGGTCGCAGTGGACGTATGCGTCGAAAGGGCCATCGACGAGCTGAAGGAGATGCTGGCGAAGCCTGATTCGGAGTGGCCCTTCCTCCTGCCGCTGAAGGTTCGAAGGGAAGGGTGGTCGGAAGAAGATTCGGCCAACTTCGGAGGGGGCATTATGCTCGCCGTAAAGGACTCGATTCGCCCTGCCTATGCCGACCTCCTTTCATGCCTACAGTCTGAAATCCTGCCAAGGGCCCGCAGCCAAGAGCGGCCTGGAATAATGCACATCCCCGGCGGCATCGAGGCGTACAGGAAGCTCATCAAAGTACACACTTCCCTGGACCTCTCACCTGAGGGGCTCCATCGGACCGGCCTAAGAGAAGTGGATAGGATCAACGCCGAGATGGAGACCTTGGGCTGTAAGGTCCTTGGCGTCCGAACCAGGAAGGAAGTGCTGGAGCGATTGAGGACCGACCCTGCGCTGTACTTCGAAACCGGTGACGAAGTGGCAGAGAAGGCCGAAGCCGCTCTTTCTCGGGCCAAATCCGCGATCCCCGCATGGTTCGGCAGCCTGCCGAAGGCCGACTGCGAAGTAGTCCGAATGGGGGAGCATGAGCAGAAACACTCGACGATAGCATACTACCGTCAGCCAGCTGCCGACGGCTCGAGACCTGGCAGGTACATGATCAACACTTCAGAACCCAGGACCAGGCCGCGATACGAAGCGGAGGCGCTGGCATATCACGAGTCGATACCTGGGCATCACCTCCAAATCGCGATAGCCCAAGAGCTGGGCGATATCCCCGACTTCAGGAGGAACAGCGGGGTCACTGCCTTCGTCGAGGGTTGGGGCCTCTATGCGGAACGGCTTGCCGACGAGATGGGCCTCTACTCGTCCGATCTCGACAGGCTGGGGATGCTATCCTATGACGCCTGGAGAGCATGTAGGCTTGTCGTGGACACCGGGATGCATGCCTTCGGCTGGACAAGAGGCCAATCCATTGACTTCATGCTTGAAAACACGGCTTTGGCGAAGAACAACATCATTAACGAGGTCGACAGGTACATCACGTGGCCGGGGCAGGCCCTCGCGTACAAGACGGGTCAACTCGAAATGATACGACTCCGCCGGGCTACGGAAGCCAAGCTCGGAAGTCATTTCCAAATCAAGAGATTTCATGACGCCCTGCTTGGAAACGGCGCGTTGCCACTGTCGACCTTGGCTACCTTGACCGCCTGATCCTCGAAGATTCAAGGAAGAAGAGGGTCCGTACTCTTCGTGAGGTGGCGCCGGGAGAGGGATTCGAACCCTCGAGGCCCGCAAGGGCCACGGGCTCCCCCGCCGACGGTGGGAGCCCACCGCCGACTCAAGGCCCGCGCGTTAATCCACTTCGCTACCCCGGCAAGAAGCGGCCTTTGGACCTTACCCTTCAGTTTCTTTTAAAACGTTTCCCGGTCGAAAGTGGAACCACTACAGGGGGGCTTTTTAAGCCAACAATGGATGCCATGTGAAAGGGGCGAGGGCACGGCGAAGTCCAAGAGTATTCGCAAGTTTCGTCTGCTGGACTACATGTCCGACGCCCTGGTGCGGAGCTACGGCCGGACCTTGGGCGAGAGCTTCGCCAACGCCGCCATCGGGATGACGGCCGTTATGATCGACCTCCGGCGCATCTCTCCAGGAGGGCTCGAGCGAAGGATTGTCGTCGAGGGCTTCGATCTGGAGAATCTGCTTTACAATTGGCTCGAAGCTGTCCTCGTTAGGAAAGATATAGAGCATGAAATATTCAGGGAAGCCAAAGTCGCAGTTCAGGCCACCAAGAATGGCTTCATGCTCAGGGGAAGCCTTCGCGGGGAAACGGTGGACCGCAGACGCCACAACTTCAAGCGTGACGTCAAGGCGGTGACCTACCATGAGATGTCAGTTAGGAGGAGAAACGGTAGGTACGTCCTCACCTTCCTCCTGGACCTCTAGGTTCCAACATTCAGCCTACTGTTTTTCAGCCGCAGGTCGATTAAATTGCCTCCATCTCTATTTGACCTCTCCGGCGTGCAATAGCATCCGCATGAGCGACGCGCTTGGGCCTGGGGATGACCCGATGTCGATGGAAACGATCGCCAAGTATGCGAAGATGATTGAGGACAAGCGCGAAGGGCTCGACCCCGAGGTCACCAAGGTATGGTTCGACAAAGTGGAGCACGACGCAAGGGAGCTGGCACCAGCAGAACTTCGGGAAACCATCGAAGTCATCCAGGATGACCTCCTCCCCATGAAGTACAACATCAAGGCCTCCAAGCGGGCCGTCCCGTTCGTCGTCGAGGCCATCGAGAAGAACCTTCCCCGAATGCCCTACGCCACTGGGCTTTACTTCAAGGTCGTAGTCGAATCGGCCATCTGGGACGAATACGAGAGATATGTCAGGGAGAATCCGTCGGTCTAGCCTAGTCTTCCTTTTATACTCGTTTCATGCCATGCAGGGGAGCTACGGCTCGACAGGTGTCTCTTGATTTGGATTCAGATAGAGGCGAAAAGTCCGCCAGCTCGTCACTCAAATCCTTCGCGACCCCCTACTCGAAGCCTCATTTCACTCCTGACAGACCGTTGAACGTCGAACACATCGCCTTGAACTTGGTCCCCGATTTCGAGGATCAGAGCTTCGAATGCTCGGCGGCGCTGAAGCTTACGGTCCTTGCTGACAAGGTGGACGCAGTCACCCTCGACCTGGCTGACCTCAAGGTCAAGTCGGTCGCCCTGAAGGACAAGGGGCTCCTCCTGTTTCACAGCCTGGACGGCAAGATCACAGCTCAGCTCCCTGACGAGGTTTCGTATGGCGGCACAATAGAGCTTATAATCGATTACGGAGGGAAGCCTCGCAAGGGCATGTACTTCAAGAAGCCTGACAAGGATTATCCGGACAGGCCAAAGCAGCTGTGGACCCAGGGAGAGGACGAAGACAGCCATTATTGGTTCCCCTGCGTCGACACCCCAGCGCAGAAGGTCACCAGCGAAGTGACGGCCACCGTGCCGTCTTCCTTTACCGTCATCTCCAACGGAAAGCTTGCCGACGTAAAGGAGGATGGCGACAAGGGGACTAAGACCTTTCATTATGTCCAGGAGAAACCTCACTCCGTATACCTGATGAGCGTCGTGGCCGGGGAGTTCGCCGAGATCAAGGAGGATGCGAACGGAGTCCCCCTCTACTACTACGTCTGCAAGGGGAGAGAGGAGGACGCCAAGCGAAGCTTCTCTGAGACACCGAAGATGGTTTCGTTCTTCGCCGAGAAGACGGGGATGCCCTACCCCTGGGACAAGTACGCCCAGACCTGTGTAAGCGAGTTCATCTTCGGGGGGATGGAGAACACCTCCGCTACGACCCTCACGGACACCACCCTCCATGACGAAAGGGCGCACCTGGACTTCTCGAGCGTCCCCCTGGTTTCTCACGAGCTCTCCCACATGTGGTTTGGAGACCTCCTCACCTGCCGCTATTGGAAGGACGGCTGGCTGAACGAAGGTTTCGCGACCTACATGGAGGCGGCCTACACTGGCTTCACCAAGGGGGCCGACGAATACATCTACGAAATCCTCACCAACCGCGACATCTACCTTGGAGAGCTCGATCGATATGCTCGCCCCGTCGTCACCAATATATACGAAACGGCATCGGAGCTTTTCGATCGCCACCTCTATGAGAAGGCTTCGGTGGTCCTCCACATGCTCAGGGCCCAGGTGGGGCCAGCCGTCTTCTGGCGCGGCATACAGCAGTATGTGAAGGACAACGCCTTCAAGAATGTGGAGACCTCGGACCTGAGGGCGGCCTTCGAGAAGTCCTCGGGGATCAACCTCGACTCGTTCTTCTCACAGTGGATGGGTCGAGCGGGCCACCCGGAGCTCGTCGTCACCTACGAATCCAGGGCCGAGCGGGACGCGTCCCTCAGGATAGTTCAGAAGCAGGCTGAAGAGGCATTCAGCTTTAAGCTGAAGGTGAAGATTGGCTACCAAGGAAGGTCGACGGAGGTCTTCGGGGATATCTCCTCGAAGGATCAGAGCTTGGTCCTCCCTCTGGAGGCGAGGCCGCTATACGTTTCGGTGGACCCCGACTTCGAGGTCCTCTCCACGGTGGAGTATTCACGGCCCAGGGAGATGATGCTTGCCCAGCTTTCGTCCGACACGGTCGCCGGTCGAATACAGGCCGCAAAGGGCCTCATCAAGGATTCGTCCATCGAAGCCGTGTATGCCCTCAAGAAGGCGGTACTCGGTGACCCGGTCTGGGGCGTCCAGGCCGAAGCCGCCAAGGCACTTGGCGAGATAGGAAACGATTCGGCCATGAAGGCGCTGATCGAATGTCTCGGGATAGGAAATCCGAAGGCCCGGAAGGCCGTCGTGTCGGCCCTCGGTCAGTTCAAGAACGCCGAGGCGGCCAGCGCCCTTGAGCTGCTCTTCCAGAAGGGGGATCCTAGCTACCTGGTGGAGGCCGAATGCCTGCGGAGCATCGGAAAGACGAAAGCGCCGGACTCGTTTGACTTCATAGTGAAGGGAATGGATCGCCCATCATGGCAGGAGGTGGTCAAAGTAGGGGCCGTCGAAGGCCTAGGGAGCCTAGGGGATGCAAAGGCCATTCCCATCCTCCTGGAGAAGGTCAAGTTAGGCAACCACCCCCGCGTAAGGGAGGCTGCCGCCACCTCACTAGGCAAGGTGGGGAAGGACAACCAAGAGGTCTTAGACAAGCTCATCGACCTCCTGGATGACTACTGGTTCAGGGTCAGGGGCTTTGCGGCCATGGCATTGGCAGAGCTGAAGGCGACTTCGGCTGTGCCCGCTCTGTCGAAATCCGTCGAAAGGGAGCTCGACGGCAGGATCAAGCGCGTGATGAGGGAGTCCATCTCCAAGATCAGGGCGTCAAGGCCAGCGGAGGACGAGCTCAAACGCCTAGC
>CAYYVT010000081.1:0-2083 GCA_964475215.1 uncultured Nitrososphaerales archaeon
CTCGATGTCTTCGAAATGTGTCATAAGTTCGACTTCAGGGGGAGGCTTGTGGTCGATGAGCTCACCATCCCTCTCGCGGACATGCTCGCGACAAAGCTGCAGATAATAGAGATCAACGAAAAGGACCTGAAGGATGTCATCAGCCTCATGGTGGACTACGACGTGGGGAAGGGCGATGCTGGCATGATAAACGGAGCGTACCTCGGGGGCCTCTGCGGCGACGACTGGGGCATCTACAGGACGTTTTCTTTGAACCTGGAGAAGGTCCTGGCCACCCTCGCCGAAAGGGACCTCGACGACGTCCAGAAGGAGCTGGTCAGGACCAGGGTCGAACATCTCAGGAAGATGATCGACGAATCCCCAAAGAGCCTGCGGTGGAAGATGAGAGCAAGGGTTGGAGACAGGGTGAAATGGTACGAGCTCCCCGAGGTCGACAAGGAGGTCATCGACTCGAGCCTGACATCCTCGGGCTCCGTGCGTCGCGACGCACCTGCCTCGGGGAAGGAGGATGAAGAGCGTTGACGAAGACGAAGATATTCTTCGTGTCCGACGTCCATGGATCCGATAGGTGTTTCAGGAAGTTCGTCAACGCCGGGAAGTTCTACGGCGCCAACGTGCTCATCTTGGGCGGCGACATAACCGGAAAGATGATAGTCCCCTTGGTGGCCCAGCCCGACGGAACGAGGGCGTGCAGCTACCTGGGGAGGGAGCTGGTCCTGAATGCGGGTCAGGAGACGGACGGTATGATCAAGACGATCAAGGATTCGGGATTTTACCCCTATCTTACTGACCAAAGGGAATTTGAAGAGATTTCGGCGAGGCCGGACGAGCTGAAGGCTCTTTTCAAGAGACTGATGAGGGAGAGCGTGGAAGGGTGGATGAAGCTGGCCGAGCAGAGGCTAAGTGGGAGCGGGATCAAGTGTTTCGTCTCTCCCGGCAACGATGACTTCTTCGAGATAGACGAAGCCTTGAACTCGGCTGCCTACGTGGTCAACCCCGAAGAGAAGGTGGTGACGGTGGACGGGGAGCATGAGATGATAACGCTCGGTTACACCAACCACACCCCCTGGAACAGCCCGAGGGAGGTGGACGAGGACGTGCTTTGGGAGAAGATAGAGAGGATGACTTCGCAGGTCAGGGAGATGGGCAGCGCCATATTCAACATCCACATCCCGCCCATCAACACGCCCCTGGACCAGGCCCCCAAGCTCGACGAGACCCTGAAGCCCGTCCTTTCGGGGGGGAACCCCGTGTTGATTTCCGTGGGGAGCACTGCCGTGAGGAGGAGCATCGAGGCCCATCAGCCACTCATCGGCCTTCACGGGCACATCCATGAATCCAGGGGCTTCGTCAAACTGGGGAGGACCATGTGCTTCAACCCTGGAAGCACGTACGCGATGGGCGACCTGCACGGCCTCCTCTGCGAGCTTGACGGGAAAAAGATCAGGTCCTATGTGCTCACGTCGGGGTAAGGTCGGGGGAGGAGTGCCCCGGTGAAGTCTCTTTCACTTTCCGGCCTAGGCGAAAGATGAAGAAAAATTCGCAGAGGGAGAGCGGACTATTCGGGGGGTATCTCTTTGTAGGTCGCGGCGAGGTCGATGCCTTTGCCCTTTAGATATCCTCTCCTCCAGGTGAACCAGAATGCTCCTACTATCCAGAAACCGAATATTACGATGAGCCAGGGTAGGCCGCCGTAAGGTTGCGCAACCCCTGTCGGTGTGAGATAGTTGACCCCGGTGGAAATAGCTGCCCCTAGGTTGTCGAGGCTGACTCCGAAGTATGGATAATAGAAGAACTCCACTGTCAGAACTGAGAAGAAGCCCAGAACAACGATTCCCGACAAGATCAACGCCGATGCTGTGCTCTTTAGCGTGGCTCTCTTCCTGTACGCGTAGATGATCGCCGTGAGACCGAGGCCCGCGAAGTACAAAGTCCCTAAGGCCGTCGTCGTGAACTCCGAGATGAAAGAGTAGTACATGACAAAGATGGTGATTAATCCGGAGATTACCGCGGGGAAGACGAGGCCGTTGACCGGTGAATGGAACCTGTCGCTCACGTTTGCGAACCAAGTTGGGATGAACCT
>CAYYVT010000082.1:0-5431 GCA_964475215.1 uncultured Nitrososphaerales archaeon
TCCTGCCCTCCGACTTCCACCCAACTCACCCCCCTTCAATCGGCGTCAGGGGGTTCCTCCGTCGCCTGATCCTCCTAATGGGCCATCCTCCTGCGCGGTGTGATCGTGGAAACGGGCTTTCAGCGAGGGGTCGCCGGCGTGCTTTCCCATTTCGCCCGGTAAGGTTAATTTCACCTCCGGCAGGGTGATATGGCCGTGGAGCTAAGCCAGAAGACCCTCACCGCTCTGCAGGAGCTGGGCCTGACCGACTATGAAGTGAAGGCCTACGTTTCACTCTTGAAATATGGTGCGCAGACGGCCGCCGAAGTCAGCAGGCAGTCCACCGTACCGTATTCGAAGGTCTACGACGTGCTGGGGAGGTTGGAGGCCAAGGGCTGGGTCGAAAGTGACCTGAGCCGCCCAAGCATGTACTACCCGAAGCCCCCCAACGTGGCCCTCGACGCCCTCAGGCTTCAGAGGGAGACCTCCTACGAGAACTACGAGAAGCTCATCTCGGAGGAGCTCCTCCCGATATACGAAAAGAGAGACATCAAGGAGAGGCCCGAAGTCTGGATAGTCAAGGGAGACGTGAACATATTCGGCAAGCTCATGGAGACCATGGACACCTGCCGCCAGGAGCTCATGATCGCGCTTCCAGGTGAGCTCAGGACCTTTTCGAGCAGGTCTGCTGCCATCATCGGCAGTCTCCTTGAAAGGGGGATTTCGGTATCGGTCCTCCTTTCGGACGAAGAGACGGCCAGGGAGATCCGGTCATCGCTCCCGAAGGCAGAGATCAGGGTGAAGGATGGAATGTTCGGCGGAGGCCTGATCTGCGATGCGAAACAGGTTGTTCTCCTCCTTGGCAGGAGCGGCGAAGGCACTCCACAGATGGCCATCTGGGCTGACCACCCTGGGCTGGCGATGTTCGGGAAGAGCTACTTCGAGTCCCTTTGGAGCACTTCGAAGGTCTTGATATAGTTCACCCCGGTCATTGAACGACCTTGACAAGGAACCAGATTGACGGCCTCGCCGAGGAGCTCGCCGGCCTGTTAAAGTGGGACCCAGGAGTGCTCAGGGCGTACGCCTTCCTCCTATCTAGGAGCGGCCAGGTTAAGCCGGAGGAGCTTCCATCGGGTCTCGAAACGAGCCCAGAAGAAGCGAAGAAGCTGCTCTTCGCCCTCGAAGAGGACGGCTTGACGGTCAACGGGGACTCCGGGATATACCCAGTCCATCCAAGGCTGGGCATAAGCAACATCTACCGTCTGAGCACAGCAAAGGACCCCTCGGTAAGCACGGTCAGGCCTAGGATTGACTCCCTGATTTCGATCTTGGCGAGTTTCAGGGATAAGGTCGAGGACAGGGAGTACGCGGCGCCACGCAGGGATGGCCCACACCCTGAAACGAAGGCTCCAAAGGATTAAATCTGCGGAGATGTCCAGTTGACGAGGTTGCCCGAGAACGAGACGAACGGAGAGGAGATGCTCGTCGACGCCCTCCGGGATGGGCTGATTTCGCTCTGGAGGGAGGAGTCGGAGCATCACGTCCGTGCCGAAGGCGAATACTACCCCAGCTCCATTGGGAGCTGCCTGCGGAAGCAGTACTACCTCTACACGGTCGAGGAGAAGCCAGATCCCGAAAAGCTAGCAGTCTTCGCGACGGGCAAGGGAGTCCATGTCGCCGTAGCCGAGGCCCTGAGGAAGAGCGGCCTCGTGAAGGTCGACGCGGAGGAGTACCCGGTTCAGCTCAAGGTAAGCGAAGAGGTCAGGCTGACGGGGAGGGTGGACGTCCTGATAGTCGAGCTGGATGGCACGAAGGTGGTCGTGGAGGTGAAATCCACCAGCAGGATACCAGATTCGCCCCACGAATCCCATTTCCTACAGCTTCAGACCTACCTCCATTCGATGTCGCTTCAGAAGGGATTCCTGCTCTACTGGGACAAGCGCACCGGTGCCACTAGGGCCTTCGAGGTCGAGAAGGACGCCTCCTCGCTGCAGAAGATCGGAGAACGTGCCATCATCCTACATGAACACCTGAAGTCGGGTAGGCCCCCCTTCAAGGAGGCCGTTATGGAGAACAGGCTCTGGGAGTGCGACTTCTGTGAGTACTACTCCATATGCTCCCCGTTCCTGATAGAGGGATTGGCAAAGGGCTCCACCATCGCGATCTATGGCCTCGACGGAGTTCTGGTCGATGACCGCAAACGAGTCGACGCTGCCCTAGGGGCGCTCTCTCTCCCCCCCACCTTTGACCGCACGAGCCTCAAGGGCTCGTCCCGGGCCAGCTTCGATGCCGTCTACTTCGACCCTACCCGGTTCACATTCGACACCGAAAATGCAGGTGGATCTAAGATGGCCTCAAGGGACAAGGAGGAGGGAACGTTCGTCGTGGTCGTCTCAGAAAGGCCGGCCACGCTCAGGGGTGCCACGGAGGCCGAGCTTAGGAGGCTAGGCATTCCATTCGACGCGCTGGTCATGATGCCGGCCGACTACGCCAAGCCCTTCTTCTGGAAATCCGACACCCTGCGTCGTCTTCACGACGTCTACACGATAAGGCGCTACGTGGACGGGCCGTCATACGCCGCGAATGAGGCCTCGAAGCTCGGGATAGCCACGGAGTCGCCCAACGTCAGCCACCTTAAATAAACGGCCAAGTTCACCTAATTCATGCCTCGGATAGCCCTTGTCGCCGGCAGCGGCTTGGAGAAGTCATTCAAGCTCGACAGGGAGCTAGAGGTGAAGACCCCGTTCGGCCAGGTACGAGCCTCCGCCATGGAGGTGTTCGGCTATCCTGTCGTGTTCCTTCCGCGCCACGGGGGGGAGCACAGCATACCTCCCCACATGATCAACTACAGGGCCAACATCTACGCCCTGAAGGAGCTGGGCGTCGAAAAGGTGGTTGCTACCAACGCCGTCGGAAGCCTGAGGACCAGGATCAGGCCCGGTGACTACGTCATCCCTGACCAGCTCTTGGAGTTCACGAAGGGGAGGCCCGCCACTTTCTTTGATGGGGCGGACGGCAGGGTCGTGCACACGGATCTCACGGAGACCTACTCCCCTGAAGTAAGAGAGGCCTTGATCGACTCCTTCAAGGAGAAGAAGGCCTTGCTTCACAGGAAGGGGGTCTATGTGTGCACCGAAGGGCCTCGCTACGAAACCCCGGCTGAGATCTCCATGTTCAGGAGGCTGGGAGGGGACATCGTGGGCATGACAGGCTACCCTGAGGCCGTCCTCGCCAAGGAGCTTGAGATAGAGTACGCCACCGTCTGCGTGGTCACGAACTACGGGGCGGGGATGCAGGATCGCGTCGACCACCAAGAAGTGCTCAGGCTCATGGACAAGTCCATGGAGGACGTGCGGCACCACCTCAAGGCCGCCGTTCAACTCCTCTCATCTGGGAATTAGGCTTCCGTCTAAGCTTGGGGCGGGGCCCCGAGAGGAAGGAGAATCCGCAGAAGTTATCTTCCCTCAGAGTCTCCATCCGTTAGTTGTGTTGAAGAATATGCAATATATACCGCGCGGAGGACGAACATATTATAAATATCCGAATCGACTAACTTATATTATCCGTTACCCATCTCATGCACCATGCCCGAAGCTTCCTGGTGGGAGTCGAAGGAGCTCTCGTTCGTCTACGAGCGAATCCTGAGCCTCCCGGAAGGGAACCGCATCTTCGAATGCATCCAGTGCGGGACGTGTGGAGGCGCCTGTCCAGTCAGCTTCGCCATGGACAGGACCCCAAGGCAAGTCATCAATCTCGTGAGGTCTGGGAGGATGGAGGAGGCCCTGAAGAGCGAGAGCATCTGGCTGTGCGCCTCTTGCTACAACTGCGCCGCCGAGTGCCCAGCGGGCATCAAGATCACCGACGTCATGTACACCCTGAAGGTGGCTTCGACTGAGCTCGGCATACATCACAAGAACTCCCTCGGACCCGTATTTGCCAAGACGCTCGTCAGCCAGCTCGAATCTGGCGGACGGATCGCTGAGGTCCAGCTCATCCTTCGCGTAGCCGTGCACAAGCTTGGACTCCTGACAACGCTGAACCCTGTCATATACCTGAAGCTGTTCATGGCGGGCAGGGTCAAGCTCCGCGGCGAAAAGGTCAAGCGGATGGAGGAGCTCAAGAAGATGAACGGCTGGCTCATCGCCAGCTCCTTTTCGCTGGAGGAGAAGGACAGGGTATGAAGACCCTCCAGTTCTTCCCAGGATGCTCACTCCTGGGGTTCAACGAGGCCTATTACAAGAGCGCCATCGCCCTCGGGAAGATCATCGGATACCAGCTTGAAGAGATAGACGACTGGAACTGCTGCGGCGCCACGGCCTACTTCTCCATTTCCGAGGAGAGGACCTTCCTGGCCAACGCCAGGAACCTGGCCATCGCCCAGAGGAACGCCGATGAGCTCACGGTCGCCTGCGGAGCGTGCTACGCTTCCCTCTCCAAGACGGCACGCTACTACACCCAGTCTCGCAAGCTGAAGTTCCTCATGGACAGCGCCCTGAAGGAGGCTGGGATGGTCTACGACGGAAAGGTGATCGTGCGCCACCTTCTGGAGGTGGTGTTCAACGAGTACCCGAAGGGGGAGCTGGCTGCCAAGGTGGTCCGCCCGCTGAAAGGGATCAAGATTGCCCCCTACTACGGGTGCATGATCTTCCGCCCCATACCAGCCCCTATTCCACGTGATGCCCTTGAGCAGCTCATCCAGCTCTCCGGGGCCATCCCGGTGGACTTCTCGGCCAAGGACAAGTGCTGCGGGGGGATGCTCGTCAACAACAGGCCTGACGTGGGCCTTGAGCTCGTCAGGAACCTCCTGTCCGAAGCGCAGATGAAGGAGGCTCAGCTCATCATAACGACCTGCCCGCTATGCCAGATCAACCTTGAGCTCTATCAGGGGGCTGTGAACAGGAAGTATGACACAGAATTCAAGATCCCCGTGATCTACTTCACCCAGATGCTCGGATACGCGATGGGAGCATCACCAGAGGAGCTCAGGCTGGGGACGGAGCTGATCAGTGGCCTGGACGTCCTTAAGAAGGCGGAGGTCGCCAAGGCATGAAGATCGGCGTCTACATCTGCCACTGTGGTACGAACATCGCGGGCGTCGTGAACGTGAAGGAGGTCACTGAATACGCCTCTTCGCTGCCCAACGTTGCCGTCGCCCGAGACTACAAGTACATGTGCAGCGAGCCCGGCCAGAACCTAATCGGGGACGACATCAGGCAGTATGGCCTGGATGGCGTCGTGGTGGCTGCCTGCTCTCCGACCATGCACGAGCCGACCTTCCAGACGGCGGTGTCCAGGGCGGGAATGAACCCGTACATGTTCCAGATGGCCAGCATCAGGGAGCACGTGTCCTGGGTGACCGTCGACCCCGAAGAGGCCACCGAGAAGGCGAAGAAGCTCGTCGAGGCAGCCGCAGCCCGTGTCTCGCTACAGGAGCCTTTGGCGAAGAGGAGGA
>CAYYVT010000083.1:0-17815 GCA_964475215.1 uncultured Nitrososphaerales archaeon
GACTGTGCTCGCGATCCTTGCCGCATGGTCCGCCATCCTTTCGACCGTCTTCACCACCATCCTGTAGCCGAGGCACTCGACGGGGCTGGAGAGCCGAATCTCCTTCATCACCAGCTGGCTACGAACTGCGCTGATCAGCTGCCTAATGACGTACAGGCTGAATCTGTCCACTTCATCGTCGGCCTTTATCACGGATGATGCCAGATTCTTGTCCATCGTCTCGACGGCCCCAAAGGCATCTCTCAACATGAATCCGGTGATAATGGACATCCTTCTCAGGGCGTCCTCAACGGGCAGCTCGGGCAGGCTCATGAGGACCTGGAGGGTCATGCTCTCCGAAGACTCCGATACGATCTCGGTGCCAACAAAGCGGGTCCTGATGAGGTCCTTGATTGCCTCACGCTGAACCAGATTGACCCCTCCGCTGGCGATCAGCCTCACCGTGTTGTAGCCGCTCAAGTAGAGAGAGATGAGCCTCCTCGTAAGGGCGTCCGTGTCCAGGTCGGGATCCACTTTCATGACCGCCTCCGATGAGTTATCGCCCGCGGAGAGCGACTTCGGGGAGATCCTAAGGGAGCCGTCAGGCTCCGGTGCAACCACAAGGGGGTCTCCCTGTTTGATGTTATGCTTCACAATCCACTTTTTCGGAAGGTTGATGATATATGAGGCTCGGCCCGTAAACTGGACCTTGCGTATTTCCTCCTCAGAATCCACGTTCACGCATACTCCTTCCAGATATAAATCCCTCGCGGTAACTCGTCTATATTGAACACATTAGGAATATAGTCAATATTCGCCTCCCCTATATACCGCTCGAAAGGCAGTAGCCAAGAGGATAATTTGATTCGAACGCGTAGACGCAGCGCCATCAGCCAACTGGCGGTGGTTGGCATAATCGTCATAATAATCATCGCAGCGGTTGGAGCATACGAGGCCGGCACCATCGGCAAAGGCTCGCCGACCACTTACACCGTCACCACTACTGGCCCAGCGATCACCAGCACAATAACCACAACGAACCAAGGCGTCGTGCAGACCATTACGACTACTCTGCCGGGATCCACATCTGTCGTTACGACTACGGGAACGACCAGCGTCACGAAGACCACCACGGTGACAACGTCTGCGACCGGCCTCCCAGCGGTGACCCTTAACGGAGCGGGAGGAACCCTGATCAATCCGTTGATGCAGCTATGGACCTATGCATTTGGGCAGGCGAACCCAGGAGTCGAAATCAACTACGCCAGCGTCGGAAGCGGCGCCGGGATCTCTCAGATTACAGCTGGAACGGTGAACTTCGGAGAATCCGACGCGCCACTTACTTCGGCTCAGTACGCAGCTCTTCCAGCGACTCTTGCCACCATCCCGATATCGGCCAGCGCAGTGGTCCCGGCCTATAACCTTCCGGGTATCGGGAGTGGCTTGAACTTCACTGGAGCCATCCTCGCTCAAATCTTCCTTGGGAACATCACGATGTGGAATGACCCGGCCCTCCAGGCCATCAACCCGAACGTGGCTCTCCCCAACCATGCCATAGTAGTCGTGCACAGGTCTGACTCTAGCGGCACGATGTTCGCCTTCACTGACTACCTCTCTCAGTCCAGCACACAATGGGCAACCCAAGTCGGCAAGGGCACGGCGGTCAACTGGCCGGTAGGACTTGGCGGCAAAGGCAACGAAGGTGTAGCTGGGGTGATCGAAGGGAACCAATACTCACTGGGGCCACTCGAAATCGCCTACGAAATACTGAACTCGGGGCTCATCTCATACGGAGCTGTCCAGAACGCAGCAGGCAACTACATCCTAGCAAATCTGACTAACATAAGTGACGCCCTCGCCGCGGCAGGCTCCACAGCGCTTCCGGCAGGCAGCGGGGTATGGACGAACGTTTCCGTCATAGACAGCATCTTCACCAACTCGACGGCCACGGACGCCTACCCCATTACGACGATGACATACGCCCTCGCCTACCAACAGCAGACCAGCCAAGCCAACGGGCTCGTCCTGGTCAACTTCCTTGAATGGATCGTCACGACTGGTCAGTCTGCGGGCGCCAAGTATGGGTACGCAGCCCTGCCATCGAACATCGTAGCCCTGGATAACGCCACGATCCGCTCCATAACATATAACGGGCAACCACTGTACACTGGACCGTAGGGACGCATAATCCCCGCGGGTCAAGTGAATCTGTTGTCGAAACCGTTACGGACGCATGGTGGCCGCATCAGCTCGGACACCCTGCTCAAAGGGGCCGTGGCTGCCGCCGCGGCCTTCGTCTTGTTTTTGCTCCTCCTCCTTGCCTACGAGCTTCTTTCGGGGTCCCGGCTCACCCTCGAAGCCTTCGGCCTGAAGTTCTTTGTCACTACAACGTGGGACCCGGTCCACAGCATATTCGGTGCGCTTCCTTTCATCTACGGCACCTTATTGACCTCGGCCATAGCCCTCGTCATTAGCATTCCGATCAGCATCGGGGTGGCTATCTGCCTCGTCGAGAAGCTGAGGGGCCGGAGGGGCCTGGCCTATGCGCTTGGGACCGTTGTCGAGCTGTTGGCCGCGGTGCCGAGTGTAATATTCGGCCTCTGGGGCCTCTTCGTCCTTGCCCCTTTCATACGTGACTACGTGGAGAAGCCGTTGAGCCACTCTCTCGGGTTTCTCCCGGTTTTCTCGGGAACGCCCTTTGGCCTGGACTTCCTGACGGCGGGCGTCATCCTCGCGATAATGATCATCCCAACAGTCTCCGCCGTCTCCAGAAACGTGCTGAACGCTGTCCCCAACAGCCAGCGCGAAGCGCTCTACTCGCTGGGCGGGACGGACCTCGAAGTGGTTCGACATAGTATCCTTCCCTACGCCAGGTCGGGGCTCTTCGGGGCCACCATATTAGGCTTGGGAAGGGCCGTGGGAGAGACGATGGCGGTCACCATGGTCATAGGCAACGAAGTGAGCATGGGGCCATCTCTGTTCTCTGGTGGATACACCCTGGCGAGCGTGATCGCGAACCAGTTCACCGAAGCCTCCACCCCCTTCTTCACGTCGGCCCTGATAGAGCTCGGCTTGGTGCTCTTTGTCGTGGCACTGGCGGTGAACGTGTTCGCCAGGTTCCTGCTGTGGCGGATGTCCAAGTTCTCACGAGTGAGGATCTAGGTGAAGTGACTTGAGCATCAGACTCACATCGGGCGCGAACCGCCGGCGGAAGGCCTTGAACAGGCTCTTCACCGCGAGCCTGGCCGTCGCCATGGTTCTGGCCATAATACCGCTTGCTCTCATACTCATCGACGTAGCCCAGAAGGGGCTTCCGGTGATGTCCTGGTCCTTCCTGACCGACCTTCCGACTCCGCCCACCATCCCTGGGGGTGGAATCGCCAACGCAATCGTCGGGACGTTCACGATGGTGGGTATCGCCGCCCTGATCTCGGTACCCCTTGGAGTGGGCGCCGGCGTGTTCTTCTCCGAGTGGCCGGAATCCAAGCTGTCATTCATCTCCAGCTTCCTCAACGATGTGTTGGCGGAGTTTCCATCGATCGTGATTGGCATCTTCGTCTACATCATAATCGTGTTAACGACCAAGACATTCTCCGCGCTGGCTGGGGCCGTCGCGTTGGCGATCATAATGACGCCTATCATAGCCAGGACCACCGAGGAGTCCCTCAAGCTGGTGCCAACCAGCCTTCGTGAAGGCTCGATGGCGTTGGGTGTCACCAGAGCTAGGACCGTCACCGGCGTCGTGATCAGCACCGGAAGGGCGGGCCTCCTTACAGGCATCCTTCTGGCAATCGCCAGGGCAGCCGGTGAGACCGCCCCGCTGCTCCTCACGGCCCTCGGGAGCTACTACTACGCGAGGAGCCTCTTCGAGCCGACGGCCGCGTTGCCACTGTTGATCTACTCATACGCGATATCTCCATTCAAGCAGTGGCAGGCGGATGCCTGGGGGGCTGCTCTTGTATTGGTCTTGGCCATGTTGGGCTTGAACCTACTGACGAGGTTCACCGTGGGGAGGAAGTATGCAGGAGTGAGGGCGGAGATATAGGTGGAGCTAATGGAAATCCAAAAAGAGAAGGAACCGGCACTGATAGACGAGGCGCCCAGCTTGTCCAGCGGTCCGATTGGCGAATCGGGGGCGATCAAGCTGCGCACGAAGAACCTGAAGGCTGGTTTCGGGGGACCGGTGGTCCTGAAGGGGATATCGCTTGCCTTCAAAGAGAAGAGCATCACAGCGATAATGGGCCCCTCCGGCTGCGGGAAGACTACGTTCATCCGATGCCTCAACAGGATCCACGAGCTCACGCCCGGAGCCACGGTGACGGGAGAGGTCCTCCTGGACGACGAAAACATCTATGGAAGGGGGGTGGACCCCGTCGCCGTAAGGCGGAAGATCGGCATGATCTTCCAGAAGCCCAACCCGTTCCCCATGATGTCGATCTACGATAACGTCGCAGCCGGCCTAAAGCTCAACGGCATACGGGACCGGAAGCTCCTAGACGAGGTCGTTGAAAGGAGCCTTAGGATGGCCTTCCTTTGGGACGAAGTCAAGGGCGAGCTGAAGAAGTCCGGTGCGGCCCTCTCGGGAGGCCAGCAACAGAGGCTTTGCATCGCTAGGGCTCTGGCGGTTCAGCCTGAGGTGCTCCTCATGGACGAGCCCGCGTCAGCCTTGGACCCGACTGCTACGGCAAAGATCGAAGAAGCGATGGAGGTGCTCAAGAAGGACTACACGATAGTCATCGTCACGCATAACCTCCAGCAGGCAGCTAGGGTCTCCGATTACACTGCCTTCCTTTACTTGGGTGAGCTCATCGAATATGACGACACGGACAGGCTCTTCGAGAACCCAAGGGAGCAGCTCACCGAGAGGTATATCACGGGGAAGTTCGGGTGATTTGTGTTGACTAGGCTCATAGATCCAGGGCTGGAGAGGCTCAGGACGATGCTCAGGGAGATGGCTTCGCTTTCGGAGAAGTCGGTCGAGACGGCCATCAGGGCGTACACCGAGAGCAAGGCCATGACGGACGAAATCTTCGGTTGGTCCGAGCAGCTTAACATCCTTCACGGTCAGGCCAGCGACCTTGCGGTGGAGCTCATCGCGAGGTATCAGCCGCTTGCGAGCGACCTCCGGTACGTTGAGTCATGCTTTGAGATATCGTACGGCTTCTCAAGGCTGGGGAGGTATGCCTACGACGTCGCCCAGATAATCGACGCGTTCGGGGACCTGTCGAACTGCGACAGCGGCGAGGTAGCGAAGATGGGGGAGATGGTCCAGAAGATGATCCACGTCAGCGTTGAGGCCTTCTTCGCTGGCGACACAAAGGCCGCCCTCAGCCTCAAGAAGATGGAGGACGTAGTGGACAAGGAATACAAGGACCACATAAAGAGGATAGCCGCCAGCAAGCGAGGCGACTCCCGCTGCACCGTGGCAGTGACCCTCGCCATAAGGTACCTCGAAAGGATGGCTGACCACGCCACATACATCGGCGATTCGGTCATCTATGTAGCGAGTGGGGAACGATCTTCACTAAGGTAGTTCAGCGGAGGCATACCCAAAATCCATGACGTTCGACAGGGCGCGGAGGGCGAGAGCCATCGGAGGCAGGCCTACTTCTGCGCGACTGTGACGAGGCTCACCACGTCCCTGTCCTTCAGATAGTACTCGTTCGGCAGCCTCAGCTTCGTCCTGGCGTCGACCGCGTAGAGGAGCCCCTTAGCGAGCTGAGTATGCACCGCCTGAGCAAGGTCGGATACGGTCGACCCGTCCTTCTGGAGGTATGCGTCGGGAAGCACGTGGCCATGCTTGTCAGCAAACTTCTCCGGGTCGTAGACTGGGTACACGACGTTCATCCTGAGCAGCTTGAAGACGGCGGTGTTGATGGCGAACTGAACGCCCGTGCGCATGAACTCCCTGAAAACTAGGTTCTGGATGTGCTGAAGGGCCCACTTCTGGCGCTCTGTCATCGCCTTCTCGTTCAGGACGACGAAGCTTTCATCCCCAGGGTTGTACTTGATAAGTTTGCCCTGCTCGGCCCTCCTCAGAGCCAGCTCGGCTTCGGCGCTGGCGGGGACCGTGATCAGGTCTGGATTGGAATCCCTCAACCTGCGGTAGTTCTTGACCGCGCCTGGAAGGTCCATCTTGTTCGCAACGACTATCGTAGGTTTCGAGACCTCTCTCAGGAAGCCGGTGAACCTCCACAGCTGCTCGCCGGTCCAAGAGGCGAAGGCAGATCCATCGACCTTCGACAGCTTGAGGGCCGCGGCCACATCCGTCTCGGTAACCCTCATTCCCTTCAGAGGTTCGGAGATGGCCCTGGGGGGCGGGTGGGTCTCCAGATGCTTAGCTATCCCATCCCTGTTGTTCTCAATGATCTTCTGATACCAGGAGACGAGCTCCCCTTCGATCTCCTCGAAGTCCTTCAGCGGGTCTCCTGTCCCCGGATCCGCGATCTTGCCCTCCTCGTCTATGCTGCCAGACGAGTCAACCACGTGGATGAGCGCGTCCGACTGAGACGCCACGGACAGGAACTGGTTGCCCAGTCCTTTCCCTTCGCTAGCTCCCTTGATCAGGCCTGGAAGGTCGACGAGCTCGATGGGAGCGTATCGCCAGCCCTCCACGCACTTCGAGTTCACTGGGGTATCCTGCACGCCGAGTTCCTTACAGACGCACAGGGACACCGCGTAGGCGGTTCCTATGTTGGGGACCTTGGTCGTAAAGGAGTAATTTGAGACTTCGGCCTGCTGAAGTGTGGCGGAATTGAAGAACGTCGTTTTGCCGGTGTTCGTCTTCCCTATCAGCCCGACGCGGATGTTCATATGGACTTACCTCCTGTCAAGCCTACTTTTTAAACGAAACCCCGGCGGCGGGAGGTTGACCGCGTTTCAGCGCCCTTCCGAAGGGTTAATCTAACGATGGCCATGACGGTCAGGAACGTCCCCGGTGGCGCCCGCTTGTCCAGCGACCCCTCCAACAAGATTCGCCTCACCCCCCGAGGCATAATCGTAGAGGAGGCGGGGATGCGGGTGGCGCTTGACCCGAGGGGGCCAGTGAACGCTGACTACGTCTTCATCTCACACGCCCACAGCGATCACGTCCCCTCCTCCGTTCAGTCGTCCAAAGTCATCACGTCCAGGGAGACCGCAAGGCTCGTAAGGGAGAAGGGCCTGCAATTGGACGAGTTCGTGGAGGAGACCCCTCTACTCAAGCTGGTGGACACCGGCCACATCCTCGGGGCGAGGGGGCTGATGATCGGCGGAAGCATATTCTACACGGGGGACATGGCGGGTAGGCAGAGGGCCTTCCTCCCCAAGAGTCGCCAGGTCAGCTGCGACGAGCTCATCATCGAGTCGACCTACGGCCGCCCTGAGTACACCTTCCCAACGATGGCGGAGATACTCAATTCGGCTAATAGGTCCATCGGAATGGCGTTCTCCCAGAATAGGCCAGTAGCGCTCGTTGGATATTCCCTCGGAAAGTCCCAGATCCTTTCATATCTGTTTCAGTCTTGGGATGTCCTTTACGCATACGGGCCCGTGCAGCAGTACAACATGGCATATTCGGAGCTAGGTGTTGAGATGCCCCCGTCCAAGTGGCTGAGGACCCCGAGGGACATCCTCGAGCTGGGGAGGAAGCCCGCCATCCTCATCTGCCCCAGCTTCTCTTCGAGGGGGGCTATGGGGGAGGCGCTCAAGAAGATCGATGCGGTGACCATGGCCTTTAGCGGCTGGGCCACGGCTCAGGGATATTCGTATGCAAACAAGGTGAATCATGCACTTCCCCTGAGCGACCACGCCGATTTCAAGGAGCTATTCTCGTTTGTGGAGGGCGCGAAGCCGGCCAGGGTCCATACGGTCCATGGCTTCACCGACGAATTTGCCCTGTTCCTCAGGACCAAGGGCTACGACGCCAAGCCTCTCGGAAGGAGGCAGCAGGCCCTCACCGAGTTCATGGAATGAAGGACCCAGGACTGCGGACTACAAGGTTTAAATCCGATTGAGCCTCATCGGAGAATTGAGGAACGTTGGTCAAGGTCGCAGTCAATGGTTACGGTGTCATAGGCAGGAGGGTGGCCGATGCCGTCAGGCTTCAGAAGGACATGGAGCTCCTCGGCATCGTGAAGCGCACGCCGGACTATCGCGCCTTTGTAGCCCAGGGCAAGGGGATCCCAATCTTCGCGCCAGACGCGGCCAGCAAGAAGAAGCTTGAGGATGCGGGGCTGAAGACGTCAGGACTTCTGGACGAGATGCTTCGAAGGGTGGATGTGGTGGTAGATGCCTCCCCCGAGGGGAAGGGGGAGGAGAACAAGAAGCTGTATGAGGCCGCGGGGGTGAAGGCCGTCTTTCAGGGGGGAGAGGAGCACTCCATCAGCGGGCTGAGCTTCGTCGCCCAGTGCGACTTTGAGGCGGCTGTCGGAAGGCAGTTCGTCCGGGTGGTCTCGTGCAACACCACCGGGCTCTGCCGCACCCTCAAGACCCTCGATGACGCGCTGGGGATTGACGAAGCCCTCGCCACGCTTGTGCGAAGGTCCACCGATCCGGATGATTCGTCCAAGGGCCCCATTGACTCGATAATCCCAGACCCTCTGGAGCTTCCCTCCCACCACGCCGAGGACGTAAGAAGCGTCCTTCCATCAATGAACCTCGTGACCTTGGCCGTGAAAGTCCCTGCGACCCACATGCATCTTCACGCCCTGGCACTGAGAGTGAGAAGGAGGGAGCCCGAGGCCGCCCTGGCGGCCATTTCCAAGGAGAAGCGCCTCCTTCTGATCGAAGGGAAGAAGGGCTTCAAGTCAACGTCCAACATCATAGACTATGCACGCGAGATCGGCAGGACCAGGAACGACCTCTTTGAGACAGCCATTTGGAGGGAGTCGGTGAAGGAGCAGGGGGGATGGCTCTTCCTGTTCCAGGGGGTGCACCAGGAGGCCATCGTAATACCCGAGAACATCGACGCCATTAGGGCATTGTCAGGCCTGGGGACAAAGGAGTCGTCCATGGAGGCTACGAACATTAGTTTAGGGATCGGCCGATGAAGTGCGTCAAGTAGGCAGTAATCAAAGGCGTCGAGACCTGGCGAAGGATAACTCACATTACGACCATTCTGGTACCTTGCGACTTTATGTCGAATATGAAAGATCGCCAGGGCAAGTCCGGGTATTTTCGAAGGTATGCTTCCTCTAAGGGAAAGATGGTTCGTTGGCCTTGAGGGGTGTACCTTCCGCAGGAGTTGTCTACTGGTGATTTCGGGGTAATTCGCCTTGAAGCTCTTGGAAGTCATGCGGACCATAGATGACCTCGGCGTCGAGTCATCAAATCGACGCATCGCAAAGGTATCGCCTCCACGTCAACAAGGCGGCTGACTTCAGTGAGCCATCGTCCGTCCGGTTTTCAGAGCAGCTTCTCCCATACCGATGGGTCTAGGCCGGGAAGATGGCCGTTCTTAGTCAACGGCAGGATAGCTTAAAATAACCAAACCGTCGACTATTCATGGAGATAAAATGAAGAACGGCAGCGAGAGCACTAACGGGCCAGACTTCCTTACGATCGAGGACCTCTCCCCCGAAGGCAAGACCATCCTCATCAGGGCAGACATTAACACCCCGGTAGATCCAAAGACGGGGACGTTGATTGAAAGGATGAGGATAGAGGAGGCCGCGATAACCCTGAGGGACCTGTCCAAGTCCAAGGTGGTCCTCTGCTCTCACCAGGGAAGGGTGGGCCGAGAGGACTATATCCCGCTGGATCAGCACGCCGCCGCATTGACGGAGACTCTGGGGAAAAGGGTGGAGTTCGTTGACGACATCTATGGCCCCTACGCCAGGAAGAGGATATCCGACATGAACGTGGGGGAAATCCTCCTCCTGGATAACCTGCGCTTCTCTGCTGAAGAGGCCAACGAGTACCCTCCGGAGGCGGCGGCAAAGACTCAGATCGTCCATAAGCTCAGCCCTTGCTTCGATGCCTTCGTCCTCGACGCCTTCCCTACGGCCCATAGGGCCCATCCCTCTGTAGTGGGCTTCCCGCAATTTCTCCCGACTGCTGGGGGACGACTGGTGGTGAAGGAGCTGAAGGCCATGAACCGCATCCAGCAGATCGCCAAGGGCCCGTTCACTGCGGTGCTGGGGGGATCTAAGGTCAGCGACAGGATTGAGGCCATCTCCGCGTTGATTGAAAACAAGCGAGCAGACAAGGTGCTGCTCACTGGCATAGCGGCCCTGGCCTTCCTCAAGGCTTCGGGGAAGCTGAAGGCGAACTTGGGCCTCGAGAAAGAGGAGGCCATCACCGAGAAGGCGGCCAAGCTCATGCGGACCTATCCCGAGGTCTTTGAGGTTCCTGAGGACCTGGCCATTGACAAGGATGGCGAAAGGTACGAACTCCCCGTTGAATCCGTCAGCCCCAGCGACAAGACCTATGACATAGGCGGCAGGACGGTGTCAAAGTATGAGAAGATCATCAGGAGCAGCGGCACGGTCTTCATGAGTGGCCCCGCCGGGGCATTCGAAAGGAAGGGCTTCGGCGTGGGGACCGAGGAGCTCCTGAGGATAATGGCCACCTCCTACGGAACCACCATCGTGAGCGGTGGACACCTAAGCACGGCCCTCAAGCTCTTCAACATACACTCCTGGATTGACCACGTGAGCTCGGCGGGGGGAGCGCTGATACTCTACCTTGCCGGCAAGCAACTCCCGCTCATCGAATCCCTGAGCTATTCGGCACGCAGGGCGAGGGCCTCCGGATATTCGGTGGCCATCGCGCGATCGACATAGCAAAGCCCACCACGTTTTTACCTTCGAACAGAGGAACACAAACTCTGATGATGGGTCGAGCAACCGTCGGCGACGTCCTGTCAAAGCGCTTCTTCGAGGTAGACGTGGAGGACACCCTATCATACTGCCAGGGGATCTTCAAGGAGCACCATCCCAGGGCCCTTGTCGTCATAGACAAGAGGGAGAAGTTCGCTGGAATGCTTTCGGAGAGGGACCTGGTTAGGAACCTCCTTGATCCCTCGAGGGCAAAGGTCAGGGGGATCTACCGAAAGGCCCCTCACGTCGTCCCTTCCAGCTCGTTGGGAGAGGCCGCCCGCCTGATGGTTGAGAGTGACATCAGCTACCTCCCGGCGATAGAGGGTGGAAGGATCGTGGGCCTTATCACGGATGACGCGGTGTTGAAAGAGGCCGCATTGACGCCATATGGAGGTAGGAAACTTGACGAGGTGATGACCCGAGAGCCACCGACAGTCTCGGCGGAGGAACCCATCGGCAGGGCTGTCAGCCTTATGAGAGATCGGGGGATCTCAAAGCTTCCTGTGATGACGGGCAGTAGAGTAGCGGGCATCGTGACCATCTATGACATCCTGAACGAAGTGTACAGCCCAAGGACGAGGATGCCGGGACGGTTGGAAGGAAAGGGGAGGATGGTAAGGCCGCTCAAAGACCCAGTCTCCTCCATCATGTCCAGCCCTGTCGTCTCGGCGGCTCCCGTCGACACCGTGGCCTCTGCCATTGGCGTGATGCTTGACAGGGACATCTCCTGCCTAGTCGTGATGGGGCCCGGCGGCGGTCTATTGGGCCTGCTTACGAAGAAGGACCTTCTGAAGCCGATAGCGGAGACCGCAGTGGTCAGGCCGTCCGTGAGACTTGAAATATCGGTCAAGGACAGGGAGGGCGGTACCGAGGCGGACCGCGAAAGGTTGGCCTCCATGGTGGAGACGTTCGCTCGGAAGCATGAGAAGATGCTCAACGGTTCAATTGTTTCGCTCTACGTGAAGACCCATCGCGCGCATGGGTCAGGGTCTAGGCTCGTCCACGCAAGGGTGACGGCGTCAGGCCCCTCAGGCCAGTTCTCCTCTTTTGGAGAGGGATGGGAGAGCGGCACAGCAGTGAGGCAGGCCCTTGACAACCTGGAGCGTAGGATGATCAAGGCCAAAGAGAAGGCAGGCTCAGGGGCATTCTCGGAGCGAATTCTATCGGAGGCCCTAGAGCTTTCCGGCTGATTTCGTGGATTCGATGCACCGCCTGAGGCCATCCTCGAGTTCTATGCGTGGCCGGAGGCCCAATATCCAAGAGGCCTTTTCTATGGAGGCCGCGCCGCGACGCCTTTACCGCAACCGGGCATAAACCTCGGCCCCTTTCTAGGGCGAAGTGCCGAGTCTCACAAGCAAAGATGCGAAAGGGATATTAGATTTCTCCGGAGCATGAACTCGACTTGCCCCCTGCGCAAGCAAGACAGACGCGACGGCGCGCCTTGTCTAGTGATGGGACGATCGTAGTCGAAGTCGAGTATTATGCCGAAGTCAGAGAGCTGGCTGGCCAGAAAAGAGAGAGGATCGAGCTGCCCTTGGGCTCCTCCACGGACAACCTTGTCTCTGCGGCCGTCGGCGTGCACCCCAGCCTTGATCGCATGTCAAAGAACCTCCGGGTCATCGTAAACGGTAATATGGTCAACGTCAGCTCGCCCCTTCGTGAGGGAGACGTCGTTGCCCTTGTCCCGCCTCTGTGCGGCGGCTGAGGTGACAGGCGAACTCTTCCCGCCATGATGAAGACGATGATGGAAGCCTCACGAGAATGCTATGCTTAATAGGGGCCCGGCTACCTCGAAAACCCAAGTGTTCCGACGACCGATGAAGCCTGAGGAAGCCCTGACGGACATCGAGGCCAACAGATACGCAAGGCAACTTGTCCTTGTGGACATCGGATGGGAGGGCCAGCAGAGGCTCAAGAGATCAACCGCCCTGGTGGTGGGAGCTGGAGGCCTGGGCTCTCCGATCCTCGTTCAGCTCGTCTCGATGGGTGTGGGCTCGATCAAGGTCGTCGATAGAGACATCGTAAGCGGGACCGACCTTCAGCGACAGTACCTGTTCCGAGAGCAGGACGTCGGTCGGCCGAAGATCGAGGGGGTGCTCCGCTCTCTGCATGAGATAAACCCCTCCGTGAAGGTGGAGGGCTACGCCGAGAGCCTGACTTACGAAGGCCTTCTAGAACACCTAAAGGGCGCAGACGTAGTGCTGGACGGTCTTGACGGCATTAGGGCTAGATATATGGTGAACAGGGCCTGCTATGAAACGGGCGTGCCGTACGTGTTCTCCTCCGCCATCGAGATGCTAGGCTCTGTCACTACGATCGTTCCCGGCAGGACGCCGTGCTTGGAGTGCTTCTATGGGGGCCTGCAGGAAGGCTCGGTCGCCTCTTGCGCCGTCGTGGGCGTCCATCCATCGATCCTCGGAGCGGTTGGGAGCATCGCCGTTTCGGAAGCCGTGAAGGTGATGACGGGAGGCACTCCCTCCCTGCTTTCAAGGCTCCTCATGGTCGACCTTCGCAACTTCAGCTTCGATACCATTACGATCAAATCGAGCCCCACGTGCGTGGTGTCCGGAAGGAGGCGGCGAGCCGCAGGGGTGCCCCCGTTGCTTCTTGAGCACTCCTGCAAGAGGGACGGGACGGGCACCTTCTTCGTGAACCCAAAGCGGGTTCAGGCCCTCGACCTCGAGAGATTGGACTCCTACTGCCATGCCAACGGGATCGCCGTCATGAAGGGGAGCCCCCTCTTCCGAACTCTCCGACTGGATGACCTCTTTGATCTCAGCCTCTTGGAGAGTGGAACAGCCATCTTTGCGGTCAAGAAGCCTCTGGATGACCTTCACGCAGCCGAGAGGAAGATGAAGTCCGTGCTGAGGAAGATCCTAGAGGAGGGCCTTGGCGTGGGCTGGGGTCAATATGGTTATCCAAGGTCTGCCACACATGCCTCGCGGGTTGCAGACTTGTAGTCCATTGATCTGGCCAAAGGATTGGACCCCGGGCCTAACAGACCTCAGTGCCTGATTCCCAAAAGCCATCTTCAGTCACCCTTATAATGCGAAGTGTGGGCCGAAGCCATGCAGAGAGTAGGAGTTCCATGGGCCAAGCGGGTGAGCAGGGGCTCAGCGACGCCGAGGAGAATAGGTATGCCCGCCAGATAGTCCTCAGGGATATCGGCTGGGAAGGACAGGTCAAGCTGAAGCACTCCACGGTCCTGGTGGCTGGAGCCGGGGGCCTCGGTTCCCCCATCCTCATACAGTTCGCCTCTCTTGGCGTCGGGACGATCAAGGTTGTGGATAGAGACATAGTCAGCCTCACTGATCTTCACCGCCAGTACCTCTACCGGGAGGCCGACGCTGGGCGGCCGAAGGCTGAAGTGGCGGTGAAGAGGCTGGAAGAGATCAATGGGTCGATCAGGGTGGAGGGCTATGCGGAGTCAATTTCGTATGAGGGCCTTCTAAGTCAGCTGGAGGGGGTCGACGTCGTCCTGGATGGGCTCGATGATATGAAGGGGAGATACGCGTTAAACCGCGCTGCCTTCAAGGCGAAGGTACCCTACGTCTTCTCTTCCGCTTTGGAGATGTATGGAAACGTTTCGACGATAATCCCCGGTGAGACTCCGTGCTTGGAGTGCTTTCTGGGAGGCGTGAGCGATGCCACCACGCAGAAGTGCGCCGTGGTCGGAGTCCACCCCTCCCTTCTCGGCGTCATCGCCAGCGTCTCCGTCTCTGAAGCGGTCAAGATCCTCATAGGAGAGAGTCCAGCGTTGGCATCGAAACTCCTCCTGGTCGATCTTCGACATTTCAGCTTTGACTCCTTCGGGGTGTCGGCGAACCCCAGCTGCCCCGTTTCAGGTGGCGGAACGACTTTGAGCGACATTCGACCACCGTTGGTTGAGAGGGCATGCGCCAGAGATGGAAGTGGAACGTATTTCGTAAACCCCCCAAGGGCCTTGGAGCTTCCTCTCGAGAAGCTTGATCCTTTCTCGGCCAAGAAGGGCTACATAATCAAAGCCTCTGGCGCGCTCTTCAGGACCCTAGAGCTCGATGACATGTTCGACGTCAGCCTACTCAAGAGTGGGACTGCCATGTTCAGGGTTAAGAAGCCGGTGGCGGATATTGGCGCCACCGAAGCTAGGATGGAGGAGACGTTTCGATTTCTCGTCGAGGACGGCCTCGGCGTGAGCTGGCAGACCTACTTGCAACGATAGCCCGCGGCCGCGGTTTCCTCGGGCCTCCGTTTAGCAAGGGTTTGGGACCCATGAGCCAAGGATGAGGGCTCTTTCGGTACGCTATTGAGGCATTCCGGGTGAACCATCAAAACGCGAATCCCGATCTGTGAAGACGTTTGCAAGAGGTTGGTCGCATCCTTATGGGAGGATAGCAGCTGGACCCACGACAAACGCTGGGGTAAAGCCTATTAGACTTCTAGGAGCGCCGTGGTGTCGTGACAGACCCTACTTCCGTGAAGGTTCAGTGGATTGAAGGGTACACCTTTCTCGCCAGCAACAGGGAAGGGTACTCCATTCTTATGGACGCTCGAGTGGATGACCAAGACCTCCCGATGAGCATGTCCCCATCGCAAACGCTGCTGGCCTCCCTAGGAGGCTGCACAGGCATAGACATCGTATCTATCCTGAAGAAGATGAGACAGAAGGTCACCGGGGTGAAGATTGAGGTCACGGGAGATCGGACAGCGGGTTACCCGAAGTACTTCCAAGAGGTGGACGTGAAATACATCATCGAGGGAAGGGGGATTGAGAAGTCCGCTGTGGAAAGGGCGATCTCCCTTTCGCAGGAGAAGTACTGCACCGTCTCGAACACAATTAACGGAAAGGCGAAGCTGCACCACAGCTACGAAATCGTCGAATCTCCCTGACTTCCCCCCGGGGCAATCACAGTTAGGATATTGGTTGACGCGTACCAGGCACCCGACGGAGTCGACAATGAACCTTCGACCCGCGTTCGAGAATTCACAAAGAACTTACAAGGGGGAACCCAAAGCGGAATCAAGCTCGGCAAGCGAGCACGGCGCTGCCCCTATGGCTGGACCTCCTTTGAGGATGCCCACAAGAGTCGCATCATAGACTACAGGCTAAGGATAAGGATGCATGGCGCCGCCTCACTCAACGCCAACATCGAGCCCGAAGTGTGGAAGGACCGACAGGCTTTGAGTGGGTATCGATTGGAACTCCGACACCTTTTTCTCTCGGGCCTTTCGCGTTTGGCATGTGTTAGAAATAGGCAGGTTGACGGTCAGCTATTTGGAACATGACTGCTTTAGGCTGGAGGCAGATGGGAAGGTCCTTTACACTGACCCCTTCCGCATTAGGGTGCAGACGAAGAAGGCCGATTTCGTGACCATCTCCCATGACCATTATGACCACCTAAACGAAGAGGACCTCGCCAAGGTGCTGAAGCCGGAGACTATCATTATCGCCTCTCTATGCTGCCAGGGCAAGCTCGAGCGCAAAGGGAAGGAAGTTCACTACCTGCGAGCGGGGGAGACCTTCAGCGAGGGCGGCATAATCGTGAGCGCGGTGCCCGCCTACAACATCAACAAGTTCCGATCACCAGGACACGTGTTCCACGAGAAGGGTTACAACGGCGCTGGGTTCGTGATCGAGATGGGCGGCGCAAGGGTGTACCATGCAGGAGACACCGACTTTATACAGGAGATGAAGGCTTTGGGAAAGATTGACCTTGCCCTCCTGCCTGTCAGCGGGACATTTGTGATGACCCCAGAGGAGGCTATCGAGGCCGCGGCACTGATCTCCCCTTCCGTGGCTGTACCCATGCATTGGGGCGGGATCATAGGGAGCCATCAGGATGCGATGAAGTTCGTCGACGGAGTGTCCTCTAGAGGGAAGGCACAGCTGTTGGAGAAAGAGTGAGACTTCGAAATATTATCTCCTCAGCATACTTACCCTTGCCCGAACCCTCACTGCGTCCTGCTGATTCGAGTGGCCGGGGCCCTTCCTCCAGCTCCCTTCTGCCTCTTCTCTTGACGCTTCGCCTTAAAGGCAGGAAGAAGCCGGTCGTAGGTGTCCATGAGGTGCTGGGGGATGACCTTAGCCTCTCCCAGAATGGGCATGAAATTGGTGTCCCCATCCCATCGAGGCACGACGTGGAAGTGTAGGTGTTCGAAGCCCGCCCCGGAGGCGCGCCCTAGGTTCGCCCCCAGGTTAAAGCCTCCCGGGTCCACCGTCTGCCGGAGCGCCTTTACGCATAGGGCTATTTCCTCCATGACCTCCAGCCTTTCGACTTCGGAGAGCTCCTCGAAGTCCAAGATGTGCCTGTAGGGAGCCACCATGAGGTGGCCGTTGTTGTACGGATATCGATTCATGATTATGTAGGACGAAGTTCCTCTTCTCAGGATTAGGGAATCCCTGTCGCTTGTCCCCTTGGGGAGGGTGCAAAACACGCAACCCCTCTCAGCCTTGCCGATGAACTCCATCCTCCAAGGGGCCCAAAGCCTCTTCATGGCTTCCACCGAGTAGCACCGTCCGGTAGAAAAGGGTATTAGCCAAACGGAGCCCGAAAGAAGCCTACTGCTTTCATCGAAACTCTGAGCCCTGCTTCCTGGCGATAATCAGAGCCGAGGACGCATCCCTGCGACCGTGGCGGTGGATAGGGGCCCTCATGGTCTTGGTTGTCCCTCTCTCGTCGACGAGCTCTATGCGCATCTTCCCCGAACACCTGTCCCGTATGCCTCTGGCAAGGAAGATGGCCCTCTGGCGGTCGCCCTTGCCGATCCTGACGAGCTTCTCCTTCGATTCGACCTTCAACACTTCGCAGACCAGGTCGGCAGCCCTGTCCAGTGAGTCGCATGAGGTGGCGAAGAGGTCGTGGCCCCTGTAGAGGCAGGCAATGCCCGTGTTCTCGCCTGGATCCATTCCCACTACAAGGGTGTCGCGCCTTCCCTCTAGGAGATGAGCCAAGACCTTTGATGAATCGAGGAGACGACGGCCGGAGAGATCTTCATAAAGCAGATGATCCCCTGGGTAGCCTGCCTCGAGTTCCTTGCGGGTCGTCAGGAGGAGGCGG